>NZ_BAFW01000368.1 GCF_000308535.1 Nocardia cerradoensis NBRC 101014 | reverse complement strand
GGAGATGCGTTTGCGGCGAATGCGTCGCTCCGGGGCCGCGGCGAAATCCGCCGAGGGAGGTGTGATCGTTGTCGCCATGATCACGCCACCGCAGGTTCCCGGTCGGCCGCCGCGGTGGCGTAGAGCTCGTCCCACGTCGCGGGAGTGATCTCCCCTGGCGCTGAATCCATGATGACCCTGCCGTTCCCGAGCGCGACGATCCGGTCGCAGAACCGGCCCGCCAGGTCGACTTGATGCAGCGAAACGAAGACGGTGCGCTTGTCCTGACGTGCCAGACTTCGCAGCAACGACAGCACTCGTTCGCTACTGCCGGGGTCCAGGCTCGCGACCGGTTCGTCGGCGAGCACCACCCGTGGGTCCTGAACCAGCGTGCGCGCGATCGCCACTCGCTGCTGCTGACCACCCGACAGGGTGTCCACCCGCTGATCGGTCCGCTCACCGAGACCCACCCGCTCCAGGGCGCGATAGGCATCGGCACGGTGCTCCGCAGGCAACGATCCGATCAGGCTGCGCCACTGCCGAACTCGGCAACACGCGCCGACCGCGGCATTCTCGGCAGCGGTCAGCCGGCCGACCAGATGGAACTGCTGGTAGATCATGCCGACCTCGGCGCGGTGGCGGCGTAGTGTGGCACCGCGCAGCTGCGCCGGGTCGCGACCGTCGACGATCACCCGTCCCGACGTCGGGCGGACGAATCCGTTGAGCGTGCGTAACAGCGTGGACTTGCCCGAACCCGAGGGGCCGACGAGACCGACGATCTCACCGGCGTTCAGCCGCATGTCCACGCCGTCGAGTGCGCGACGGTCGGAATACTCCACGACGAGGTCTTCGATGCTGATCATGTCGGCTCCCTCACCAGTCCTATTTCTGCTCGAGATCGTCGACACTCAATCCGGCCTGCTTGGCAAGCGCCCGGATCGGGTCGTAGTCGGAATCTTCGACTTCGCCCATCTTCATGGTCTTCTCGACTCCCAGCGGGGTCTCCGCGGTGCCGGTCAGGCCCAGGACCGCCTGCTTGATCTGGTCGAGCCGGTCGGCCGGCAGGTCGCTGCGGGCGACGACGGGAGAGCCGGAGATCCGGTCGGATTTCCACACCACGCTCACCTCGTCCGGGTTGACCCTGCCCTTTTTCACGGCCGCCTCGAACTCGACCGAGTCGACGAATGCCGCATCCACTTGACCACTGGCCACCGCCAGGATGTTGGCCGCATGATTACCACCGGCCGACAGGGTCGTGTCCTTCTGGGGATTGACGCCCGCGGCCTGCATGGCCCGCAGCGGGAACAGATAACCGGAGGTCGAGAGCTTGTTCGCGATCGCGAGAGTGTGGCCCTTGACGTCGGCGGGTCCCTTGATCTCGTCGCGCTTCTTGGTGATCAGGTAGCTGTAATAACCGGGCTGGCCGGTGTTGTCGACACCGACGGCCAGCGGCTGGATCTTCGCCTTGGGTGCGGTGAGCACATAGCCGAGCGAATTGAGGAACGCGACATCGAGCTTGCCGCCGCGCAGCCCTTCCGCAATCGCGTAATAGTCGGTGCTGGTGACCAAGTCGACCTTCATACCCGTCTTCTGGGCGAGCTGGTCGGCGATCTTCTGGTAGCGCGCCTGCTCCTCGGGCGCGGAGCCGGTGGCAATGGCGCCGAGTTTGATGGTGTTCGTGCTCGAGCTCTGGGAACCACAGCTGGTGAGCAGAATACCGAGACACAGGGCGAGCAACACTCCCAGGAGTGCGCGAAAGCGGTTCATTCCCAATACCTTTGATACTTGATTCGGTTACTGATCCGCAGCAGCGGAGATCAGGAGTTCAATGGCCGGGCGCCAATGCTGCAGTGGCGCAACCTCGAGGCCGGCCACTTTGGCGCGGTCGTCCCAGCGGCGCACGAGCACCGCCTCGGCGTGGTAGGGCAGCGTTTCGAAGGTCTGGACTTCCTCGGTGGACATAGGCCCGCCCTGCACCTCGAGGCTGCGGATCGAAGCGGCCGAGAGACCGTCGGCATAGCCGGGATCGGTCGCGACGAGGTAGCGCTTGGCCGGAACGTGCAGCGCGATCGGACCACCGACCTCCGCTCCGAACCACTGCGTGACCAGGTGCGCTCCGACAATCTCGTGCCGCAGGTCGGTGGCCAGGAAATCATCGCGCGCATCATGTTCACTCAGCATCAGATGGCCGATATCGTGCAGCAGCGCGGCGATCTGCAGGTCCGGGCCGTAGCCCTCCTGTTCGGCCAGGGCTGCGGATTGCAGGCCGTGCTCGAGTTGGGTCACCGTCTCGTCGTACATGGTCGCGCCCTCGTGTTCGAGATAAGAGAACAGGGCAGCGCAGAAAGCGCTGGGGCCCAGGGCTTGTGGGTCGAGTTCACGCAGCATTTCGGTGCTGGTTTTCATGATCGGATCTCCGTCGACGGCGAGGATTGACCCGCGAAATGACCGATGAGGCTGAGCCTTTCCGGCTGTGTTCTGAGCTCGGCGAGCTTGCCGGAGTAGTAGTCCGCGCGCAGGTCGCCGTCACTGATCCGGTTGTAGGTCAAGTAGATTGCGCGGCGGGTCGCAGTCGTGGTGTTCGCACCGCTGCGGTGCGGGACCCAGCAGTGGAACCACAGCAGGCTACCGGCGCTCACCGGCAGCGGCTCCCAGCTCATGGTGGCGGCGATGGCGGGGTCGATACAGCCGGTCTCGTCGGTCGGCAGCTGCTCGTGGTGCGCGCCACGAACGATCTCGAGGCAGCCGTTGGTCACCGAGGCGTCATCGACGGCGACCATGCACGCCAGGGTTTGCTGCACATTCGGGTACGCCACCGCGTCCTGATGCGGACGAAACCCCGCGCCCTGAGGCGCCTTGTAATTCAGCTTCTCCTTGTAGAGAACGGCCTGCTCACCGAGCAGCTCCGAGGCGATCCGCGGAATGTCGCCCGCGGTCAGCAGGGTGCGCAGCCCTTCATGAAAGGGGACGAAATTCTCTGTGCGGCACCGGCGCATCGAACCGTCGGCGGTTTTCTCGTCGTACTGCAGCAGTCCGTCGGTGGTGCCGGGCTCTGCTTCCAGCTCGGAGACCCAGCGCTGCAGACGATCGAGATCGCCGCCGGAGATGGCGTTCTCCATCAGGCAGATGCCGTCACGTTCCCAGCTCGGATGAGTCGAGGCCGGTGCGGACGAGTCGGACATGGCTTTTGGTTCTCCCTTCAGTGCTACCCGGTCGATATGGAAGATAGTTCCAGCGAATTCGGGCGATCAGTGAACCTGATTCCAAATGCTCGATGAACAGCGCGCGAAGGGCCGCCACCTGGCACCAGGACGGCCACGCCGAACACCGCACCCCCGTGACCTCGCGGTCAGTACGTGTGGGACAAGACCACTGCCAAGGTTTTCGGGGAGATCGCAGCCCTCACCAGAGGTGCGATGGGCGGTCTTCGCCCGATACCGGGCTCCACTGCCGCACGGGTGTTCTGTCGCCACGGGCACCAACGCAGACCAAGGATGGGGTTGCCGAATCGCCACAGCCGGCACGCGTTTGAACCCCACTGCGGCAAGGCAGGCCTGGTCGGCACGCCCAGGCGTTTTGCGGTTGCGTCGGTGTACCCGGGTGGTCGCGCGGTCCGTCAGATGTCGATATCGGGCGGATGGTGGGAATCGGTGGATCGCCTGGCCGCAGGGGCATGTGGGCCAATCGTCCGTCGCTTACCCGACTTGGGGCGGATCGGTCGGGTCGCGCAGGGATCCCAAACCTTTCACCTTTGGCCGGCTGGATCTGCTGCCCCGAAAGCAGCTGCAATCGGAGCGCCGGCGATAACGGGTGTGGGCTCGGCCTTGCTATATCTCAGACAGAGTGCGCGCGCAGGCGGCGCGCCGCCCGGCTGCGCCGCAACGCCGGACAAGCCCAGATCTATAGGCACGTATCCGAATTCGTCACTGCCCGGGGATGCGGCAACGATCGGTCGTGACGTCCAACTGGCCGTTGATGATTTTCTGGTGGATGAACACCGTGCCGTTGCAGATGTAGGCGAGGTCGTTGTCTCTGGGCTGGATGAGAGTCGCTTCCTCGACCTTTCCGCTGGTGGGTGTGCCCTCGCCGGCCTCGCAGTTCTGCCCCTTGATGGCCCTGGTTCCGTCGAGTTCCGTCGCACCGAGCCCTTGCTCCGCGATGTCGCAGGTGTAGACCGGCAGCGGACCGAGCGGCTCGGCTGAGGCCGTCGGCGCCCAGACTGTCAGGGTGGCCGCGGCGGCGAGGAAAGTGGTGGGCACAAGGGGCCGGGCACAACGAGCATCACGCATTTTCGACCTCCTGGGGTGTCGTACCGATCCGGTCGTGCCGCCACGAGGCCGGCTTCTCCCCGCGACAGCGCAAGAAACTTGCTGGACAAGCTGATCGACAGGCCGGCCGCGCTCACGCGCGGCGCCGGGCAGACAACCCGACGCGACCACGGTAGGCGCACCGCCTGCATCGGCCGGCACGTCCGCTCACCCCGGCGTGTCTGCCCCCCGGAACCGGGAGGGCGAGATTTGGCGGACTTGGTGATGGCGGGGCATGCGACAAATACTGTGCGCCGAAGGTCGGATCAGCTGGTTCGACGTGTGTCCGCGGTTGGTGCGGCGGCGATGATCCAGTTGCTGAACTCCGCAGCGAGATGCCATTGGTGTTGGCGAATCAGACGGGTGGGCACGGTGGCCGGGAATTGTACGGTCAGCAGTGCGTCGAGGGCGCCGTCGCGGTCGCGAAATTGGTGGCGGACACCGCCGATGACCAGGCCGTCGTCGAGAGTGGCTGCTCCGGCGATCTGAATCGGGTAGTCGGGGTCGATCGGGATGGTGAGGATGTCGCCGGCGGTGTAGTCGATGAGGAATCTTGTTGCTGCCGGGCTGCCGCCGGTGGTTTCGACGACTTCTTGGCGTCCGTCGGGTAGGCCGCGTACGAGGTAGTGGTCGGGGCATGCGTGGATCATGTCGGTTTCGGCGTTGGTGGTGGTGAGGTCGTTGAACCAAGTGGCGAATCGTTCGGCGGAGTAGTCGGGCACCTCCAGGCGGGTGACGGCGTGTTTGGTTCGGCCTCTGCTTGCCGCTACGCCGATGCGGGACGTGCGTTCGGAGAAGGTCAGTTCGTGTCGGAGTAGCGCGTAGATGCCGGCGTGACCGAGACCGGTTTTCAGTGTCGTCAACGCGTAGCGTTGCTCGTCGAGCGGAGCGGTGCGCAGTTCCTGCGGTGTGCGGTCGGGCATGATCTCGTTCATCCCGAGATGTCCCAGGCGGGCGGCGAGTTTCCCGAGAACTGCTGTGGCACGGCGTGATTCCCATGCGCGTACCTGTTCACGCGTAACGTTTCGCGTGCCTATGGTCGTCAGGATCCGCACGGTGTCGGTCATGTCTGTTCCTTGTGAACGGTTAGGGAGTCTCTGTCTCGGCAGCCGCAGGAATGTGAGCTCGTCCGGGACGAGCCGGAACTTCCAGTCATCGCTGTGCGAACCACACATGCGTCCGGAACCTGGGTGCCGGGCCGACAAGAACGAGACGTGCGGCAACTGCTGGCCGATCTCACCACGCATCGAACGTTCTGTCTACACATTCTTCAACTAACAGTGAACAGTAGCGTGTGGCTGTTCGGCCACGACACCATCCGATCGCCCACCTCGACTATCGCAGAATATCCATTCCATCAGGTCTGATAGCCGAATTTCGGGCCAAGTCTTGCGATTGTCGCCGTCACATCGGAGCTGCCCGGCATTCCTTGAGGGTTGACATCGACTCCCGAACTGTTCCATGCTGCTTAACAGCACTCGGGCTGCCGAGACCGCCGTTTCCCGTCATCGACGCCGAAGGAGCATTGATGCCATCCTCGATCTCTCGACCACGGTCGACCTGCGCACGGTGCCCGGCGACTGATGTCGCTAGCTGCCTTCGCCGTTCGAGCGGGGTAGGCCCGCACTTCGCCGGTTGGACTGTGCCGTGCTGATCGGGTTCGCTGGATTGGGGCGGATGGGACGGCCGATGGCTGCCCACCTCGCGGCGTCGGGGCATACCGTCCTTGCCTACGATCCCGTGGCCGAGTGCGTCCCGGAGGGCCTCACCCTGGTCGACTCGATCGAAGATCTCGCGGTGGCGCCGTTGTCGATCAGCATGTTGCCCGATGGTCCGTCCACGCACGCCGTGGTTGTCGATGGGCTGCGGGCGGTCGCGGTCGGTCACGTGCACATCGTGATGGGCACCGTCGGCCCGGAGGCTGTGCGTGGAATCGCCGAGCGTGCGAAGGCGGAAGTCGTCGACGCGCCGGTGTCGGGCAGTGTGTCGATGGCCGAATCCGCCTCCATCACAACGATGGTCGGATCATCTGTCGCGCAATTCGAGCAGGTTCGCCCGGTGTTGGCGGCGATGACCGCGGCGCAGTTCCATGCCGGACCACTCGGTTCCGGCTCGGCGGCCAAACTCGCGGTGAACGCTGTTCTCGCCGGGTTGAGCCAGGCTGTCGCGGAAGGGCTCGTCCTCGCGGAGGCCGGCGGTCTGGACCCTGCGGTCTTCTACGACATTCTGCGCAACAGCGCGGCCGGGGCGCCGTATGTCGGCTACAAGCAGCAGGCGTACTTGGCGCCGGAGACCACCGCGGTCGCGGCGACCGTCGCGCTGATCCGCAAGGACCTGGGCCTCGCCCTGGATCTCGCTCACCGCCACCACCTCGACCTCCCGGGAGCGGAGGCCGCGTTCGGCGTGCTCGAGGAGGCTGTGGGTGCCGGACTCGGACGAGCCGATATGGCCCAGGTCCTCACTGTGCTGAGGCGGCGAAGCGATGTATCGACGCACCCGGCAATTCCGAACGATCAGCAGATGGGAGCACACTTGTGACGCGGGAAACCACCTCCGCTGCAGTCGAATCGACGATTCGCTCGCTCGAGGATCAGCGCTACGCGGCTGTGATCGCGGGCGATGTCGACGGCTTCCTCGCCCTCGCTCATCCCGACCTCGTCTACACCCACTCCAACGCCGAGGTCGACGCCCTCGACAGTTACGTCGACAAACTGCGATCCGGCCACTACGTGTATCACCACATCGACCATCCGGTGAGCCGAATCGTCGTCGCCGGTGACACCGCGGTTGTCGTCGGCGAGATGCACGCCGATATCACCGCCGGGGGAGTGCGTAAGAAGCTGGCCAACCGTGCGCTGGCGGTATGGGTGCGCGACCGTGATCGTTGGCTGCTGCTCGCCTATCAGCCGACGGTGATTCCCGGAGATGACCGATGACGATGTTCACCTACGACGCGCTGCCCGGCCGAGTGGTCTTCGGCGCGGGCGCGGCGCGCACCGGATTGCTCGACGAGGTCGACCGGCTGGGCGCGCAAGCGATCCTGCTGATCGCCTCCAGTTCGGAGTACGAGCTCGCGGCCCGGCTGTGCGAGCGGTTCGCCGACCGCCTGTCGGCGACATTCTCCGGGGTGCGTCCGCATGTGCCGGTCGAGGTAGCCGAGCGCGCTCGCGAGGCGGCAGCCGGCTCGGACCTGGTGTTGTCGGTGGGCGGGGGATCGACAACGGGCACGGCGAAAGCTGTTGCCCTGTCGACAGGTTTGCCGATCGTCGCTGTGCCGACGACCTATGCCGGCTCGGAAGTCACACCGGTGTGGGGGATGACCGACCAGGGCCGCAAGACCACCGGCACCGACCGGCGGGTGCTGCCGCGCACCGTGGTCTACGACCCGGAATTGACGCTGTCGCTACCTGCGGAACTCTCGGCGGCCAGCGGCCTCAACGCCATGGCTCACTGCGTCGAAGCATTCTGGGCTCCGAGACGCAACCCGGTGTCGAGCGCGGTCGCCGAGGACGGTATCCGGCATCTGAGCCGGGGCCTGGAAACAGTCACCGCGACACCGGACGATCTGACGGCGCGAACCGAACTGCTGCTCGGCGCATATCTGGCCGGATCGGCCTTCGCGGTGGCCGGCTCGGGACTGCATCACAAGATCTGCCACGTCCTCGGCGGTGCCTTCGATCTGCCTCACGCCCAAACGCACGCGATCGTCCTGCCGTATGTGCTCGCGTACAACGCCCCGAACGCATCGGTGGCCACCGACCGGATCGGCGCCGCGCTCCGGCAACCCGATCCCATCGCAGCGCTGCGCCAGCTGAGCGAAAAACTTGGTGTTCCAACGGGTTTGCGCGACCTCGGTGTCAGTGAAGCAGACCTCGACGCTGTCGTCGACGACATTCTCGCGATCGCCCCCGGCGACAACCCGACCCCCGTCACCGCGGCCGGCGTCCGCGCGATCCTGCACGCGGCGTGGGCCGGATCCGACCCGATAGGGCCCAGCGCATGACCCTCGACCACACCGTCGTATCCGGCCGGGAACAAGCGGTTACCGACGAGGTTCTGGCAAGCTTCGATGCGACGCCGGACCCTCGGCTGCGGGCGGTGTTGCAGAGCCTGGTCCGGCACCTGCACGCGTTCGCCCGCGAAGTCCGGCTCAGCGAACGAGAATGGCAGCGGGCGATCGAATTCCTCACCCGCGCCGGGCATATCACCGATGAGCGCCGCCAGGAGTTCATTCTGCTGTCGGACGTTCTGGGGTTGTCGATGCTGACCGTCGCGATCAATGAGCCCGCCGAGCCCGGTGCCACCGAATCGACCGTATTCGGCCCGTTTTTCGTCGACGACGCTCCCGAAGTGCCGCTCGGCGGCGATATCGCTCGCGGCGCCTCCGGTGCGCCCTGTTATGTGTCGGGGCAGGTCCGCTCGGTCACCGGCACACCGATCGCGGGCGCTCGGATCGAGGTCTGGGAGGCCGACGAGGACGGCTTCTACGATGTCCAGTATCCCGACGGCCGCTCGGCCGGTCGTGGCTGGCTTCGCTCGGATGCCAACGGCGAGTACAGGTTTCGGTCGGTGCTGCCCGCGCCGTATCCGATTCCACACGATGGGCCGGTCGGTGATCTGCTCCTAGCGACGAACCGCAGCCCGATGCGCCCCGCGCATCTGCACTTCATGGTCACTGCCCCCGGATTTCGGACCCTGATCACCCACATCTTCCTCTCCGGCGACCCCTACCTCGCCACGGACGCCGTGTTCGGCGTGAAGGAAGACCTGCTCGTGAACGCCGTCCATCACGACGACGGTCCGGCCCCGGACGGCACCCACCCCCGCGGCGGCTGGCACAGCATCACTTTCGATCTGGTTCTCGCCGCCGGCGACGACGACCTGTAATACCGCTGAGGAAATCTTCTGTGCCACACATGATGAGGGCTGCTGTGTACTACGGTGCACGCGATATTCGGCTCGAAGAACGACCTGTGCCGACTCCCGGCACCGGCGAATCGCTCGTCCGAGTGCTGCGGTCGGGGATCTGCGGTACCGACGCATCCGAGTGGATCGCCGGACCGAAAACCTATCCCGTCACACGCCGCCACCCGCACAGCGGCCACCTGGGGCCCATCATTCCCGGGCACGAGTTCGTGGGTGAGATCGTCACCTCCGACTCCGATTCCGACCTCGTTGTCGGTGATCTGGTCGCCAGCGGAGCCGGAGTATGGTGCGGGGCTTGCCGCAGATGCCGCGAAGGTCGCACCAACCAATGCGTGCACTACAAGACCTTGGGGCTCAACGTCCCTGGCGGTATGGCCGAATTCGTCGCGGTCCCTTCGAAGACGCTGCGCCGGTTGCCCAGCGGGTTGTCGATCGACCACGCCGGTCTCGCGCAACCACTCGCGGTCGGCATCCACGCCGCTCGCCGCGCCGGGGGCCGCGCCGGTGACAGTGTCGTCGTGATCGGCGCCGGCGCCATCGGCTCCTTCGTCATCGCGGGGCTCGAGCACATCGGTGGCTTCGACATCACCGTCGTCGATATCGCGGCCGACCGGCTCGAGCGTGCGAAGCGGTTGGGCGCCCATCGAGCACTGACCGCATCGGACACGATCGCCTCCGACGTCCGAGAAGCCCTGGGCGGCCACCGGCCGGAGGTCGTCATCGAAGCCAGCGGCGCGCCGGGGCAGCTCGCCGAAGCACTGGCCATGGTCGCCGACGGCGGCCGGGTCCTGGCAGTCGGCATCCCGAAAGGCAAGCCCGAGTTGGACATTCACTCGATGATCTTTCGCGAGGTCACCCTCGACACCACACTCGCACACATCTGCGACACCGATCTGCCCGCAGCCCTGGACATCCTTGCCCACGGTGTCATCGGCGGCGAATTCATCGAACCCGCCGTCGCGCTGGACCAGCTCGGCACCTCCCTCGACCGACTCGCCGCCGGTCGAGTGGAAGGAAAGATCCTCATCGATCCCGGCATGTGAGGTCACTGATGACAACGACCCGCGCCGGCGTCACCGCCGCCGTCTGTATCGCGGCCCTCCTGTTGAGTGGATGCACCGCACTACGCACCCCGGGCCGCGCCGAGAACCACATCACCGCCGACTTCCGCGACACCGCTGGCATTTTCGACGGGAACCCGGTCACCGTGCTCGGGCTTCAGATCGGCACGGTGGACAAGATCATCCCCCACGGTGAATACAACGAAGTTCACATGAGCATCGATGCTTCGGTGCAGATACCCGAACACGTTGTCGCGGCTCTCGTTTCACCGTCGATCGTCACAAATCGTCACATCGAACTCACGCCCCGCTATACCGGTGGACCGACACTGCCGGCCGATGCGCACCTGACCGTGCAGCAGACCCGCACGCCCGTCGAGCTGGACACGATGATCAAAACGATCGACCAGTTCGCCGCCGCCCTCGAGCCCGAACCCGGCGCCGACACCGGCCCGCTGTCGGGACAGCTGCTCTACTCCATGGTCAACGGACAGGGACAGAAGATCCACGACACCCTGGCTGCCCTGTCCGGAGCGCTGAAGGTCGGCGTCGGCAACGGTGATGCGATCGCCGGCATCATCAATAAACTCAACGAATTGACGACGATGCTGGCCGACAACGACCATTCGGAGCGCGAGTTCAGCGACAAGATGACCCAGCTGTCGAATCTGCTGGCCGAACAAGCTCCCGGGCTGCAAGCAACTCTCGACCAGCTCAACGGGATGCTGGCGAACACCAGCGGAACCCTGAGCCAGTATCAGGACCAGCTCGCGGGAACACTGTCGAATTTGACCAGCGTCACGGCCCAGCTGCGCGCCAACGCCGCCGGAGTGACGGAAACGGTCGACCTCGCTCCGCTGTTGCTGCAAAACCTCGACCGATCGATGAACCGAAGCCAAGGATTCATGCGCGGCCATGTCGTCCTCGGCACCGCGCTCACCGGCGAGGTCGTCAGCCTCTTCTGCGAACGCATCCAGATGCGATCCGACGGCTGCCGCACCGGCCGCCTGGAAGACTTCGGGCCCGACCTGGGACTCACCTCGGCACTACTCGGACTGACACGATGAAACACTGAGGAGCCCAGCGGTGTTCGAACCCTTCCCGGGACATTACGTCTGGAATCTCTCGATCAATCTGGCACTCGCGCAAGGCGCCGCGATCGGGGAGATCGACGAAGGATGCCGCCCCCTGATCGGTGCCGAACCGGATTCGGAGCAGCTGTTCGCGAGCCTGTGCGCGATCGCGGATCGTGTCCGCCGACAGGCCGACGCGGATGTTACCGCGGGCCATGCGCTTTCGGCGGCGACGAGATACCGCCGCGCATCGATCTACTACCTGAAGATCGAGGCCCCTCTTCTGGTGGTCCATGGCGGCAACGATCGCCAAGTTTCGCCGGCCATGGCGCAGATATGTCGGCCACAGTCGACTTCATCGCGGACTGGGTTGCTGATCGGTTCGGCACCGGACGATAGTTGACGACGGGGTGGGCACTCACCCAGGTGACCGTCGTTGTCCTGTCGCGAACGCATATGGATGTGATTCGACGTCGGCACTACTCGGACCGGTCCGAGTAGTGCCGACGCGGTTGTTTCGTCGCTCAGACCGATGCGTTCGGGATGAGATCGACCGGGCCCAGATGTGGACGTTTGGCGACTCGCCCGTCGCCGGATGACCTGCCGGTGAGGCGGCGAAGCAGCCACGGTGTCAGAAAGCCTGTTATCCAGCGCAGTTCGGCGGTGACGGCCGCGGCGGTGCCGAGTTGTGGTGCGGCGGACGGAAGCGGTTCGGTCCAGCTGTCGCCGGACCCCGGCAGGTGCAGGGCCTGGGCCAGTGCATCGGCGAAACGCTGGTGCCCCAGCGGGGTGGCGTGCAAACGGTCCCAGGACCACATGCGCGGATCGGTCATCACGTCGTGGTCACCGGTTTCTGCCACCAGCACGCCATGGCGAGCGGCCGCATTCCGGATCACCTCGTTGAGCGCGGCTGTGCGCGGGCCGAGCACCCGGGCCAACGGAATGACGCGAGCGACATCGGGAAATGTCACAGTCGCCACGACCGCACCCTGAGCGGTCAGCTGCGCGAATGCCGCCTCGAGATGCTCACCGACGGCCTCGGCGTCGAAGTTCGGTCGCAACAGGTCGTTCCCGCCGGCGATGACCGTGGCGACATCCGGCTGAAGCGCTATCGCAGCGTCGAGCTGTTCGTAGCGGACTTGGCTTGCGAGCTTGCCCCGCACGGCCAGATTCGCATACTGCAACGCGGGATTGGACGCGGTCATCGTCGCGGCGAGCCGGTCGGCCAGGCCGACCAGCCCCGTGCTTTCATCGCCGTCGCCGAGTCCCTCACTCTGGCTGTCGCCCAACGCGACGTACCGAAAGAATTGCGTGGGTGTGCGCACCCTTGGCCTCCTGGGAAATTGGTTGAACAGCCCGAACGAGATATTCGGTTGCGAACTTTCGGAGCGTGTCCGGCAGGCTCAGCACGTCACGGGACTTGATGTCCGGCAGCGGATTCGAGTGGCAGAGCGAGGCGGTTTCGCAGTTCGTCCAGACCGGTCGCGAAGGTCTCGTGTACCTCGACGCCGTGAGCAGTGATGTCGAAGATGGCGTGGTCGGTGTAGACGCGGCTGACGCAGCCGAGGCCGGTGAGGGGGTAGGTGCAGTGGGGGACGAGTTTGGGGTGTCCGGTTTTGTCGAACAGGGTCATCATGACGAAGACGTGTTTGGCGCCGATGGCGAGGTCCATGGCTCCGCCGACTGCGGGGATGGCGTCGGGTTGGCCGGTGTGCCAGTTGGCGAGATCGCCGGTCGCGCTGACTTGGAAGGCGCCGAGGACGCAGATGTCGAGGTGGCCGCCGCGCATCATGGCGAAGGAGTCGGCGTGGTGGAAGTAGGCGGCGCCGGGTAGTTCGGTGACGGGTACTTTGCCGGCGTTGGTGAGGTCGGGGTCGATGTCGTGGCCGGTGGCGGCGGGGCCCATGCCGAGCATGCCGTTCTCGGTGTGCAGGGTGATGCCTAGTTCCGGGGTGAGGTGGTCGGCGATCTTGGTGGGTTGGCCGATGCCGAGGTTGACGTAGGCGCCACGGGGGATGTCTCGTGCGATGCGGGCGGCGAGCTGGTCGGAGGTCAGGGCCATGTCAGCGGGCTCCTTGGACGGTGTAGTGCCGGGCCTGAGTTGCGACGATGCGGTCGATGTAGATGCCGGGTGTGACGACCGCTTCGGGGTCGAGGGTGCCGGCGGGGACGATCTCGGCGACTTGGACGATGGTGGTGGTGGCCGCGGTGGCCATGACGGGTCCGAAGTTGCGGGCGGTTTTGCGGTAGACGAGGTTGCCGAGGGTGTCGGCGCGGTGGGCGGCGATCAGGGCGGCATCGCCGCGCAGCGGCATTTCGAGGATGTGGTCGCGTCCGTCGATGGTGCGGGTTTCCTTGCCTTCGGCCAGTATCGTGCCGACGCCGGTGGGGCAGTAGAAGCCGCCGATACCCGCACCCGCGGCACGCATGCGTTCCGCGAGCGTGCCCTGCGGAACGACTTCGAGTTCGACCTCGCCCGCGCGGTAGAGGCGGTCGAAAACATAGGAGTCGGGTTGGCGTGGGAACGAGCAGATCACTTTGCGCACGCGTCCCGCCGCCAGTAGCGCGGCGACGCCGACGTCGCCGTTTCCGGCGTTGTTGGACACGATCGTGAGGTCGGTGGCGCCGTGGCGGATCAGGGCGTCGATGAGGTCGAACGGCATTCCCGCCAAACCGAATCCACCGATCAATACCGTTGCGCCGTCTGCGATTCCGGCGACGGCGTCGTCGGTGCTGGGGCAGATGGTGGCGCTCATCGGGTGGTCTCCAGGTTTTCGAGTACGACGGCCAGGCCTTGGCCGACGCCGATGCAGATCGCGGCGACGCCCCAGCGTTCGCGGCGTTCGCGCAGCACCTTCGACAGGGTGGCGAGGATGCGGCCGCCGGAGGCGCCGAGCGGGTGGCCGATGGCGATCGCGCCGCCTCGGGTGTTGACGATCTCGGGGTCGATGTTCCAGGCGTCCACACAGGCCAGTGATTGCACGGCGAACGCTTCGTTGAGTTCGACGGCACCGACCCGGTCCCAGCCGATCCCCGCCCGCGCGAGCGCCCGGTTGGCGGCCTCGACCGGTGCGTAACCGAACGCCTGCGGTTCCACGGCGTGTGCGCCGCGGCCCGCGATCCGGGCCACCGGCGCCGCCCCGACCAGGTCGGCGGCGGCCGAACTGCCCAGCAGGACAGCCGAAGCGCCATCGCTCAGCGGTGAGGCGTTGCCGGCGGTGATCGTGCCCTCGGGGCGGAAACTCGGCTTCAGCCCTGCCACCTTCTCGACGGTCGCGTCCGTGCGGACGCCCTCGTCGCGCAGCAATTCCGCGCCCTCGACGGGCACAACGAGGTCGTCGTAGAACCCGTCGTCCCATGCGGCGGCCGCGAGAGTGTGGGAGCGGACCGCGAAGGCGTCCTGACGTTCACGACTGATCGAAAATCGTTGCGCGAGTTGCTCGTTGGCCTCGCCGAGGCTGACCGTCCACTCCGCCGGCATGCGTGGGTTGACCAGTCGCCAGCCCAGCGTGGTGGACACCAGCGTCGCGTCCCCGGCGGGAAACGCGCGGCCCGGTTTGGGCAACACCCACGGCGCGCGCGTCATCGACTCGACACCGCCGGTCAATACCAGGGCGGCGTCGCCGGTTTCGATCTGCCGGGACCCGATCATCGCCGCGTCGAGGCCGGAGCCACAGAGCCGGTTGACGGTGGTGGCGGGAACGCTGACCGGGACTCCGGCCAACAGTGCGGCCATGCGGGCGACGTTGCGGTTGTCCTCGCCGGCGCCGTTGGCGTTGCCCCACACGACCTCGTCGAGCGCGGCCGGATCGAGCGCGGGGGTCTTCGCGAGGGTGGCGTGGATGACGGTGGCGGCGAGGTCGTCGGGGCGGGTCCCGCCCAGTGCGCCGTTGAAGCGGCCGAACGGGGTCCGTACCGCGGTGTAGAGGAAAGCTTCGGTCACCGCTTCGACGCTAGAGTCCAGCGTTGATATCGTGAAGTATCCATTCTGAGGGTGATTAGGATGTTTTCGATATGGATGTTCGACATCTGCGCTATTTCGTCGCCGTCGCCGAGGAGCAGCACTTCGGCCGCGCCGCGCAACGCCTGCACATGGCGCAACCGCCACTCTCACAGCAGATCCGCCAGCTCGAGGCGAACCTCGGTGTGTCGCTGTTCGAACGCACGACCCGCAAGGTGGAGCTCACCGCGGCCGGGGCCGCCTACCTCGCCCGCGCACGGCAGATCCTCGCCTCGCTCGACGACGCCGCACGCGAGGCGCAATTGGTCGCGGCGGGCTCGGTCGGGCACTTGACCATCGGGTGCGTCGGCTCGGCAACAGCCTCACTGCTGCCGACACTGTCGCGTCACCTCGCTACCGAACTGCCCGGAGTCGAATTCGCCTTCCGCGGTGAGATGCTGGTGCCCGACCAGATCGAGGCGCTGCGCACCGGCGCCGTCGACATCGCCCTGCTGCGCCCACCGGTCACCGATCGTTCTCTGGCCGTCGAGCCGCTCCGCGACGACGAACTCGTGCTCGCCACGCCCTCCGACCATCCTCTCGCCGCACTCGCGCACGTAGATCCGCGTGAGCTCGCCGAGACCGACCTCATCGTGCACTCCGCCGACCGGGCATCGGTCATGTACAGCGTGGTGATGCGCCTGCTCCGCGACGCCGGCATCCAACCCCGCATCCGATACCAGGTCGGCGAAACCTCCACACTGGTCACCCTCGTCGCCGGCGGCCTCGGCGCCGCGATCGTGCCCGCACCGGTATCCGCACTCACCCTCGACGGCGTCACCTACCGCCCCCTGCGACCCACCACCACCATCGGACTCGCCCTCGCCTACCGCGCCGGCCGAACCGAACCACACCTCACCCGAAGCCTCGACATCATCAAAACACTGACCGCAACGAAAGATGCCCCGCCGCAGCATCTTTCGCCTCAGGAACCAAGGGGCTAGCTGCCGCGGTTCGGTCGAGTCGGGTGGAAACGCGTCGTCGCGGTGCCGAGCAGATCCAGCGCATCGGCCGCGTTGGCCACTCGTGGCGGTAATTCCGGGCCGGTCTCACCGAGTTGTGCGTCGACCCATTCCCGGGTCGGGCCGGATTCGTGGCGGCCGGTGACGAACCACACTCCGCTCGCGCGCTGGTCGGACTGATTGACGTACATGTGCGGGCGAGTGGAGTCGAAGCAGAGTGAGTCGCCGGCGCTGACCGTGTACTTGTCGAAATCCAGCAGCAACGTCAATTCCCCGGTGAACAGGTAGGCGTACTCGGTTCCTGAGTGCCGCATCGGCATCCGGTCCACCGAGCTCGCGGCGCCGGGTTCGTAGGTGACCAGCAGGGCGTCCGCACCCGATCCCGGTCCGACGGCGAGCCTCTCCCACCGGACCCCGTTGGCCATCTCCAGCACCGGGTTGTCCGCCGCGCGTTGAACGACTCCGCCCGGCCGAGTCGTGCCCGTCGACGACTCGGGCGCCGGTTCCGCACCGGAGGCGGTGCGACCGTACGAAATCCCCAGCAACTCGTCGAGTGAGACCTCGAGACGATTGACCAGAGCGTAGAGAGTGCTCACCGACGGCTGGGACTTGTTGTTCTCGATCTGCGACAGCTGGCTAGCGGATATCCCGGCCGCCGCGGCCAGCGCGCGCAAGCTCAAACCCCGATCCAGGCGTGCCTGCTTCAAAGCCTGGCCGATCCGGTCCTGCATGAGGCACCCCTGTCTACTCGCACGGCAAATCAACCCTCAGTGAACACTAGCGGTTTATCTGCAATAAACGGTACTCGTGCGGACGGCGGGTGCGAGCCGTCCGCCGTTCCTGATGTATCCGCTGCAGCGGACCGCGTCGAATCCGCAACCCATTGCCGCATATTGCGGGGTCTTACCCGTCTGCCCGCCCACTCGTACGCGATGGAGCTTTATTCGTCGGACTGTTCGCCTGTGGTTGACATCACGCGTCAGATGTTTAATGATGCTGAACGTCGGGGAGGTGCCGGACTGGACTCGTCCGGATCGCACTCCTACGACAACACCTTCTGTCCGGCTGCGCCTCGGCGACTCATCGGCCGGAACCGACCCATATCTGCGGGGAGCGCTCGCCCCCGGTTCGACGATCACCGCTGCCCGCGCTCGATGAGCCCTGGCAGCTCATAGTGGAGGTACAACGATGCGACGTAGTCGTTGGATCGTGCTCGGCGGGTGCTTTCTCGCCTACCTGTTCGACGCACTGGAGATTGTCCTGCTCTCCATGGCGCTACCGACCATCCGCCAGGACATGGGGCTGACGATCACCCAGGGCGGACTTCTGGCCACTGCCACCCTGATCGGCATCGGTGTCAGCAGCGTCCTCGGCGGCTATGTGGCCGACAACTTCGGCCGGAAGAAAGCGCTCGTCGCTTCCCTGCTCACCTTCGGTGCCTTCACCGCCGCGATCGCGATCGCACCCAACTACGAGACGGTCCTGTTGCTGCGATTCCTCGCCGGAGTGGGGCTCGGTGCCGTGTGGAGCGTCGTCTCGGCGTACGTGGTCGAGACCTGGCCCGAGGAGCACCGCGGCCGCGCGGCGGCATTCGTGATCAGTGCCTTCCCCGCCGGTGGGGCGATGGCCGCCACCGTCGCCGGCTGGTTCCTGCCGGACTGGCGCCTGATGTTCCTGGTCGCCGGCACCGCGGTAACCCTGCCTGTCGCCGTGGTGGTGCTCTTCTTCGCCGAATCCGAAAGCTGGGCGGCGGAGAGGGCCCACACCGATACCGATGTCGTTTCGGTCCGCGATGTTCTGGGGTCCTCGTTACGCCGTCGGACCGTGCTGGGCACTGTCATGGCCGCTTTGGCACTGTTCGGGTATTGGGGTGCCACAACCTGGCTGCCGACATACCTCACTACCGAGCGTGATCTGCCGTCCAGTTCGGTGGCGACATTCATGACCGTGCTGAACGTGGGAATGTTCCTCGGCTACAACGGTTTCGGCTTCCTCGCCGACCGCATCGGCCGCCACCGGACGATCGTCCTCACGCTGCTCGGAGTCTCGCTCACACTGCCGGTCTACGCGCTCACCACACATCAGACCGCGCTGCTGTGGATGGGACCGGTATTCGGTGCGTTCACCGCATTCTTCGGCCTGTTCGGCTCCTACCTCGGGGAACTGTTCCCGACGAGGGCTCGCGCCACCGGCGCCGGATTCTGTTTCAACGTGGGGCGTGGAGTCTCCGCGCTGGCGCCGTTCATCCTGGCGGGACTGGCCACCAGCATCGGATTCCGCGGCGGCCTCATCGTGTGCGCCGGGTTCTTCGCCCTCGCGGCGCTGGTGGCCTTGCTGCTGCCGCGCGCCGGTGCCGGTGCCGAAGACGTTGCGGCCGAACCGATCACAGACCCCCGCGACGGCACACCCGCAGCGGTGTGACAGCACATCCCCGGAAAGTAAGGAAGAAGATGAGGAAAACCATCGTCACCTCGGCCCTGCTGGCAGCCGCCATCAGTGTCTCCTGCGCCACCGCGTCCGCGGACGCCGGGCACGCGGCCACACCCATCGGTTACACCGCCACCCTGACACCGAACACCGCCGTCATCGAAACCGACTCCGCGGGAACAATATCGACCGACCACGGCGTCCTCACCATCCGGCCGAAGGAAGGCGGCCCGGTTCTGGCCGGCGCCGAACTCTCGTTCCGGGTCGATGACTTCGTGTTCCCGATCGCCGCCGACATTCACGGCAACCGCGCCGTTCTCACTCCGCAATTCGATGTGCGGCACGCGGTATATCGGCCGGTGGCGCTGCCCTTCGAGAACCAGGCGCCGTGGAAGAACGAGTACGACCGTGAACAGGCCGCCTGGAGCCGGCTCTCGAGCACAATTCTCACCGGCGCCACCATCGGCACACTCGTGGGTGGCCTCGGCGGCGCCGCCGTCGGTTGCGTGCTCGGCGGCATCGCGGGGGCGACTGTCGCCGCGGCGGCGATCATCGGGTTGTTCGGTGGTTTCCTGCCTGCCGCTGCGATCGGCTGCCTCGGCGGCATCGTCGCCATCGGCGCGCTGGGAACCGCCGCGGGCCAACTCTTCGTGACCGCACCGATCGCCATCATGGCGGCGGTGCAGTACTTCACCACCGTGAACCAGCCCGCGCCCTCGGCAAAGTAGCCGCTGTGCACCGGGGGGTCGGCTGTGCACCGGCCGAGCCCCCGGCGCAGGGTGCCTGAATCCCATTCGCACATGAGCAAGGCGGTTGATGGATGTCGACGACACGGCAGCTGAATAGGTAGATGACGCTGTGGCCCGCTCCTCGCCGGGGGGCGAGGTGTGGAACGCGGTGGGCCGCAGCGGTTGTCGTGACGAGCGGCGCCGACCGGTGACGGCGGCCGAGAATGTCGATGCGGCGGTAGGCGTGGTCGTCTGGCCCTCTGGCGCGGGGTTTCGACCTCTCCAGCTCTTCGATGTGGTGAAAGCGAACAGCGCGGTGTGGTCCGGGTGGGTAGCGCGGGTAGTGAACCTCTGTCACCTCGGCGGCAGCCTATTGTCCGACATCCTCGATGCGGAAACCGACCTTCATGGTGACCTGGTAGTAGGCGACGGCTCCGTCCTCGAGGTAACCGCGGACCGACTGGACTTCGAACCAGTCGAGGTTGTGTGTTGTCTGCGCGGCGCGCGACAGGCCGCTGCGGATAGCGGCATCGACGCCGTCGGGGGAAGTGCCGACGATTTCGATTACGCGATAGGTGTGATCGGTCATGTCGATGCCTTCCGGTTCAGCGGAGGTGGACAGTTCGACTATGCCACCGGGGCAACCGTGGACGGCGTAATCAGGGCCGGGGTAGTTGCCCCGTGTTCGACGCGACCAGCAGGCGTACACCGGGTCGGCGACCGCCGTGGAGAATTCTCCGATCTGCAGCACCTCAGTTCCGCAGCACCGCAGTGGCCCGGCACATCAGCTGTACCGGCGTCCGCGCAGCACCTGGCAGGAAATGGCAATCGTTATCGCTTAAGGTTTGTGCGGCAGCGAATCAGCAGGGGAGGGGTGGTGATGGTCGACCATCGCGTTCGGCGGTCGATGCGGTCCAGGGTGTCTTCGACGTATGTTCTCGTCGCGGTGGTGTGTGCCGGATTGATCGTTCAGGGGTGGCTTGCCGGGATTGTCGATCGCCACGTGCGATGGCAGACCGCTACCACGGTGTTCGTCGGCGTCTTCGTTCAGGCTGTGCCGTTTCTGGTGTTCGGTGTGCTGGTCAGCGGTGGTATCGCCGCTTTCGTTTCCCCGGCGCTGTTGCGAAAGATTCTGCCGCGCAACGAATCCGCTGCGATCGGCGTGGCCGGGGTGGCGGGTATGGCTCTGCCGGGGTGCGAGTGCGGGGTGGTTCCGGTGGCCCGGCGTTTGATCGATCAGGGGGCGCCCAGTTCGGTGGCGTTGGCGTTCTTGCTGTCGGCGCCGGCCACGAATCCGGTGGTGCTGGTGGCGACGGCGGTAGCGTTCCCCGGTGAGCCCGGTATGGTCGGCGCACGGTTCAGCGGTTCTCTGGCCACCGCTGTCGTGATGGGCTTGCTGTGGTCGCGGATCGGACGCCCGGCGTGGATGCTGCCTGCGGTCGATCGCCACGATCACTGCGCGGGAGGGCGGACCAAGTGGGAGGTATTCACCGAAGCCGCGCGACATGATCTGTTGCAGGCCAGTTCGTTTCTGGTCCTCGGTGCGGCGGCCGCGGCGGCGCTGCACGTGCTGGTTCCGCCTGACTGGTACGAGCAGTTGGGCGGGCGCATGGTGGTGGCGATCGTGGTGATGGCTCTGCTGGCCATCGTCCTTGCGCTCTGCTCGGAGGCCGACGCATTCGTCGCGTCGAGTATGTCGGCTCTGCCGCTGCTGCCGCGGCTGGTGTTCCTGGTCGTGGGTCCTGCGGTCGACGTCAAGCTCTTCGCGATGCAGGCGGGCAGTTTCGGGCGGCGGTTCGCGGTTCGCTTCGCGCCGTTGACTTTTGTGGTGGCGATCGGCTGCGGCACAGTCGCGGGATATCTGTTTCTCGGGGGTGCGCGGTGAAGCGGGAAACCCAGAATCTGTTGTTGGTGCTGGTCGGTGTCGCGATCCTGCGCACCGCGATCGATGGCAGCTACCTCCGTTACGTCAAACCCGGTCTGCATCCGTTTCTGCTCATCAGTGGCACCGGATTCGTTGTGTTCGCGGCGATCTCGATCGTGCGCGACATCCGGCGCTCCGGAATCTCCCGGGACGACGGACACGGACGCGCGCAGTGGTTGTTGCTCGCACCCGCCGCGGCGCTGTTGTTGATCACCCCGCCCGCGCTGGGGGCGGACTCGGTCGCGACCTCCTCGCGCGTGCAGGTGGCCGCGCCGGTCGCCGACGAACCCGAGTTACGTCCGTTTCCGCCGCTACCCGACGAACCCGCTCCGGCACTCACGATTTACGACCTTGCCAACAGAGCGCTGTACGACTCCACCCATTCGCTCGATGGACGCGAGATCACCGTCAGCGGATTCGTTCTCGCTCCGGAGGGCGAGAGCTCAACGCGCCAGGATGTTTCGACGATCGACCTCGCGCGTGTGCTGATCACCTGCTGTGTGGCCGACGCGCGATACATTTCGGTTCATCTGTCCGGTATCGGCGAACCGATCGCCGCCGACACCTGGCTTCAGGTCCAGGGCACCGTCGAACCGGGGAGTGCCGGGCGCGACCCCGACAAGATCCCCACCCTCCGCGTCACCGATGTCCAGCGCATCCCGGCACCCGACCATGGATACGAACATCCCTACTGAGAGCTGCTGATCGTGTCGCGTATGAAGTCCGATGCGAAGACGGCTCGGCCGCTGCTCGGACTGTGCCTTATCGGTGATGCGGCGGGTTGGTCGTGGTGAAGAGCAGTTGTGCTGCGCGGGTGATGGTGTGGCGGATGTCGGTGATGTTGGCG
Organism: Nocardia cerradoensis NBRC 101014; assembly: GCF_000308535.1. Lineage (GTDB taxonomy): Bacteria > Actinomycetota > Actinomycetes > Mycobacteriales > Mycobacteriaceae > Nocardia > Nocardia cerradoensis. The sequence goes on along the minus strand of NZ_BAFW01000368.1, from coordinate 2,198 downwards.
GGGTTGGTGGTCAGGTCGAGCAGACAGGTGGTCAGGACGTGGCCGAGGACCAGGGCTCGGTCGTGGTCGTCGGTCCAGTCGGGGTCGGCCAGCGCGGCGCGGACGAGTTCGGTGAACAGTGGGCGCCATACCCGGATTCCGGGGCCGTCGCCGGAGTGCACGGAGTTCATCCCGGCTTGCAGCAGGTTGTGGTCTTCGGCGGCCCAGTCGATGATCTGGGAGAACGCGGAGGCGATCCGGTCGGCGGGCTCGGCGCCGGGTTCGGCCGGTAGCCGGGTGAGGCGGTCGAGCGTGTCGAGGGCCCAGTCGGCCATGAGGTGCTGGATCAGCCCGTCCTTGGAGCCGAAGTAGCGGTACACGGTGACCGGGGTGGTGCCGGCCTCGGCGGCGACCTCGCGGATCGTGACGCCCTTGTAGCCGTTCCGGGAGGCCATCGTGCGAGCGACAGCGGCGATCTCGGCGCGGCGCGCGCGTTCGGCGGGGCCGAATTCGCGGACCACACGCAGGGAATCGCGGGACTCGCGCAGCAGGGCAGCAGTGTCGTCGACCACCGTTCGAGGGTACCGCAGAGCGAGAACACGTTGTATAACGTGTTATACAACGTGTGAAAGGCTGGTCTCGATGACTGTTCCCGATCTGTTCTCCACCGAGGCACTGCAGGACCCGTATCCGCTGCTCGAACAACTGCGTGACGCCGGGGACGTGCATTATCTGCCTGATCAACAGGTGTATGTGGTGCTCGGTTTCGAGGCGATCCGCACCGTGCTGGCCGATCCGCAAACCTATTCGAGCAATCTGGTCGCGGTGTTGTCGGCGGCGTCGGGGTCGGCGACGGTGTCGGTGGCCGAGGCCGGAGCCGGAGTGGATGTGCTGGCGACCGCGGATCCGCCCGCGCACACCGCGCAGCGGGCGCTGGTGATGTCGCGGTTCAGCCCGCGCGCGGTCGCCGAGACGACCGAGTTGATCGACGCCGCGGTCGCCCCGGCGGTAGCCGGGCTGGTCGCCTCCGGCGGCGGTGACTGGATGACCACGGTCGCCCACCGGGTCCCGGTGCAGGTGATCGGCGAGCTGATCGGGCTCCCGCGCGCCGACCATCAGCGCCTCGCCGCCTGGTCGGACGCGGCGATCGATCTGGTCTCCGGCGTCGCAAGTCCCGAACGCGCCGGGCAGGCCGCCCTCGCGGTGCTCGAATTCGCACAGTATCTGGGCGAACGCCTCGACCGGGCCGACCCAGGGCAGGACACGGGGGTATTGAGCAGCGTCGCCGCGGCGGTCGCGTCGGGAACCCTGACCCGTGATCAGGGCGCGATGCTGCTGGTGCAGCTGGTCACCGCGGGCGCGGAATCGACCGCGAGCCTGCTCGGCACCGCGGTACGGCTGCTGGCCGGCGACCAGCAGCTGCAAGCGGCGGTGCGTGCCGAACCCGATCGGATCGGTGCGCTGGTGGAGGAAGCGGTGCGCATCGAGAGCCCGTTCCGCGGCCACTTCCGCGTCACCACCGCCCGCACCCGGCTGGCCGGTGTACGCCTCGAACCGGGCGCACGACTGATGCTGATGTGGGGCGCCTCCAACCGCGACCCCCGCATCTTCGACCACCCCGACCGAGTCGACCTCGACCGCGGCCAGCCGAAACTGCACCACAGCTTCGGGCGCGGCATCCACTTCTGCCTCGGCGCCCACCTCGCCCGCAAAGAAACCACTCAGGCCGTGCGCGCACTGCTCGAAGCCACCGCCACGGTCTCGCTGAGCGGCCCCGAACCCGCCTACGTTCCGAGCCTGATCGTGCGCCGCCTGGCACACCTGAACCTGTCGCTCACCCCCGCATGACCAGCGCAGCGACCTGCCGCAGTCACACGATCAGCGGCGACGATCGATCAGGCCGGGCGCATGCACGAACGCCGGAGCGGCAAGCTGCCGTCGACATTCGTGAACGACAACCACCGCGGTTCGGGCTGGTGCCGGCGTACCGGGGCGAGCCCGGTCTGGTGTCGACGGTGTTCCATCGGGAATTCACCACCACGCTGCGGAATCCCCGCTGGGCCGGATCGCGCGCAGGCCGGGATGCCCGCGATGTCGGGTTGCCCGACTGACCGACGGCGACACCCGCATGCGCACCCGCGCTTCACCCGGTTCGCTTGGCGGCGTTCGGTTTGTCCCTGCAGGACAGGAGCAGCAGACGGTGGGGCGGATCGATCCTG
>NZ_BAFW01000369.1 GCF_000308535.1 Nocardia cerradoensis NBRC 101014 | reverse complement strand
GGGCGATCTGGAACGGGCCGCGGGACTCGCGCGCCGGGTGGCCGGAAGAGCCGGTGCGACAGCGCAATTGCGGGCTCGGGTCGCGCACGTCGAAGGGCTCGCCCACTTCTGGCAGGGCCGGTTCGCCGAAGCGGACGCGCTGCTGCGCGCCGGCGCCGCGCAGGTCGCCGACCGCGATCCCGCGCTGGCGGCGACGATGCTGATCCAGGCCCTGCACACCGGCTGGTATCTCGGCGAACAGCATGTCCGCGACTGCGTGGCGCAGTTGACAGCGGTGCCACTCGCCGACACCGACCCGCTGCACCCGGTCGTGACCTATATGGCGAGCGTCCTGGATCGCCGCGACACCGCGGGCGCACCACCGGAATTGACCCGGACATTGGAAGAGTCCGCGCGGCGGGGCCCGGTACCGGATCAGGTACGGCTGATGCTGTGTGGCGTGGCGATGGCCAGCGGCCAGGACGCCGACGTCTACGGGCCCGCGGAGGCGCTGAGCCGGGAGTATCGCGGCGCCGGTGCCGCCGGCCGGCTGCCCACCACCCTGTTCTTCGCCGCCGAGGTGGAGATCTTCACCGGTCGTCTGCGCGATGCGCGAACCACCGCGGCCGAGGCACTGAGTCTGGCCGCGGATCTGGGCCAGCGCCAATGGGTCAGCCAGCTCAGCAGCGTTCTCGCGCATATCCATGCCGCCGAGGGCGACGAGGACCGGTGCCGGCACTACGCCGAGGCCGGACTCGCCGACAGCACGCCCGGATCCGTCTCTCCCGGTGCGGCGTGGGCGCATTGGTCGCTGGGGTTGCTCGAACTCGGTTCGGGCCGGGCCGAAGCGGCGCTGTCGCGTTTCGAGCGGCTGACCCGGGACCCGCTGCGCCATCATTTGTGCGCGATGCGTTCGATCCCCGATCTGGTCGAGGCGGCGGTACGGGTCGGCGCCGCCGACCGCGCCGGACCTCACGCCGATCGGCTCGCCGACTGGGCCACCGCGGTGCGGCAGCCGTGGGCCGAAGCACTCGTATTGCGGTGTCGCGCACTGCTGTCCGACGACGACAGCGCCGAGACCCACTACACGCGGGCGCTGACGCTGCACGACCGTGAGGCCCGTCCGGTGGAATACGCCCGCACCGCGCAACTCTACGGCGAGTGGCTGCGCCGGGCCCGCCGCAAGAGCGAGGCGCGAACGGTGCTGACCGAGGCGCTGGACATGTTCGACCGCATCGGCATGCGCCCCTGGGCCGAACGTGCCCGCAGCGAACTCGTCGCGACCGGTGCCGCGCCGAGCGTGCCTGGCGGACAATCGGGTTCGCGGTCGGGTGCGGCGGTCACCGGGCTCACCCCGCAGGAATTGCAGATCGCTCGCCTCGCCGCCCAGGGACTGTCCAATCGCGATATCGCCGCCCAGCTGTTCCTCAGTCACCGCACCGTCGGCTACCACCTCTACAAGGCGTATCCGAAACTCGGAGTGACCTCGCGTGGCGAGCTGAAAACCATTGCGGATAAACTGCATTGACAACCGCGGACATGCCGGAGCCCCGGTGGTGACCACCGGGGCTCCGATCTTCTACTTCCGGATGCGTGGGGCGGGGAGCAGTTGCACCAGCGCCGCGGTGAGCAGGCACAGCAGCGCCATCGGCACCAGGCTCGCGACGAACGCGGACGCGAATCCGCCGGCCGCTGCGAGCCGGTCGTAGAAGACGATGCCGACCACCGCGATCCCGATCGCGCCGCCGACCTGCTGCGCGGTGGCCAGCACGCCTCCCGCGGCGGCGGCGTGCCGCGGTGTCACTCCTGCCAGCACGATGCCCGGCATCGGCACCAGTGCCAGACCCATTCCCGCTCCCGCGACGATCATCCCCGGCAGCAGGTCGAGCACCGAGCCGTCGGCGCCGAGTTCGTGCACGGTGAGCGCGAGCAGCAGATATCCACCGGCCTGCAACACTGCCCCGGCCGCGACGACCTGCCGGCCGAGCCGGGCGGCGGCCCGCTGCGACAGCATCGAGGTCAGCAGGTAGGCCCCGCCCAGCGCGAGGAACAGCAGGCCCGACCCCAGGGCCGACAGGCCGCGTCCCTGTTGCAGATACAGCGCCAGGAACAGGAAGAACGATCCCATGGTCATCTGGTAGCTCAGCGCGATCGTCGAACCGACCGCGAACGAGCGTTCGGCGAACAGCGCGGGATTCACCAGCGGCTCGCCGCCGCGGGCCGCCGAACGCCGCGCGGCGGTGACGAACGCGGCGATCAGCACGGCGGCGGTGGCCAGAGAGAGCCAGGTCCACAGCGGCCAGCCCTGCTCCCGGCCCTGGATCAGCGGCAACACCACCGCCGCCAGCGCGGTTGCGATCAGGCCGACGCCGAGCCGGTCCAGCCGGGTCCCGCCGTCTCCGCGGGATTCGGGGACCAGCCGTGCCAGCACGGCGAGGGTGAGCGCACCCACCGGCACGTTGATCCAGAAGATGGTGCGCCAGCCGAGGCCGAACAGATCGGCCTGGATCAACAGCCCGCCGATGAGCTGGCCGAAGACCGCGGCCAGGCCCATGGCCAGTCCGTAGGCGGCGAAGGCGCGCACCCGGCGCGTGCCGGTGAACACCACGCTGATGATGCCCAGGACCTGCGGCATCAGCAGTGCCATCCCGGCCCCCTGGGCGATCCGGGCGACGACCAGTTCGGCGGCGTCGCCGGCCAGCGCGCAGGCCAGGGAGGCGAGGGTGAACACCGCCATGCCGAGGCCGTAGAGCCGGCGGCGGCCGTAGAGGTCGCCGAGCCGCCCACCGGTGATCAATCCGGCCGCGACCGCGAGGCCGTAGCCGGCGACCACCCACTGCATGGTGGCGCTGCTCGCGTGCAGATCGGCCTGGGTGTCGGGGATGGCGACGTTGACGATGAAGAAGTCGAGTGTGGCCATGAAGATTCCGGCCAGCAGGACGAGCAGGGTGGCCCGTGCGGGCGGTGTGCTCGCCGGGCGGGTGCCATGGGTGAGCAGGGTGGGTGTGGACATGGGTGTTCCTCGGGGATCATGCTGCGGGACAGGAAGATTCGCTCAGGCCTTGACGAATTCCAGGAGATCGTCGTTGAACTCGGCGGCATGCGAGGTGTACAGACCGTGACCGGCGGTCGGGTACTCCTTGTAGACGGCCTGCGGCATCAGCTCGGCGGTGCGCCGGCCGGTGACCTCGGCGGGTGCGGAGAAGTCCAGGGCGCCGTGCACGATCAGCGTGGGAACGGTGATGCCGCGCAACGCTTCCCGGTTGTCGCAGTGGAAGACCGCCTGTTGCATGTGCAGCGTCGCCCACGGCGCGGTCGACAGGCACTGACGGTAGGTGATGTCGATGTGTTCGGGGGAGACGTCCGGATTGAGGTGGCTGTTGAAGTAGATCTGCGACTGGCGGGCCAGCCACCGGCCGCGGTCGGTGCGGATGCTGGCCACCAGCGCGTCGAGCATGGCCTCCGGGATGCCGCCGGGATTGTCGTCGGTGGCCTTCATGAAGGGCAGGATTGCCGCGAGGAAAACCACTCGGGCAACACGGCTTTCACCGTGGCGGGCCAGATACCGGGCGATCTCCGCGCCGCCGGTGGAGTGGCCGACCAGGGTGGCGCCGCGCAGGTCGAGATGATCGAGCAGGGCGCCGAGATCGTCGGCGGTGGTGTCGATGTCGTAGCCGGTGGACGGGCGGTCCGAGCGGCCGTGGCCGCGGCGGTCCAGGGCGATGCAGCGGTAGCCGCGCTCGGTGAAGTACGGAATCTGGTACTCCCACATCTCGGTGTTGAGCATGGCGCCGGCGACGAAGACGATCGTTTCGCCCGTGCCGTAATCCTCGTAGGCGAGGGTGGTTCCGTCGGTGGTGGTGAAGTACATGACCGGTCCTTTGCGGGGTGAGTGTCGGGTGGCGGAAGGGGGATCAGGCGCCGGTGGGCACCTTGTCGAGGAAGCCGAGGATCTGGCGGATGCGGCCGTCGTCGCCGAGCGCGGCTACGTCGAAACCGATCACCAGCGGCTCCTCGCCCGGCCGGCCCAGATGCCAGGTGAAGCGGGCGATGCCGTGGTGGCTGTCGATCGGGCCGCCGAGGGTGAATTCCAGTCCGGCGAACTGCTGCTGGACGGCGGCGACGGCCGCGTCGAGTCCGGCGTGGCCGCGCACCGACACCAGCGGATCGGTGTATTCGGCGTCGTCGGTGAGCAGGTCGGCGATCTGCGCGGCGCGGGCGGCGGGATCGGTCTCGTTCCAGACGGCGAGGTAGCGTTCGACCAGGTCGTTGATGTCGCTCACGGGATTCTCCTTCGTGGTGGTGACGTTCCGACCACAAAGTTATGGAGTTCCGGGCGACGGGGAATCTGTCGCGCTTAAGTACTTTCGACGGTAGTGCCGGGGCGGCGTCCTACCGGTCGGCGGCGGGATCCCCGAGCCGCCGCGACGGGTCCAGGGTGGCGGCGGGGTGTCCGGTGGTGATGCTGTCTGCGAGCGTGGCGCCCAGGACCGGGGCCAATTTGAACAGATTGTGCCCGGCGAGGAAGGTGGCGCCGCCGTCCTGCCAGGCGGCCGGCGCGTCCTCACCCCACGGCAGCCGGGTCACCCAGCAGTGCACATAGCCCTCGGGTTCGGGTGCGAGTCCGGGTAGTGCGCGGTCGACGTAGCCCGCGGCGCGTTCGGCCAGCCCGGCCAGCGCCGTGGGATCGACCGAGCCGCCGTCGTTGCTGGGCACGGAATCGCTGAGTCCGAGCGCGTAATGGGTGTTGCCGGGGTACGCGGCGGCATAGATGCCGGTTTCGCCGAATTCGCCGCTGCTGTCCTGCAGGGTGGCCAGGGTGGCGGGCGGCGCCGATCGCGGGCGGAAGGTCACCCGGACGTGTGCGGACACCTGCACCGGCAGGGCGAGGCCGAGGGTGCCGGCCAGCGGCGCGGTGCCGCGGCCCGCGCACACGACGACATTGCCGAAGTCCGAACAGGTTGTGCCGGTGCGTATTTCGACGGTTCCGGCCGCGGTGTGCCGCAGGGTGAGGACGTGGTCGGTGACGAGCGAATCGCGCAATCGTTCGGTGAGCGCGTCGATCGCGGCGACGGTGCGGATGGAGCCGCCGGTCGCGTCCAGCATGGCCGGTCCGTCGTAGCCGGCCAGCGGTGGCAGCCGGGTTGCCAACTCCTCGGCGCCGATGCCGCGGGCGTCGATGCCGGGTGTTCGCCGCAGGATCTCCAGCTTGTCGGCCACGCCGGCCCCGAGCGCCACCGCCCCGTCCCGCGAGATCAGTTCGGTGCCGAATTCGCCTTCCCAGTCGCGCCAGACGCGCCGCGCCGCCACCGCCATCTCGACCAGCCGGGGATCGGTGTGCGCGTGGCGGAAGATGCGGGCTTGACCGGCCGACTGGCCGCCGCCGGGCCGGCCCGACTCGTACACGGTGACCGAGAGCCCGGATCGGCGTAGTGCGTGCGCGGTGGCCAGGCCGACGATTCCGGCTCCGACCACGGCGACATCGGTTGCGGCACCCATCTTCGCGGACTACCCGGCCTGACCGCCCGCAATCCCGGCCGGTGGTCGTGGGCTCAATACCCGCCGAGCAGCGCGCGGAGCCGGCCCAGTTCCTCGGGACCGGCGGTACTGTGCCAGCGCGTCGGGTCGGCCGGTCGTCGACCCCACAGGAACAGCGCGCGCACGGCTGGATCGCTTTCCACCGTCGCCGGTCCCTGCGGCGGTGCCAAGTCGATGGAGTTGCCGTCCGGCTCGGCGACGACCAGGACGTCGTCGGTGCCCGGCGCCCGCAGTCTGCCCTCGATGCGGCCCTCGGGGCCGAAATCGATATCTCTGCTGCCGCGCGCGAGCAAGGGCGGACCCACATCGCGCACGCTGTGGCGAGTTATCCACGGCTGCATGAGCATATCGATCGCCGTCGCGTCGTCGCCGGTCATATCCCAGCGGTGCAGCACCATCTCCTGGCGCATGTGCTCGAGGAAGAAGTCCGGGGCGACAGTTCGCCCGGTCCAGCCGATCGCCTCCAGCGGAGACAGCGTGTCGATCACCTCTGCGGTCTCGACGAGTTGTTCGCACCGGTCCACGAACGCCGCCCACAACTCGGCGTCGGGCATGGCGCGATAGGGCGCCTCACGCTCCTCGAAACCGCGCGTCGGCACGGGACTGCCCGCCGCGTGGGCGGAGAGCACCCGCGCGAGTTCGGCGGCGTTTCCGGTGTTGTGGATCAGGACATCGCGGACGGTCCAGCCCTCGCACCAGGTGCCCGCGTCGGGCCGGCGCGCCTGTACGGCGCGGGCGAAGGCCTCCCATTCCGGCAACGCTTCGGCGGCACTGTGTGAAACCATCGGCATCTCCTCCGACCGGGCCTGCGGCGCCCGGTTGTCGTGGCGGATCCCGTCCTGATTCGCGCATACCCCGCCACTGCCGGAAGTCACCCGACGATTCGCCGCTCCGGTCCGTATTCGTCGATGATCCGGACTATTTCGGCGGCGATCAGCCCGGGCCGCTGGGTCGGCACCATATGCCCACAGTGCTCGGCGATGACATGCCGGCCGTGTGGTCGTGCCGCCCGCCGCCGGTGTGCGGCGTTGATCGCGGCGCGCGAGCGGGCCGAGATACCGGCGGAGGCGGAGTCGGCGGACACGATCGTGACGGCGATATCCCGGCGGTCGGGGCCGGCGTCGCGCAACTGTTCGAGATCCACTGTGTGGCAAGCCAGTTCGGCGGCGCGGGTACGCATCGCCGCCGCTGTGAAGCCTTCGGCGCGGAAGTCGGCGCGGGCATCGGCGGGTAGCGCGGTGAGGGTGTCGCGGTAGGCCAGTCGCAGTGCGCCGATCCGGGCGAGTGCGGCGCTGAGCCGCTGTCCGGTTCGGGCCGCTCGCCGCGACGCCGCGGTGAACAGGTCGTCGCAGAATTCGTCGGTGGGGTCGACCAGGACCGTGCCCGCGATCCGGTCGTGCCGGTCCGCGGTGGCGACCCGCACGATCGGACCGCCCCAGCTGTGGCCTACCAGCACGAACCGTGGTGCGGCGAAGCGTTCGGTGAGGTGATCGAGCAGATCGACGAGGTCGTCGGCCAGGCGTCGGAGTCCGCGCGGTGCGTTGTCGGGGGCGCTGCGGCCCAGACCGCTGCGGTCGTAGACCACGGTCGCCGCGTAGTCGTCGAATTCGCGCTGCACCGCTGCCCAGTAGGAGCGGGTGCAGGCGAGTCCGCTCTCGAAAACGACCAGGGCCGAGCGGTTGTCGTCGCGCCCCGGTCGGTGCATGTAGTACAGCCGGCGTCCGTCGCGGGTGGGCGCCGTGCTCGCCGTGCCCTGGCTGTGCGGTGCGACCCGAGTCCCCTGCGTGCTCCCAATCACATTGGTTAGCCTAACCTAAAGGTGTCAGGAGGCTGAGATGCGGTTCTTTCAAGGTGTCAGCGGGGCGATCCACTATCGGGTGTGGACCGCGGAGTCGTCTCGTGCGGTCGCGGTGCTGCTGCACGGTCTCGGTCAGCAGAGCGCGGACTACCATCGCTTCTCACGCGCGCTGAACCGTTGCGGCATAACGGTATTCGGTATCGATCAGATCGGACACGGCCTCAGTGAAGGCGAATTCGGCGCGGTCGCCCCGATCGGCGATCTCGCCGCCGACGCGCTGACCTTGACCGGCCTCGCCCACGCCGCGCACCCGCACCTGCCGCTCGTCCTGATCGGCCATTCCCTCGGTGCGGGCACCGCGGTGGTGGCGATGGCCTCCGATGCGGCGGCGGTCGCGCACATTTGCGGAGTCGTTCTGCTCGGCACTCCGGAACAGGCTCCGGCACAAGGCTTCTCGACACCGTCGGTACCTACCCTGGTGCTGCACGGCGCCGACGATCGGCGCGCGCCGCTGGCACCGATTCGCGCGTGGACGAGCGGCGCCCTCGACTGCCGGACCGTCGAAATCCCCGATGCCGGGCACGATCTGCTGCACGAACCCGTCCACCGCCGGGTGACCGGCGAGATCGTCGAGTTCGTCCACGCCCGCTGTGCGGCGATGAGCGGGTCCCTCGCCACCTGAGCGCGACCTCGCCCGAATCGGGTTCGGCGGCGCGATCCTGGGCACTCGCCAGGAGACCAGGAAGGGTGTCGATGGGATGAACCAACTGCAGGATCTCGTCACCGGCGCGGCCGGGTCGCCGTGGGTGTACTTCGCGCTGCTGGGCGTCTGCATCGTCGACGCCTTCTTCCCGCCGGTCCCCAGTGAATCGGTGATCGCCGCACTCGCCGCCATCGGTAGTTCGACCGGGAAGCCCTCCGTCTGGCTGCTGATCGTCGCCGCCGCGATCGGGGCGATCATCGGCGACAACCTGGCCTACACGATCGGCCGCGCGATCGGCACGGATCGATTCGCGTGGATGCGCAAACCGAAGATCCGGCGGGCATTCGACTGGGCGCGCGGAATGCTCGACAAACGCGCGGCCCTGCTGGTCATCACCGGCCGCTATATCCCGGTCGGTCGCATCGCGGTCAACATGACCGCGGGGGCGACCGAATATCCGCGGCGGAAATTCGTACCGCTGACGATGATCGGAGGCATCAGCTGGGCGGCGTATTCGGTGGCGATCGCCAGTGCCTTCGGGCGCTGGCTGCGCGATCAGCCACTGCTGGCCGCGGTGATCGGCATCGCCTGTGCGATCGTTCTCGGCTTCCTCGTCGACCGCATCGTGCGGCACTTCTTTCCGGGCGCCGGCGAGGACGAATCCGGCGACGAGCACGACGACGGCCGGGGCGAGGACGACGCGGGGGAGAGAGCGGAAGCGCATCGGCGACAGGCGTCGTGACCTTCCGCATCGCGCGCCGACCTCGTCCTCCGGTCGGTCGGGGAATCCGTCCGCGGGTGGATGAGCGCGGCCCCTGCGGCCCGTTACTGTCGGCACCGCGTCGATCGGCGCCGGTGCTCGCGGCGGTGACCTGGTCGCGCACAGTCAGGGGAAGGAACGGACATGGACACGTTCACGCACGCGGGATTCGTCTTCGACGTCACCGACACGCCACCGCCCCCGGGCAGCGCAACGCCGGAAACCGTGGTGCTGCTGCACGGCTTTCCGGAGGATCGCCACTGCTGGGATGCGATCACGACGACCCTCACCGCGGCGGGCTATCGCGTCCTGGCACCGGATCTGCGGGGCTACTCACCGGGCGCGCGCCCGGCCGCGCGGTCGGCGTATGCCACGGCGCGCATGACCGGTGACGTGTATGCCCTGGCCGACGCTGCCGGTGCCGAGCGCTTTCATCTGGTCGGCCACGATTGGGGTGCCGCGCTGGCCTGGTCCGTCGCCGCCGAGCGGCCCGACCGGCTGATCTCGCTGACCGCCCTGTCGGTGCCGCATCCCATGGCCTTCGCGCGAGCCATGGTCACGAGCAGCCAGGCCCTGCGGTCGTGGTACATGGCCGCCTGTCAGCTGCCGTGGTTACCGGAACTCGTGCTCTCCGCACAGGGTGGCCGGGCGATGCGGCAGGCTCTGGTCCGCGCCGGACTCGACGCGCAGTCCGCGAACCGGTACGCGGGCCGTGCGGGGCATCGACGCGATATGCGCGGGCCGGTCAACTGGTATCGGGGGCTTCCGTTCGCGCTACGCCGCCCGGTCGGCGCCGTCGACGTCCCGACGCTGTTCTGCTGGGGTACCGCAGACCGTTACGTCACACGGGCCGCGGCGCAGGCGTGCGGCCGTTACGTCACCGGCCCGTATCGCTACGAGCCCCTCGACGGCGGCTCGCATTGGCTGCCCGAACAGGCCTCCGACCGGGTCGCCGGACTGCTCGCCGACCATCTGCGAGCATCGGTGACCGGCGTCGCCGGCCGTCCCTGACCGAGCTGCCGTGACGGCGGCGGATCAGTCGGGCGGTTCCTGGGCGTTCTCCTCGGTGCCGACGTCGTCGGCGACCTCCCGGGTCGCCATCCCGCCGTTGTCGCCCTCGTCCACCGGTCCGGGCCGCCCACCTCGCGGTTCGTCGGTGTCGTCGTCGTGCGGATGATTCGGTTGGGACATGGATTCGTCCTTTCTCGAGGTTCGTAGCGGACTACCTCGACAGCCGGGCGGCAAACGCCGGCGCCCGGTCCCGCCGGCTAGAGCGAGATCAGCAACACACCGGCCGCGACGATCAAGGCGGCCCAGACCATCAGGACGAGGACGGCCGACCGGACGTCCTCGGGTTCGTTCGACGTGGCCCGGCGGCGACGGTGGGAAGCGGTGATCGAAACGTTCACGAGCTCTCTCCTTCCGCGATCGGTACTACCGTCGACCTACCCCGAACCCGAAGCGCCACAACAGTTTCCGCACCCTCGGCGTATGGGTTGTGTCACAGCATCCGGGAACCCGTCGGCTTCGAACGTCCCCGACCGCCCCGCCGGTGGCGGAAACCCGTGGTGCGGGCCATGTTCGGTGCCTATCCGCCTACGAGACCGACCGGGTGCCGGCGGGAGGTCCCGATCCGGCAGTCCCGCTCGGCAATTCGCGTCCGGCGGCAGTCACCAGCCGTTGATGTGCAGGACCGAATCCAGATCCACGCGTGGGCCGGGCCGGAAGTCGGTGCCCTTGGTGTAGGCGACCGGGAGCAGCACACCCTGGCGGACGTCGTCGGGAAGACCGAGAATCTCCGCCACCTCGCGCTCGTACTGCAAATGCAGTGTCGTCCAGGTGGTTCCGAGCCCGCGTGCGCGCAATGCCAGCGCCAGGCTCCACGCCGCCGGGAGCAGCGACCCCCACAGTCCGGCCTGATTCTCCGGCAGCGCGTTGCCACCGGTACTGATCGCACCGATCACCAGTACCGGGACCTCTGCCATCACCTCACGCAGATAATCGGAACTCGTGGCGATGCGGGCGGCGCTCTCGTCAGCCGGTTCGCCTCCGGCTTCCCGGTACGCCAGATGTGAACGCCGGTAATGCTCGGCGACCTGCGCCTTGATCGCCGGATCGGTGACCACGATCCAGTGCCAATGCTGCCGGTTGCCTCCCGACGGTGCCTGCAGCGCCACCTCCAGTGCTTCACGAATCACGTCCAGCGGCACCGGCCGGGTCAGATCCAGACGGCGGCGCACCGCACGCGTGGTGGTCAGCAATTCGTCCGGGGTGAGCGGAAGCAGTTCGGTCACTACGGGTCTCCTTCTGGATCGGCGTATACCGTCCAAGGATGCCCGACCGGGGTTTTGTTCCCGGATGTGCCGGACGATGCCGCCCGCGCCGACGAACAGCGAAGCGCGCACTTCCACCACACGGGGGAAGTACGCGCTTCGGAGAAGGGAATTCGCTGCCGCTAGTAATAATGCGCGCGGCCGGCGACCGGACGTCCGAACGCTCCGAGCAGGGCGAGAATCGCGCCGATGACGACGGCGATGATGCCCAGGGTCCAGAGGATCGGGATGCTGAAAACGAACCCGAGAACGAGGAGGATGACTCCCAGAATAATCATGTGAAACTCTCCCTTTGCCTTTTGTTATCCAGGCGCTGCCGCGTTCGGCCGTACTTCGATAACAAATCGCAGATACCCGGCCTCGACGGCCGTAAACAGAACGTATCGGGAGAGAATCCGGCCTCAGGGCGCCCGGGCCAGCCACCGCCAGCGCGGCAGCTCGGTGCCGACCGTCACGACCGCCAGCACGGTGACGAGAACGGCAACCCAGGCCGGCCAGGCGAACCAGGCGCCCAGCACCGCCGCGGCGACGAGCACCAGCATCATCGCGATGGTGGCCCAGCCCGGAACGGCGACGAGCACCTGTTTCTTGTCACCGCGGGTCGCGAAGATCGACGGCACGCCGATCAAGACGGTCACCGCGATCACCGCCGCCGCCACCGACCACGACGCCAGCGCCCACGGCGCCGCGACCCAGGCGATCAATTCCGTGGCGACTCGCGCGATGGCCGGGCCGCGGCCCTGTTCGGTGAGATTCGGTGAGATATCCGCACGTTCGGACATGTCGCTCAGCCTCGCACGTCGGTATCCCGCACGCACGGCGAATGCGGTGCGACCGGCTCAGCCGGGCGTTCGCGCACCGGGAAACATGACCGGACTGATCAGGTAGGGGCGACGATTCGGGCCGGGTCCGTTGCCGGCGACCGAGGTGAGGACGCGGCGGAAACCGTCGAGCATCGTGTGCAGTTCGTCGGGTGAAAGCCACAGCGTGCCTTGGCGATAGCCGACCGAGTCCGCGACCGGATCGGCGCCGGGCTCGTCGAGATAGGCGTCGAATTCGGCGATCAGGACGGCCATGGCGGTGGCGAAACCACGGCGGTGGTCGTCGAGGGTCATGGCCGCGGCCGCCTTGTCGTCGATCGCGGGGCGGTCGGCGCGCAGCCGATAGGACCGCTCGACCGCACCGCGGACCCGTCGCTCATCGGCAACCTCCAGGATGCCGCCGTCCACCAGCAGACCGAGGTGCCGGTAGATCGTCGTCCGGGGAACCTCGGGCAGGCGGTCGCACAACTCGCCTGCGTTTCGCGGCGTGTTCCCGGACAGCGCGTGCACGATGCGCAACCGCACCGGATGCAGAAGGAGGTCGGCAGGATCCATGGCTTAACTATCCCATTGTTGGTACCATTTCCAAAGTTGGGATTGATGGAGAGGGGCCCGGAATGCGGGACGTGCCAGGCGAACGAATGAGGGTGCGCGGCATCGAGTTATATGTCGAGCAGCGTGGTGCGGGACAGACCTGCGTACTCTTCGAATCCGGCGCCGGCGCCGGGCGGACACTGTGGGATCCGGTGGTGTCCCTGCTCGGCGATACCGTGCGGACCGCCACCTACGATCGGGCCTGTCGCGGCCGCAGTGCCCGGGTGCGGCCGCCGCAAGATATCGACGAGATGGCGGCCACCTTGGTCGCTCTGGCCGAGATGCTGGCGCCGCGTCGGCTGATTCTCGTCGGGCACAGCATGGGCGGGCTGATCGTGCGTCGCGCCGCGGAAAGTATTGTGCCGCAACCGATCGGGTTGGTGCTGGTCGATCCGACTCCGGAAGCGGCTCCCTTCTACGCGGACTGGGCGGCCACGGCGGCGAGGACGGATCGTATTCTCGCGGTGCAACAGTCGCTCGCTCGCTGTCGACCGGTGATGCGGGCGCTGACCGGGTCCTACGGCCGCATGTTCCCGGCCGACACCTACGAGACCATGCTGCGGGAGGATTTCACTCCCGCGGGCATCGCCAGCACGCGAAGCGAATTCGATGCCTTCGCGACCGGTATCGGCCCGTTCCGGGACAACCCGCCGCAGCCGCCGGGCGGCGAGGTCGTCGTCATCTCCGCGCTGCGGGCCGACCGGTTGCACGCTCGCCGTCACGACACCGTCCGCGAATACCAACGCCGATTCGCGGATCGGGTGAACGGCCGGTTCGAGGACGCGGACTCCGAGCACATCGTGCCGGCCGAATGCCCGGATCAGGTGGCCGCCGCGGTGCTGCGGATGGCCGGAGCGCCGGAGCGCGCGGTGTGACGACCGGTGCTCAGGAGCCGAACAACCGCGACAGCACCGTCACGACGCCGTCCTCGTCGTCGGCGGGTGCCAGGTAGCGGGCGCGGGCGCGAACCTCGGGGTGAGCGTTGGCCATCGCGAACGACCACCGCGCGGCATCGAGCATCTCGAGGTCGTTGAGGTAGTCGCCGAACACCGCGGTCCGGGCCGGCGGGATGCCGAGTGTCTCCTGCAGCGACCGCACCGCGCGACCCTTGTCCGCATCGCGGCTCATGATGTCGATCCAGTGTTCACCGGACACCACGACCTGCTCGCGTGCGGCGATGGATCCGAAAACGTGCGCGGCTGTTCGCTCGGCGTCGGTGAAGTCGTAGATCGCCAGTTTCAGCACCTTGTCGGTCACCGCGGTGAGATCGTCGACGCGCTCGAGGCGGGCGTAGTACTTCGCCGCCTCGGCGACGAACGCCGGATCCGTGCGCTCGATATAGGCACTGTCCAGGCCGCACACCACCAAGCCGAGCTCAGTGGCTGCGGGCGCTTCCCGCACCGCCTGCACGACCTGTCGCACGATATCGACGTCGAGGCAGGTCGCGGACACGGTGACGCCGGAATGGACTACCAGACAACCGTTCTCGGCGATGTAGGACACCTCGTCCGCGGCCCGCTCGAACAGTGCGGCGAGCGTCGCGTACTGCCGCCCGCTGGCCGGCACGAAGGTCACTCCGCGCGAACGCATCACCTCGAGCAGCGGCCAGAACGTGTCGGGCACGGCCCCGGCCTTCGTGAGCAGGGTGCCGTCCATATCGCAGACGACCAAGCGCACGCCGTGGTCGCCGGGCGGGATCGAGGACCACGGTGGTGGTGCCGGATCGGTCGAACCGCCCAGGTGGCCATCGTCTTCCGATAGTTCGTCACTCGCCGATCCGCTGCGCACCCAACCACTTTCGTCGTGGACGACGCCGCGGGTACGGTCGTCGTCGCCTCTGCCGTGACGTGACCAGTATGTACGGCGCCGGCTGTCGTCGGGTGCGTTCACCGGGCCGGCATATGGGCGCGATAGGCGCGGGCGACCAGCGCGGCCCGGACCTGGAGCAGACCGGATGGCGAGGTCGGGTCCACTCCGATCAGCCGGCCGATACGTTTGAGCCGGTAGTCGACCGTATTGGTGTGCACGCGCATCTCGTGTGCGGTGCGCTGCCGGTTCAGCTCGTTACCGCAGTGGCGCACCAGGGTCTCGGTCAGTTCCGGATGGTCGTCGAGCGGGTCGAGGAGGGTGCCGAGGATTTCCAGCGCCGGTCCCGGTCGCGTGAGCTGGTATTCGAGGGCGAGGTCGCGCATGCGGTAGAGGCCGGGCCGGCATCGCAGCGCGTGCACGGTGTCGAGCAACTCGTGCGCTTGGGTGGCCGCCGCGGGGACAGCGGCCCGGGCGGCGTGGACCGCCGTGGCGGTGATCGGTGTCCGAGTGGCCGCGGCCAGCGTGTGCACGACGTGATCGAGACAGCGGTCGGAACCGACGATCGGAGAGGGGACCAGCACGGTGCCGCCGCTCGGCGACAACTGGAACAGCACTGCGCCGTTGTTCATCCGTTCCAGGACGGCGCGGGCGCGGCGCATGGTCCGTCGCGCCCGGACCGGAACGTCGGAACCGGGGCTGTCGCAGCCGGACTCGCTCGGGAACGACAGCGCCAGCACGTGATAGCGGTCGGCGAGTTCCACACCGCATTCCCTGGCCGCCGCGGCGGCGGATCGGCCGCCGAGCAACGCGGAGGTCACCGCATCGCTGCTCGGCCGGTAGTCCTCGGCCGCGTCGGGAACCGCTGCCGAATACGCGTCCGCGATACCGGTTGTCACGATCTCCAGGGCGTCCAGCACACGACCGACCGACGTCACGACCGTCTCGACGTCGTCGCCGGAGGTCTGCAGCGTGCCCAGGTGCAGCCGGAATGCCTCGAACACCGTGTGCTGAACGGTCTCGAGGCTCAGCCCGCACCGGACCCAGCGGTCCGCGGCGGCGGTAAGTCGCGCGGCCGCGCCCGAACAGCTTCCGCCGAAGGACAATTCGTCCAGAACGTCGTGGCACCGGCCGGTGATCTCGCCCACTTCGACGGGCAGCTGCTCGACGGACGACGGGGCCGCGGCAATCTCGACACCCATGGCAACCTCCACCTGCGTTCCGGTGCGCATCACAGCGACCGGCTCTTCGACTCTGTCGCTGCCGACCCGGTGATCACCACGTCGGCAACGGCGAGTATGTTACTGCACATTCACATGTTGCGGAAGCTCCGGAAAACGCAATCAAGCCAGGTGAAAGCGCAATTTGCTTTCTATATGGGCCTGGCAAGTTATCATTAACTCGTCCAATACCGACGCCGGCGACGCTGAGATCTCGCCGGTGGAATCCGCCGGGCCGGCGGTCACCGTCCGAGCGGCTCCGGCGCACTAACGGAGGTTCCGATGGGTTCGTTGAGTCCGACCCACTGGCTCATCATCGCACTGGTGGTCGTGGTGTTGTTCGGCGCCAAACGCCTGCCCGACACCGCCCGCGGCACCGCTGCCGCCCGGGCGACCGGCGACACCCTCGTCCGCCGTCGAGGATCGGCACCGGAGCTGACCCCATGGTCCGGCGCACGCCGGTGACGGGCGCATACCGGGAGCCGAGCTGCCGGCCAGGCGTAGGCGGTCGTTCGCCGCGGCCTGCGAGCGCATTCTCGACAGCACGTTTTCGGCATCCCATTGTGGCCGCGCGACTGCCGGGGAACGCGCATCATTCAAAGATGCGGTTACAGCAGGCGAACGCCGCGGCCACGACCGAAGGGCTCGGACGCCGGTGCGCGACGTCCTGGCCGCGCTGACCTCCGTCTGGCGATCCGGTGGCACCGCCGGTGTCGCCACGGTGGTCCGCACCCGCGGATCGGCGCCGCGGCCGGTGGGCGCGGCGATGGTCGTGGCCCCCGACGGCACCGTGGCCGGATCGGTCTCCGGCGGCTGCGTGGACGCGGCCGTCTACGAGCTGGCCGCCGAGGTGGCGCGGACCGGCAGGCCTCGGTTGCACAGCTACGGAGTCGATACCGATGAACTGTTCGGTACCGTGCTCACCTGTGGCGGTGAGATCGACATCTTCGCCGAGCCGATATCCCGGACGACGTGCCCGCACCTGCCGGTGATGATCGCCGCGGTCGCCGCGGACCGCCCGGTCGCGACCGCCACCGTTGTCGCGAATTCGGACTGCGCGCGGCCGGGCCGGCGGCTGATCATCACCCCGGATACGGTCCACGGCTCGCTCGGATCCGCCCGCGCCGACGCCGCCGTGACCGAGCGGGCTCGCGAACTACTCGCGGCCGACCATGCCGAGCTGATCGGCTGCGCGCCGCTGGAGGCCGGCACGGACGTCTTCGTGAACACCTTCGCGTCCCGCCCGCGGCTGCTGATCTTCGGTGCCATCGACTTCGCCGCCGCGCTGGCACAGCAGGGCGCGCTGCTCGGTTACCGGGTGACGGTCTGCGACGCGCGCCCGAGATTCGCGACCGCGGACCGTTTCCCGGCGGCGGACGAGGTCGTCGTGGACTGGCCGGATCGCTACCTCACCGCACAGGCGCAGCGGAACACCCTCGACGGCCGGACCGTCGTCTGCGTTCTCACCCACGACCCGAAATTCGACGTCCCGTTGCTGCGGGTGGCATTACGCCTCCCGGCACTCGGCTACGTCGGGGCGATGGGATCCCGGCGCACCCACGACGATCGGCTGCGCCGGTTGCGCGTGGCCGGAGTCACCGACACCGAATTGTGCCGGCTCGCCAGTCCGCTCGGTCTCGATCTGGGCGCTCGCACCCCACAGGAGACGGCGGTGTCGATCGTCGCCGAGATCATCATGCGCACCCACGGCGGCGCCGGTCACCCGCTGACCGAACTCGGAGGACGGATCCATCACGACCACACGCCATGACACTCGGCGAATATCGTTGTGTCACAAAGAAACAACGCCGTGCTGTGCCCCGAAGAGCTTGTATACCGCCACGGCATCGGCCCGCGGCAGATAACGCATCGGCAGCCGCCGCTCATTCCAGGGCTTGGCGAACTCGGTGTAGAAGGTGGCCGGTTCGAAGTACTTGTCCTTCCCGCCCGCCATATACGGCGCGCATTCCTCCCGCGTGGCCAGGAAGACGACCTCGTCGGGCGCGCAGTGGTACAGCGCCGCCAGGCACATCGGGCACGGGTGGGCGATGGCGTAGACCGTGCAGCCGGTCAGATACTCGGTACCCAATGTGCGGCATGCCTCACGGATCGCGTGAATCTCCGCGTGATCGGTCGGATCATGAGTGCTGGCAACACAATTGCGGCCCTCGGCGAGAATCGCGCCGTCCTTGACGATCACGGTTCCGAACGGCAGTCCGCCCGCGGCGACACTGTCGCGAGCGATGTCGACGGCACGCTGTGCGAAATCCGCGGAACTCGTCGCCTCCGGCATCAGCCGACCGGCTCCGGGCGGATCGGGCAACCGACATCCTCCAGCCGCGCCGGGCCGGTTCCCTTGGCGGGGTCGGTCTTCCACGGCCAATCGTCGGAACGGAACGGCGCCAGGGGCGGCAGTACCGGTTCCCTTCCGCGCGCGGCCATTTCGCGTTCGATGGCCGCGCGCCCGCCGCCGCCGAGCAGTTCGACGTCCATCAGGTAGTAGTCGCGGAAGAACACCATGCCCAGCGAGCGGTCGGCGACGATGCGGCCGAGCACGTCGAGCAGCTTCTCGGGTGTGGTCTCGAATTCGGTCGTCTCGACCAGCAGCAACCGGTCACCCATCGTCTCGGTGCCCATGAATTGGACGAGAACGCTGTAGAGGATGTTGTTCTGCCGAGCGACGTAGAGCGAGTTGCTGACCGCATAGGTGCGCTCCCAGTCCTCGCCGAGGCTCGCCTTCCAATCGTCGAGCACCGACATCCAGTGGCCGACTTGAGCTCCCGAGCCGATGCCGATCGACCGGGCCGAATACGGTTCGGTGTCGCGAATGAATTTTTCGACGTCGTCGTAGCTGTAACCGCCGCGGTCGAGGCATTCGTCCATGAAGGTGAGATTGCGGTGCAGGATCTCGTGCAGCACCGCGCGGTCCTCGTCGGAGATCTCCAGCGCGCCGAGGCTGTCGAAGGCGGTACGGTGCTGTGCGCGGTACATCTCCAGCGGCGGACGCCACAGTTGATTCGCATACGCGTTGGAGATGTACGGTGCGACGATCTCGTAGATCGCCATGGTGCTGTGGCCCACCGACTTCGCGAGCTGGTAGACGATCGGCACCGGCGGTGCGACTTCCGGTTCCCGGCCGGGCCGGTACAGGATCATCTGCCCGCCCGCGCCGGTGAACAGCGCCAGGATGATGGGCACCTGGTCGAGCATGTTCTGTTTGAACTTCTCCAGCGATGTGTCGTACAGCTGCAACATGGCGGCGTTCAGTGCCAGCACCGACTGTTCGGCGACGGTGCGGGCGCTGGCGGGTGGCTCGTCGGCGATCACCGGGCGCATGAAGGCCGGGACCGCGCTGCCGTTGGATTCGGTCATTGTCGTCACTTCTCCTTCTCGGTTGTGGGCCGGTGTCACGGCAGATGCCAGAACACGGTGGTCACCAGCCAGAACAGCACCGTCCAGAACGCCATCACGGCGGTGATGAGCACGGCGCCGCGAATCTCGATCGCCTTGCGCTGCGACCCGGGGGCCGGCTGCAGCCAGCGTTCGAGCAACGGATTCACGTAGCGCGGCATCGTCACGAACGTCATGACGAAGCTGGACAACAGATTTCCGATCAGCATGCCCAGCCACAGCGGCATTCCCGCGGGCGCCAACGCCAGCGAGAGCAGCACGACCGTCGGATACAACCCGACCCACACTGCGATCGACGTCTTCGTCTGCGACGGTGCGTGTGCGGGACCGTCCTCGTCGAAGGCGAACCAGCTGCCGAACGAGTTGTCGATCGTGCGTAATCGGAAGTCGCTGAACCGCTTTCCCTCGTCGAGCAGTCGCTGCCGCGCACTGGAGGTCAGCCAGCGATCCAGGTCGGCGGCGCTGTCGTAGCGGTAGAGCATCGTCCACTCGTCCTGCACGCCCTCGATCGGCCGGAAGATCTCCGATCCGCGGAAGCCGGGAAACTCGTTCTCCGCGTGGCGAAGTCGTTCCTGCCACGCCAGGAACTCGTCGATCTGCTCGGGAACGACTCGATGGGTCACCACCGCGGTGACGAGGGTGTCGGGTGGCGCGGCCGCGCCGGTGACGATCTGCTGGGTGGGCGGGCCGTCGAGATAGCGTCGCCCCTCGGCGAGGCTGTCCTGGCGGGTGGCGCTGTTGATCCACGCGCGCAGATTCGGAATCGAGTCGAAGCGGTAGATCAGCGACCAGTGCGCCTGCGGGTGCGCGGGCGGATCGATCTCCGCGGCGATGAATCCCGGATACTGCGCCGCCATACTGTTGAGCCCGTGCTGCCAGGCCAGAAACGCCTCCTCACAGCCGGGGCGAACCTTCTCACCGATGATGACGGTGGCGGCGTGACCATCCGGCGTCTCGCGGGGCATCGTGGTCTCCCGGCTCAGCCGGTCGAGGTCAGCCGCGATGCCCGCAGCGCCGGGAAGATCCGGTCGGGCGTCAGCGGAAGCTCGCGGTAGCGGATGCCGGTCGCGTCGTGCACCGCGTTGGCCAGGGCGGGCGCCACGGGATTGACGCAGGATTCCGCGATGCCCTTGGCTCGCACCGGTCCCGCCGAATCGGTCGAGCCGACCAGGAGCACCTCGGTGCGGGGAGCGTCGGCGTAGGTGGGGATGCGGTAGTTGCGCAGCGTCGGATTGGTGACGACGCCGTTGGTCATCAGATGGTGTTCGGTGAGGACGAAACCGACGCCCTGAACCACACCGCCTTCGATCTGCCCGCGGACCTGCTCCGGGTTGATCACCACCCCGGCGTCGATCGCCTGCACGCTGTAGAGGATCCGGATCTCCCCGGTCACGCGGTGCACCGCGATCCGGAATCCGTGTGCGTTGCAGGACAGGCTGCGCGGCGAGCCGTACGCCTTGCGCGATTCGGTCAGTCGCGCGCCCCGGCTCCGGGCGGCCATCGCGAGGTCGGCCAGCGGGACGCGGGTGTCACCGCAGCGCACGGCATCGTCGTCCATGGCGCACGATTCCAGGGCGGCCCCGGTGTGGGTGGCGGCGAAGCGCAGGATCCGGTCGCGCAACGCCGCCGCGGATCGCGCGACGGCGTTGCCGGCCACGAAAAGTCCCGCGCTCGCGAAGGCGCCGGTGTCGAAACCGGTTCTGTCGGTATCGGATTGGACGAGCCGGATCCGCGCCGGGGTGGTTCCCAGCTCGGCCGCCGCGATCTGCACGTGCGCGGTCGAGGTGCCCTCACCGAATTCGACTGTGCCCACGGCGATCTCGTAGATTCCGTCGTCGCCGAGGGTGGCCAGCCCGACCGAGATGTGTTCGGTCGGCGGTGCGGTTTCGTGTATCGAGGCGGCGGTGCCGACGCCGATCGACCAGTCCGCGCCCAGCGCCTGCCCGTCCGGATGCGCGCGCAGGGCGGCGTCGACGCGGTCGATACACGCGCCCAGCCCGTCCTCGGTGAAGGCGACATCGTCGGCCTCGTCGTGTATCGACAGCAGCGCGTCGCCCGGGCGAACGATGTTGCGGCGCCGCAGTTCCAGTGGGTCCATGCCGAGCGCGACGGCCAGTTCGTGCATCGCCGATTCCATCGCGAAGACCGGCTGGGTCATGCCGTAGCCGCGCAATCCGCCACTCGGCAGGGTGTTGGTGTAGACCACGTAGCCGTCGAACTTCTTGTTGGGGCAGCGGTAGGCGGCGACGGCCGAGCCCCCGGCGAACAGCGTCTCGCCGCCGTGGTTGCCGTACGCGCCGGTGTTGGAGACGTTGCGGAAGTGGATCGCGGTCAGGGTGCCGTCGGCGCGCGCTCCCAGCTTCACCGTGATCTTCATCGGATGCCGGGTCGGGGCGCTGGTGAACTCCTCCTCACGGGTGTACTCGAGGCAGGTCGGGCGACCGGTGTCCAAGGTTGCCAGTGCCACCAGGTCTTCGCTGAGCACCTCCTGTTTGCCGCCGAAACCGCCGCCGACGCGTTCGCAGAAGACCCGGATCTGGTCGGGGCGTAGGTCGAACAGGTGGGCCAGTTTGCCCTTGGCGACCCAGGGCGATTGTGAACTGGTCCGCACATGCAGCCGGCCCGCGTCCATCCAGGCGATCGATCCGTGCGTTTCCAGATGGACGTGCTGCACCCGTGGCGAGAAGTAAGTGCCTTCGTGCACGACGTCGGCCGCGGCGAAACCCGCTGCGGTATCGCCGATTTCGTCGTGTAGTTCGATGAGGACGTTGTGGGCCGGGTCCTGGACGAACGGATCGTCGGAGCCGTGTAGTTGCGGCGCGCCGAAGCCCATCGCCTGCTCGGGGTCGAACACCGCGGGCAGCACCTCGTACTCGACGACGACCCGGCGGCAGCCCTCTTCCGCCGCGGCGATCGAATCGGCGAGCACCGCGACGACCCGCTGGCCGACGAACCGCACGACGTTGTCCAGGATGTAGGTGTCGTCGGGATCGACGAGGTGGTCGGTGTGGACGGCGGTGGTGAACAGCTTGCGCGGCACGTCTTCCCAGGTGTAGACGCGTTGTACGCCCGGCACGGCCAGCGCCGCGGACTTGTCGACGGAGACGATGCGCGCGTGCGCATGGGGGGAGTGCAGCACCTTCAGATGGAGCATGCCCTCGGGTGCGGTATCCATCGTGTACTCGGCGCGGCCGGTCACCACGCCGGTGGCGGCCGGTGCGGCGACGCTGGTGCCGATCACCGCGCCCGGTTCGGCCACCTCGATCGCGGACACGCCGTTGATCGCGTCCTCGACGGCCCGATAGCCGGTGCAACGGCAGAGATTTCCCTTCAGCGCGTGTGGCAGGTCCTGCTTCTGTTCGTCGGTCAGGGCCGCCGCGGTCATGATCATGCCGGCGGTGCAGAAGCCGCACTGGAATCCGGGGGCGTCGCGGAACTGCCGCTGCATCGGATGCGGATTCTCCGGCGTTCCGAGCCCTTCGATCGTGGTCACCTCGTGTCCGTCGGCGCGGAACGCCGGGGTGATGCAACTGTGCACGGGACGTCCGTCCAGCCAGACGGTGCAGGCGCCGCAATCGCCGGCGTCGCAGCCCTTCTTCACCCCGAACCAGCCGAGGTGGCGCAGGAAGGTCCGCAGGCACTGACCGGGCCCCGGCTGCTGGGAGAACGTCTTGCCGTTGACGACGAAGCTCATCTCGCGCCTCCGAGTTCGGCCCGGAGTTCCTCGGCGTAGTGCCGGGCGAGGTGTCTGCGGTGCTCCGGTGTGCCGTTGGGGTCGGCGAACCATACGTCCGCCGGGATCGCGTCGATACGGTCCCGCACGGTGTCGGCGTCGGGTGCGGAATCGAAATGCAGGACAATCGGATACGCGGTTGCCGCGGTGATGCTGAGGGTCAGGTCGTCGGTGCCCGGCGTTCGGGTGGCGACCATGAATATCGTGGACCGGCCCAGCTTGGTCAGCGTGAATCGCCGGTGTGCGTACGATTTCCGTAACGCGGCGGCAGGGATATGAATGCTGCGCAGTATTTCGCCCGGCCCCAGCGCATTCAGGTGATTGCCGCCGACGAAATTCCCGGCCGCGACCGTTCGTTCCGTCCCGTCCGTCGCCCATAGGCGATAGGTCGCCTCGAGTGCCACGCTCATGGTGATCATCGGACCGGCCGGCAGCGACATGCAGATGTTGCCGCCCACGGTGGCGGCGTTCCATATCTTGAACGACGCCAGGAACGCCTCGCAGCCGATACGCAGCAGACTGCCGGCGGACCAGTCCTGCGGCGGGGCGAACTCGTGCAACTCCCTGATCGTGCACGTCGCGCCGATTTCCAGGCCCTGGTCGGTGGGCACCAGGCTGGGCCAGCAGAGTGCGGTGAGATCGACGAGCCGGCGCACGGTGGGCTGTGGTTCGGAGAACAACCACGTCCCCCCGGCCAGCCACGCGTCTCCGGCGTGCCAGTCGGAACCCGGTCGGGCCGAGGGCCGGCGAATGACGTCCTCGACGGTGTTCAGATCCATACGAGCCTCCAAGACCCGCGACCGGCTCTGCTGGACATATCGACTGTAGAGTTTTATGCCGACACCGGAGGCGTTTCGCAATATTTCGCATTTGCCGATGAATTGCTTGAGATTTTCTCGCATATCCGATCAGTGGTCTGTCGCGACGGATCGCCGAAACTCGCGTCGCGATTCCGCCCGCGAGCCCGGGGGCCGACCGTCGCGCTCGGATCCCTCGCCGCCGGTGAGACGGTGGCAGCGAGAGTGTGTCGCGAGGCTGTGAGGATGAGGCTGTGTCGAGGACCTTCGTCGCGGGCGCCGGGCCGCCGGGCTTCGGCGCGTTCTGCGCCTTCCTCATCCGAAAGTGGTTGAGCTCGGCCGGTTCCGGGGGCCGCGCGGAGTCGCGTGTTCGAAGTGTCGTGCCGAGACGGTTGTTTGACGATCCGAAAGCCGGTTATTTCCGAACTACAACAGTCCATCGATGTTGAGAATCGGTAGTAGCCATGATTGTATTCATCGGGTTGATCATTCTGTTCGCCGCAGTGGTGGTCGGAATCGCCGCAGCGCTGGCCAATTCTGGCGACACGCACGTGCTGGCGACCGAATTCACCGTCTTCGGCGCACATTTCACTCCCACGCAGAACGAGCTGTTCGCCGCCGGCGCCGCCCTCGGCGCGGTCGGCATGCTCGGCTTGGGCATCGCCCTCACCGGGGCGTTCGCCTCGGCGCGTCGCCATGCGGAGATCCGCCGCGAACTGCGGCACTCGCGGCGCGAAATGACAGCCACACGTAAGGATCTCGCGAAGACCCCGCCGGCCCAGCCGGTCGTCGCCAAGACGGCGCCCGCCCAACCGGCGGCCACGGCGAAGCCGCGCCTGCGCAATCCGTTCGCGCGCCGCGGCACCGGAATGTCGCGGACCGCGCAACCGCAACCCTGACGCCGACTCGCCTCGGCAGTCGGCGAACACGGACAACCGGCCTGGGATACGCTGCGCGCCAGCGTATCCCAGGCCTTCGTCTGCTTTCGGCGACTCGCAACTCCGCTACGGACGCTTGGGCCAGGAGCCGAGGGTGTTCGGCTCCGACATCGCCCGCCGCGTCACGAGCGCTGCACGAACCTGAGATAGAACGCGGCGAACACCAGCACGATCCCGACATTCACCAGCAGCCGTTCCCGGAAATAGTGCCTGAAGAACAGGACGTCCACGCTCACCACGAAGGCCACCAGTGCGAGCATATAGACAACGGCGGCTGCCTGCCTTCCCATCATCTCTTTCTACGCCTGGTCGCCGCAGCGGGAGGAAATTTCGGGGCAGGCCCAACCGTGGATCGGTCCGCGTCCGCTCAGCGGCCGTTCTTCCGTGCCCGGGCTGGGACCGCCGCGGTGGGCGGCGCCCCGACGGTCGGCGGCTGACAACCTCTGGCTAACAGCTGATCAGCGGCATGCCCAGCCGTGCTCCATCTTGGGCTGCGCGGATGCGCCGCGTGCCGACGGCGGACTGCCGTGAATTTGCCCAACCGCGTAGTCGACTGCCTCGGGAGCTCGTATTCGAGGTTTCGAAACCGGAAATCGTCATTCGATCGAAGCACGCGAATTCGCCGTTTCTCCGATGTCCGGCACCGGCGGGAGCTTAAACTACCTCAGCCGCAACGTACACGCACGCGAGAGGGTCGGGAACAACTCAGAGATATACACCCGGGAGGTGTGAAATGCCGAAGGTTGCTCATCGGCGCATGTCACGTCCGATGTTGATTGCGGGCATGTTGCCGCTCGCGGTCATTTTAGGTACGGGAGTGGCTGCCGCATCTCCCGGCGATCTCGTTCTCGCCCCGGTCGACGCCGCACAGGCGCCCGTCGTGCCGCCGCTGGCAGTGGACTGGCAAACGCTGGCACATGATGTGCAGGGGTTGATTCCGTTCCCGGTACCGCTGCCGCTGCCGCCCGCAGACGGTCCTGTGGTCCAGGACAATTCGACCGCCGGGCCGCAGAACGCGCCCGTCGACGCTTCGGCCCCGGCCGTGACGGCTGGCGCACCACCCGCCGACACCGCGGCCGCGCTCCCCGTCGAGCCGGCGGCCGCCACACCGGCCCCGGTCGCGGATGCGCTGCCCGTCGAGGATCAGCATCCGGTCGAGACGTTCTGCGCACAGGTTCCGGCCGATCCCGATCGATGCGCCGCGACGGTCGTCGACGCGGGCGTCGGTGCGGCCATCGGCGCCGGCATCGGTGCGGCGGTGTCCGCGCCGCTCGCGATC
>NZ_BAFW01000370.1 GCF_000308535.1 Nocardia cerradoensis NBRC 101014 | reverse complement strand
AAAAATGTCCGTCACCCTCACGGGGGGAGGATAAACGGAACCAAAATAAATATTTGGCACTGACATTCATCGACACACTATTGAGTTCTCAAAGAACAGGCGCACAAACAGTCCGGCCGGTTAACCGACCTTCTTGAGAGGCAACTTTTCCAGCCTAACCACCGAAGCTCGCGAAGTCAACTCACGATCTCTGGGTCCTACTGGCCGTCAGGCGCTCCTCGTCCTACCTCGTTGTCCCGGGCCTCTCGGCTCCGGGTCGGTGTCCGTGTCGCTCTGACCTGGAATAAGTTACGTGGCGGAGAACGGAACGTCAAATCGCCACGTCGGCTCGCATTTGCGCAGGTCACCGCGCCCCGATCGAGCGGGCGGCCGACCTGAATCACACGGATGTGACTCAGGTCATGGCCAGATCAGCTCCCGGCTCGGCGCGCGCCGGCGAAGTTCTTCTTGCCGCGCCGCAGCACCAACCAGCGTCCGTGCAGGTAGTCGGTATCGGTGGGCACCCATTCCGGATCGGAGATGCGGGCGTTGTTCACCGAGGCCCCACCGTCGGCCACCGCGCGACGAGCCGCGCCGCGACTGTCGGACAGTCCGGAGGCGACCAGCAGATCCACGATCGTCGATTCGGGACCGGCCTCCGCGACGGTGCCGTCACCGGCGGCTTCGGCCAGTGCGGAACCGAGGGTCGCTTCGTCCAGGTCGTGCAGATCACCGCGGCCGAACAGCGCTTGGCTGGCCAGCTGCACCGCGCGGGTGTGCGCCTCCCCGTGCACGAGGGTGGTCATCTCGGCGGCGAGGCGGCGCTGCGCCTCGCGGGCATGCGGACGCTCGGTGGTCGCGGTCTCGAGTTCGGCCAGTTCCTCGCGGTCGAGGAAGGTGAACCAGCGCAGGTAGCGGATGACGTCGGCGTCGCCGGTGTTCACGAAGTACTGGTACCAGGCGTACGGGCTGGTCATCTCGGGGTCGAGCCAGAGGCTGCCGCCGCCGGTCGACTTGCCGAATTTCTTGCCGTCGGCGGAGGTGACCAGCGGGGTGGTGAGGGCGTGGACCTGTTCGCCGTCGAGGCGGCGGTTGAGTTCGACGCCGGCGATGATGTTGCCCCACTGATCAGAGCCGCCGACCTGCAGCCGGCAGCCGTGGGCGCGGCGCAACTGCACGAAGTCGTTGGCCTGCAACAGCATGTAGCTGAATTCGGTGTAGGAGATGCCGTCGCTGTCGAGGCGGCGCTTGACCGTCTCGCGCGCGAGCATCACGTTCACAGAGAAGTGCTTGCCAATATCGCGGAGGAAGTCGACGGCGCTGAGGTTGCCCGTCCAGTCCATATTGTTGGCGATGATCGCGCCGGTCGGCGATTCGTCGAAGTCGACGAAGCGTTGCAGCTGGCCGCGGATCCGGTCGGCCCATTCGGCGACGGTATCGGTCGAGTTCATCACCCGTTCCCCCACGTCGCGGGGGTCACCGATCAGGCCGGTGGCGCCGCCGGCCAGGACGATCGGGCGATGTCCGGCCTGCTGGAACCGCTTGAGCGTGAGCAGGGGGACGAGGTGACCGGCATGCAGACTCGCCGCCGTGGGGTCGAAACCCGCATACAGCGTGATCGGGCCCTTCGCCGTGTCGGCCCGCAGGGCGTCCAGGTCCGTGGACTGTGCGATCAGTCCACGCCAGGTCAGTTCGTCGATGATGTCGGCGCTCACGCCCTCCCATTCTTCCGCACCGGGCGCGATCGGCTGCGCTGGGTCGGCCATGTCCGGATGGGCGTGCTGTCCGGTGGCGAACGCGCCGGCGGTCGACGAGCCTCGGCGGGAACACCCGGCGTGGACGCGCGCGTATGTGCGCGAGCGTCCGGACCATGGCCGGTGGGCCTCGCTCAGGATGTACTTGACCCATGACCGAAAACACCCTCAGCCAGAACGAAACCCTCGGCACCACAACAGTTTTCGCGACCGCCGATTCCGATGACCCGGCCGCGGCCACTACCGCCTCCCTGGGCCTCGACCGCACCGATGTGGGCCCTGTCGTCGTCTTGGGCGGCACCGGGAAGACCGGCCGGCGGGTCGTGGCACGACTGGCGGAGCGCGGGATCGAGGCGCGGCCGGCCTCCCGCTCGACGGCGATCCCCTTCGACTGGGCCGACCGGACGACCTGGGACGCCGCCCTACACGGCGCCCGATCCGTCTACCTCGCGTACCAGCCGGATCTCGCCGCCCCGGGCGCCGACGAGGCGGTGCGCGCCTTGACCGCGGCGGCGCGCCGGGCCGGGGTGCGGCGACTGGTTCTGCTGTCCGGCCGGGGCGAGCCCGAAGCGCAGCGGTGCGAGGAGATCGCCCTGCGCAGCGGCCCGGCCACGACCGTCGTGCGGTGCAGCTGGTTCGCGCAGAACTTCAGCGAGGATTTTCTGGCCGAGGAGATCGCGGCGGGACAGGTGACACTGCCGGCCGACGCGGTGGCCGAGCCGTTCGTCGACGCCGAGGACATCGCCGATGTCGCCGTCGCCGCACTCACCGAGGACGGGCATGCCGGTGAGGTCTACGAGCTGACCGGGCCGCAGGCGCTGACCTTCGCCGAGGCCGTGGCCACGATCGCCGCCGCCACCGGCCGCGAGATCGGGTATCAACCGGTGAGCCTGGAGGAATACGCCGCCGCGATGTCGGAGATGGGATTGCCGCGCGAGGTCGTCGACTCGCTGACCTATCTGTTCGGCACCGTTCTCGACGGTCGCAATGCGGCCGTCACCGACGGGGTAGAGCGCGCGCTGGGGCGGCCGCCGCGATCGTTCGCCGACTATGCCCGCCGGACAGCGGCCGAGGGCGGTTGGCCGGTAGCAGACGGCGAACCGTCCGATGCGCCGCGCGGGTGATCGGCCGTGCCGGTGATCGTGCGCGATTTCCCGGGGCGCCGCCGCCCCACCGGTGCTGGGAACCCGGTTGCCGCGCTCGCCGCCATACGCGATCGTCGTGGGATGGATGCCCTCGCCGACCTGCTCGACGGCCCGCGCGCTCGCGGCGCGTTCGTGATGCGCTCGCTGCTGGACCCGCCGTGGTCGCTGCGGATCCAGGACCGGGCGCCGCTCACGGTGGTGGTGGTGACCCGCGGATACGCCTATCTGGTGCCCGACGGTGACGATCCGATCCGGCTCGACGAGGGCGCGGTCGCGATTCTGCGTGGTCCCGACCCGTACACGGTGGCCGACGCGCCCTCGACCCCGCCGCAGGCGATCGTGCATCCCGGGCAGACCACGACCACTCCGAACGGTGAATTGCTCTGTGAGACATGGGATCTCGGGGTGCGCAGCTGGGGGACGAATGCGGCCGGAACGACCGCGCTGCTGACCGGAACCTACGAGGTGGCCGGCACGGTGAGCGACCGCCTGTTGCGCGCCCTGCCGCCGCGGGCCGTACTCGACGGTCACGAGGTGGACGAACGTCTGCTCGGACTGTTGGTCGACGAGTCCGGCCGCGACGTTCCCGGGCAGGCATCGGTTCTCGACCGGCTGCTGGATCTGCTGACCATCGCCGCCCTGCGCACCTGGTTCGCACGGGCCGAGGCGCCGCAGTGGTACAGCGCCTACGCCGATCCCGTGGTGGGACAGGCGTTGCGGCTGCTCGAGCACAACCCCGCCCACGATTGGACGGTCGCCGAACTGGCGGCGACCGTCGGTGCGTCCCGGGCAGCGCTGGCCCGGCGGTTCACCGAACTCGTGGGTGATCCGCCGATCGCCTACCTCACCGAATGGCGGCTGGCGCGGGCGGCGGACCTGCTGCGCGGCACCGATGCGACCATCGAATCGATCGCGCGGCAGGTCGGTTACGGGACGGCGTTCAGTCTGAGTGCCGCGTTCAAACGGCGTTACGGAGTCAGCCCGGGTATGCATCGGCGCACCGAACCCCTTACGGCAGAAGCGGAACCCGACGCCGGTGCGGGCGGCTGACCTACACCCCGAAAGTCGTTGCGCCGCAACCCGGGAAGTCCGCACCGGGGAACGACGAGCCGGTGGCCGATTCCCGGGAGGTCCCTCGACCGAGACAGGCCGGGCGATAAGCTCAGCAGGACCGCGCCGGTACAGACCTTCGGGCGCGGTCCGCTCGACCGACATGTCGATGGGCCCGCGCCGGGTGTCTCCCGGAGCGGGCCCATCGGGCGGTCGCGACTTCAGTGTGCGGGGCGGCGTTCGTAGGCGATCCAGGCGAAGACCGCCATCAGGACCAGCGGGAAGATCGCGCCCGCCGGGGCGTCCATGACGAAGGCCTGGGTGGCGGCGGCGCAGACCATGGTGATCGACAGTCCGGCGGCGGCGAGCCAGGACAGGCGCGGCACCAGCAGTCCGATTCCGCCCGAAATCTCCACCAGGCCGGTGAAATAGCGGAACCAGTCGCCCCAGCCGATGTCGTGGAAGATGCGGACGGCATCGGATTGCCCGACCACCTTCGGCAGTCCCGAGGCGATGACGAAGAATAGGCCCAGCACGATCTGCAGGGTCCACAGCACGCGGTTGCGGATCCTGCCGGGACGGGTGGTGGTCACGGACGGGGCGGAGGCGGTGATGGCGGTCATGATCGATGTCCTTCCGGATGCTCGGTGTCTGTTCGAGCGCGCTCACCACAGAAGACGGGGCACCCCGGAGGAATTCATCGGTCAGGAAAAGGCGGATTTCAAGGCGCTCAGATGCACCCGGCTGGCCGTGGCCGCGGTGTCGGCCGATCGATCGCGGATCGCGGCGAACAACACCTCGTGGGCATGATGGTCCGCGGCGGGATCTGCCATCGGCCGCATCCGCAGCATTTCCGTCATCGCGCGGTGCACGCGTGGGACGAAGGCGTCGAACAACTGCAACAGCACCTCGTTGTGCGCCGCCGCGATCACGGTGCGATGAAAGGCGGTATCGGCGTCGACGAGATGTTCGACCGAATCGTCGGATCCGGCGCGCACCGACAGCGCCTTACGCATGATCCGCAGGTCGGCAGGCGTGCGTCGCTGTGCGGCCAGCGCCGCGGCCTCGGCCTCGATGGCGATGCGGGCCTCGATCACGGCGGCGATATCGGCCCGGCGCAGCACCTCGTCCCAGTCCTCGGCCACGTCCAGGGCGGTGACGAAAACGCCTGCCCCCTGGCGGCTTTCGAGCACGCCCTGACCGGACAGTTCCCGGATCGCCTCGCGCAGCGTGGAGCGTCCCACGTTCAGTTGGGCCGCGAGGGTCGTCTCCCCCGGCAGTTTGTGTCCGAGTTGCCATTCACCCGCGCGGATCCGGTCGAGCAGGAGCTGGGCGGCCTGGGCCGCGAGCGGTTGCCTCTGCACGGTCGCCATCGGCCCTCACCTCTCTACTTGTCTGAGGAGTTGTCACTAGCTATGGTAGCCGACATGGGACAGGGACTGCTTCTCCTCGGCCGCCGCGGCGGGGTCTGAACGACCGGCACCCTGCCCGCGGGTTGCTGGGCTGCGCCGGTCGACATCTCCGACGCAGAAAGCCGATACCGTGCCCGACCACACTCCCCGCTGGAATCGCCAGCGCCCCTCCGTCATGCCGTCGCATCGCTATCACGATGTGTACCACCGGGTTTCGGTGCCACTGACCGAGCGCGGCTGGCCCTCGAAACGCCTCGAATCCGCCCCGTTGTGGGTGCCGGTCGACCTGCGCGACGGCAATCAGGCCCTCGCCGAACCGATGGATCCGGAGCGCAAGCGCCGATTCTTCGAGATGCTGGTCGCGATCGGCTACAAGGAGATCGAGGTGGGATATCCGAGCGCCTCGCAGACCGATTTCGACTTCGTCCGCCTGATCCGCGACGCCGGGCCGGCGCCCGCGGACGTCACCCTGGTCGTCTTCACCCCGGCGCGTGCCGATCTCATCGCGCGGACCCTGGAATCGGTGGAGGGGATCACCAACGACGTGGTGGTCCACATGTACACCGCGACCGCGCCGCTGTGGCGCGAGGTCGTGCTCGGGCGGTCCCGGGCCGATGTGGCGGAGATGATCGTCGCGGGTGGACGCGAGATCGCGCGACTGGCCGGTGACCGGCCGAATCTGCGATTCCAGTTCTCGCCCGAAGTTTTCATGCTCACCGAACCGGATTTCGTGCTGGAGGTGTGCGATGCGATGACCGATCTGTGGGACGCGTGCCCCGAGCGCCCCGTCGTGCTGAATCTGCCGGCGACGGTGGAGGTGGCCACGCCCAATGTCTACGCCGACCAGATCGAATACATGGACCGTAATCTGAGCCGCCGCGACGGGGTGATCCTGTCGGTTCATCCGCACAACGACCGTGGTACCGGCATCGCCTGCGCGGAACTGGCGATGCTGGCCGGAGCTCAGCGCGTGGAGGGCTGTGTCTTCGGCAACGGTGAGCGCACCGGCAACGTCGACATCGCGACGCTCGCCTTGAATCTGCATGCGCAAGGTGTGGATCCGATGATCGACTTCTCCGACATCGACGGGATCCGCCGCACCGTCGAGTACTGCACCCGGATGCCGATTCCGGAGCGACACCCCTACGTCGGCGATCTGGTCTATACCGCGTTCTCCGGAACACACCAGGACGCGATCAAGAAGGGATTCGCCGACCATCGCCGCCGGGCCGAACTCGCCGGGGTGCCGGAATCCGAGATCGAGTGGCAGGTGCCGTATCTGCCCATCGATCCGGCGGATGTGGGACGCAGCTACGAGGCGGTGATCCGGGTGAATTCACAGTCCGGCAAGGGCGGTATCGCCTATCTGCTGCAGACCGGATACGGATTGGAGCTGCCGCGACGGCTGCAGATCGACTTCGCCCGGCATGTGCAGCGCCATACCGACGACACCGGCGCCGAGGTGAGTGCGCGGTGGTTGTGGGATCTGCTGCAACAGGTCTACGGCCCCGACGGCGACGGTATCGACTGTGCCGCGGGCCGGATTCACTGGCGATACAGCGACTCCGGCGACGTCGTGATCACCGCGCCGGAGGCAGGCGTCGACGCCGAGACGACCTCGACGCCTGCCGATGCCGCGAACGAGCTCACGAAAATAGTTGCCGCTCACGGCATCTCGATCGAGTCGCTGCAGTCGACCCACCACCGGCCGGCTGCCGGCGCGGGTGCGGAATTCGTGGTCTACGGCGAGTTCCGGATCGGCGGTGAAACCCGATGGACGCTCGGCGTCGCGGATACCGTCGCGGCGGCCGAACTGGCGGCGACGGTCGCGGCCGCGCAGCGCGCACGAATCTCGGCCGATGTGACGAGCTGAGCGCTCAGGCCGACCGCCCGACCTCGGGGGCGCGCGGACTGCGGCGGTAGACCGAGACCGCCGGGGAGTCGCGCAACCACAGTCGCCACGGGCGGTCGGCTGCCAGGCTCACGCCGACCCGGGGGCCCACCCCGATCGCGGCGGAGTCGGTGATCTCGGGTCCCAACTCCAATCGGATCGGCGCCGCCGGGTCGAACAGCGCGGTGCCGTAGTCGGAGAGGGTGATTCCGAGGGCACTGCCGAAGTTCCCGGGCCCGCGCGCCAGATCGGCTTCGGTGCGGGCCGCGCGACGCCGGGAGCGCGCGACCTCGTGGCCCTCGATCACCTCACCGGCCCGCAACAGCACGGCACTGGCCACACCGTCGGGGCCGCTGGTGACGTTCACGCAGGTGTGCATGCCGTAACTGAAGTAGACGTAGAGCATGCCGGGCGGGCCGAACATGACGGCATTGCGCGGGGTGCGGCCGCGTCCGGAATGGGCGGCCGGGTCGTGCCAGGGGCCGGCCGGGTCACCGCCGTACGCCTCGACCTCCACGATGCGGACGGCGACCGGGCCGGACCGCATCGTCGCGCCCAGCAGGCGGCGGGCGGCGGCCAGCGGTTCCACGGCGAGTTCCTCGGCAGACACGGGTTCTCATTCTTACTCGAGCACCCGTGGTGACCGGCGCCACGCCCACCGCGGACCGTCCGGCTCGGTCAGAGCCAGCGCTCGACACCGCCGTGATGGGAGCAGGTGCCGTTGCGGTGGCGGCTGTAGCTGTAGGTGCCGTCGCCGCACTGTGCGGTCGCGCCGTCGGGATCCGAGCCGGGACGCGGGACGCAGGCGTGGTCGACGTTCTCGTAATCGCCTGCGGGGCAGGAGACGAAGGCCGGGGCGGCGGTCGCGGTGGTGGCGGGGGCGAAGACGGCGGCGAAGCCGACACCGGCGGCGAGCAGCCAGCCGGTCAGGGTGGTTCGACGGGCCGGAATCCTGACGCCGGATCGACGGGTGCGGCTCGCTACGCTGTGCACTTGTGAAACTC
The DNA here is from genome assembly GCF_000308535.1 of Nocardia cerradoensis NBRC 101014. GTDB lineage: Bacteria > Actinomycetota > Actinomycetes > Mycobacteriales > Mycobacteriaceae > Nocardia > Nocardia cerradoensis. The sequence continues at coordinate 18,005 of NZ_BAFW01000370.1, read as the reverse complement.
CTACCATTCTGATCTCGGCCGGAACTGTCCCGGCGGATCACAAAAATAGCGCATCCCGTAGCCGCACAGGACATTTCGGTCGAATCAGAGGTATCGGATCTCCTGCGGCGGGCGCAGGCCGGCGAGTTTGTCGGGATTCACCTGGAAACGCAGATTCTGCACGCGGCCGTCGAGGATGTCGAAGGTGAGTGCGCCGACCGGGAATCCGCCGATCTCGCCGACCACGCTCAGTTCGCCGTTCAGCACCGCGGCCCGCATCCGGATACCGGTCAGGATGGGTTTGGCCAGGACGCCGAGCAGCCAGCGGGCGACGTGATCGGGCCCGTGCAGCGGGCGCCGGGCCGCGGTGACCTTGCCGCCACCGTCGTTCCAGAGGGTGACGTCGGGAGCGAGCAGCTGCATCAGCGCGTTGACGTCGCCCCCGTTGGCGGCCGCCAGGAACTGCTCGGTGATCTCCTGCCGCGCAACGGGGTCGGTGTCGTAACGCGGCCGGCGCGCCTGCACGTGATTGCGGGCGCGATGCGAGATCTGCCGGACGGTCGGCTCGGGCCGATCGAGGAAGCCGGCGATCTCGGCGGGCGAGAAGCCGAAGACGTCGCGCAACACGAACACCGCACGTTCGACCGGGCCCAGCGTCTCCAGCACGACCAGCATGGCCGTGGACACCGTGTCGACGATCTCGACGCGCTCGGTGGCATCGGGTTCGCTGAGCAGCGGTTCGGGCAGCCACGGGCCGACATAGGTTTCACGCACCGCGCGGGCGCTGGTCAGCCGGTTCAGCGACAGGTTCGTCACCGTCCGCACCAGATACGCCTTGGGGTGGCGGACCCGGTCCCGGTCGGCCTCGTGCCATTTCAACCAGGCGTCCTGCAGCACATCCTCGGCGTCGGCCACACTGCCGAGCAGTTGATACGCGGTGGCGAACAACAGCCGGCGATGCGTGTCGAACGCATCGCCGGGGTCCGCCGGCGGGTCCGCGGGCCGGGCGGTCACCGCACCGGCGTCCTCGGCTTCACCGTCCATGCGCTCATCCTCTCCCGGTCGGTCGAGCACCCGCAATATCGCACCTCAGGCCGCGACGCGGCCGGCCGTGCGCGTCGCGCGTCCACCGCGCGAGAGGGTGACCGAGACATTCGCGCGCCGGCTCAGCCGGAACGTCGGGACCGGGCTGCTGCTGACGAATTCCTTGTACCGCACCGCGGCGCGGCCCGTCAGATATCCGCGCCGAGGGCTGTCGTCGGCGTGGGTGAATCCGATGACGGCGTCGCGGCGGCCGAGGCTGACCGGCTGGTGGAAGTAGCCGAATCGGAACGGCCGCACCGGCTTTCCGCGCAGGCGCCGCGCGATGGTGTCGGCGGCGTAGGCCGCGGTCGGCATCCCGCTCTGGCAGGTGCCGTGCATGCGGCCCCACGGCTGGGTGATCGCGGCGGCGTCGCCGATCGCGTAGATGTCCGGATGCGACACCGACCGCAACGTCGCGTCGGTGACGATGGCCCCCGCCGCGTCCGTGGTGATGCCGGCCTCGGCGGCCAGGGCGGGCACGCGGACTCCGGCGGTCCACAGCGTGAGCCCGGCGGGCACCATCACGCCGCTGTCGAGGCGTACCGCGTCCGGCAGCACCTTGGACACGCGAGTTCCGCTGCGGCGCACGATGTTCAGGCGATCCATGGCACGCTCGACATAGGCTCGCGGGCGCTCCCCCAGCATGGCGGCGGGTTCTCCGGTGCTGATCAGGGTGACGGTGAGGCCGGGATGTGATTCGGCGATCTCGGTCGCGGCCTCGACGCCGGTGAGACCGCCACCGCACACCGCGACCGCTCCCCCGCTCGCCTCGAGTTCGGCGAGGCGCCGCGACATCCGATGCGCCGCGCGCGGATCGTCGAGGGTCCGGGCATGCTCGGCCGCGCCCGGCACGGTGGTGGTGTCGGCTCGGCTGCCGAGGGCGTAGACCAGGGTGTCGTAGCCGAGTTCGGCGCCGTCGTCGCAGATCACGCGGTGCGCGCCCGCGTCGATCGTGGTGGCGGCGGCGCGACGGAAGGTCACGCCGGTGCCGGCCAGCAGTTCCGGGATGCGGTGGTCGGCGAGCTCGGTACCGGCCGCGACCTGGTGCATGCGCAGCCGCTCGGTGAACCGCTCCGACGGATTGACGAGGGTGATGCGCACCGGCTGCTTGCGGGTGCGGCGCGCGAGCCGGATGGCCGCCAGCATTCCGGTGTAACCGGCGCCGAGCACGACGATGTCGTGCGGACGTCCGGCGTCCGGCGCACGCTGGGTCCCCGGGTTGCTGCGCTGGGTCTCGCTCATGGTCTTGTCCTTTCGCGGCGGGTCGACTGTGCGATTCGGGTATGGGACAAGTCGGCTGCCGCATTCGTGACACCGCCGACTGTGATGCCGATCACATCTCAGGGAACAGGCCGGGCAGGCGCTCGGTTGACATGTCAGGACTTTCCGAAGACGCGAATGAGGTGACCATGGCCGTACAGGTCGAGATCTGGACCGATATCAACTGCCCGTTCTGCTATCTGGGCAAGCGGCGCTTCGAGCAGGCGCTGGCCGGCTTCGAGCACCGTGATCAGGTGCGGGTCGTGCACCGGTCCTTCGAGCTGGACCCGACGCTGCCGGCCGGGCACAGCGGTCCGGTGGTCGCCCATATCGCCGAGAAGTACGGAATCAGCGAGGCCCAGGCCGCCGCCAACGAGCGCGGCATCGCCGCCCAGGCGCAGGCCGCCGGGCTGCCGTATCGCACCGAGGGACGCGACTTCGGCAACAGCTTCGATATGCACCGGCTGCTGCACTTCGCACTGGATCGGGGACGGCAGGACGAGGTGCTCGACGCGCTGTACGAGGGCAATTTCGCCGACGAGCGGCCGGTGTTCGGGGACCGGGAACGGTTGATCGAGCTGGCGGCGCGAGCGGGACTGGACCCGGTCGAGGTGCGCGCGACCCTCGACGATCCGCAGGCCTACGCCGACGCGGTGCGCGCCGACGAGAACACCGCCGCGCAACTCGGCGCGCGGGGCGTGCCCTTCTTCGTCTTCGACCGCACCTACGGCGTCTCCGGCGCTCGGCCGCCCGAGGTGTTCAGCCAGGCATTGGAGCGCGCGTGGGCCGATCACGCTCCCGCGCTGCAGGTCCTCGGCGACGGCGACGCCTGCGGTCCGGACGGTTGCGCCGTCCCCGCCGCGGACGACCGAGGCTGATCGCGGTCCCGCGACGCGGGGGCGCGATCTATCCCGAGACGGGTTCGTCCTATCCCGAGACGGGTTCCGGGTCGCGCAGCCCGACCCGGGCGTGCACCCGGCGCAGCAGCCGCGGCGCCCACCAGTTCCAGCGCCCGGTCAGGCGCATCAGCGACGGAACGAGCAGGCAGCGAACGACGGTCGCGTCGACGAGGACGGTCAGCGCCAGACCCAGTCCCAGCAACTGGATGAACGCGAGGCGGGAAAAAACCAGGGCGCCGAGGACTATCGCCATCAGCGCGGCCGCGGCGGTGACGATACGACCGGTCCGCGCCACACCGAGGGCCACCGACCGGGTGTTGTCACCGCAACGCAGCCACTCCTCACGGATCCGTGAGAGCAGGAAGATCTCGTAATCCATCGACATGCCGAACGCCAGGCAGAACATCATGATCGGGACGTTGGCCACCAGATAGCCGGTCGGCGTGAAACCGAGCACGCCGGCCAGATGCCCGTCCTGGAATATCCACACCATCGCCCCGAACGCGGCGGTGAGCGACAGCACGTTCATCAGCAGCGCCTTCACCGGCAGGACCACGCTTCCGGTGAACAGGAACAGCACCGAGAACATCGCGACCACGATCCACACCGCGGCGACGGGCAGGCGGGCAGCGATCGATTCGAGCGCGTCCCGGTTCTCGGCCGCGGCGCCCCCGAACAGCGGTGGCGCCGGGGCCGCGATCGCGCGCAGCCGGTCGAGCTGCCGGGCACCGGCCACCGAATACGGGTCCAGATCGGTGCCGACGAGGAGTACCTCTCCGGCGGTGCCACTCATCCCCGGCGGCGCCGACGCCACCCGGGCTCCGCCGACGTAGGTACCGGAGCCGGAGAGAACCGCCGAGACGTCGGGCACCCGCGACAGTTCGGCGGCGTAGGGGCCGGGGTCGCCGTGCTGGCCGGGCAGGACGACGGTGACCGAATCGGTGGGATTGCGCGCGAACTCCGAACGCAGGATGTCGCCGACCGTCCTGCTGTCGGCCACCCCGGCGCGAATCGCCCGATCGTCGGGAGTGCCGAACTTGATCGCGAGAAATGGTGCGCCCAGCAGCAGCAGGAGCGCGGTGACCACCACCGCGACGGGCAGCGCGCGGCGCATCACGCCGGTGACCATGCGATACCAGACACCGTCCGCCGGCGGGACCGTCCGTCGCGGCGGCAGCCGGAGCAGACGCCGCAGCGGCGCCCGCAGATCGAGGGCGTTCACCCGGTCCCCGAGCAGCACCAGGCACGCCGGCAGGACGAGCACCGACGCGAGCGCGGCCACCGCGACCACGACCAGTCCGCTGTAGGCGAACGAGCGCAGGAAGAACATCGGGAACACCAGCAGCGCCGACAGCGAAAGGATCACCACCAGAGCCGAATACAGCACCGCGCGACCGGCGGTGCAGACCGCGCGGATCACCGCCTCCTCCCGGTCCGCCCCGCGGTCGAGTTCCTCCCGGTAGCGCGAGACGACGAACAGGCTGTAGTCGATGGCGAGTGCCAGGCTCAACGCCGTGGTCGTATTCAGCGCGAACACCGACACATCGGTGAACTCGGTCAGCAGCCGGAGCACGGCCAGGGTGGTGACGATCGACACCAGCCCGATGACCACCGGCAGCAATGCCGCGATCACACTCCCGAAGACGAGGACCAGCACGATCGCCGATATCGGGATGGCGACGGCCTCGGCCGAGGCCAGGTCTCGCACGCTGACGGCGCTCAGGTCGCGCAGGGTCGCCGCGTAACCGCCGAGGTGAATCGTCACCCCCGCCGGTGCCGGCAGCGCGCGGGCGATCTCGTCGGCGGCCTTCTGCTGGGCCGTGTCGTCTCCGGCGATGCGGGCCACGACCAGCGCGGTCCGGCCGTCGGAACTGCGCAGTGCCGCACGCAGATCCGGCGGTGCGGTCCAATACGACTGCACCGTCGTGATGTCGGGCCGTCGCTGCAACCACGCGGTCACGTCCACGCCCGCCTGCCGGGCCGGTGGGCTCTCGACACCGCTGTCGGCGCCGATGGTCAGGACGAGATTCGGTGCCACGCCGCCGAATTCGGCATCCACCAGGTGGCTCACCCGCGTCGACTCCGCGTCCGGCGGGGCGAAGCCACCGGCCTCGAGCCGGTCGACGACCGAACTGCCGGCCGCGGCGGCGATCAGCACCACCAGCAGCGCGACGCCGAGGATCACCTTGGGGTGGAACGCGGCAGCTCGCGCGACGCGCTCGAGTACGGAGGTCTTCTTCATCGTTCCTCTCCGGTGGCCGGCCGCTACCGCACCCGCACGATCACATCGATTCCGTCGTCGAGGGGCAGGGTTGTCCGTAGATAGGTCTGCGAGCGTTCCGCTACGTAGCGGTGGAAGTCGTCGAGCAGGTCGGCATGTCTGGAGACATTGTCCGAGACGATGATCGAACCCAGCGTCAATTTCGGCTCCATCGCTCGAAATACGGGCAGATGCAGGGGCAGCCACCCGTCGAGCAGCAGCAGTCCGACGGGGCCGGGCACGGTCGGCAACGTCTCGAGCGCATCGCCGACCAGCACCCGCACCCGATCGCCCACACCCGCCTCGGCGAGATTCGCGGTGGCGACCGCGGCCTTGTGCGCACTCAGTTCGGTGCCGATCACCCGCGCGCCGGTGCGTCGTGCGGCGGCGGCCAGATAAAGCGTCGACATGCCGTGCGAGGTGCCGTATTCGACGATCGTGGCGGCGCCGGAGCCCAGCGCCAGCTGAAACAGCAAGCGGCCCACCGACCGGGCGACCGGCAGCATCGCCGCCTCACCCGTCGCGGTCATCACCCGCAGCGTCTCGGCATCCGGTGTCGCGCCGAGTTCGCGCAATCGCACCGACACCGCGCCGATCACCTCCCCGTCGGCGCGGGCCGCCACTTCCAGTCGCTCGACGACACCACGCACCCGGTCGTCGAGGAAGTCGAGACCGCTGTCGGTTCCGATGTCGATCATGATTCTCCACTTCGATGTCCGTTGCTCGAAAGGACCGGGCCGCTTGCCATTTCGGCGCTGATCCATTCCTGCGCCTCGTGTGCGGAGATGCCGGCGTTGCGCAGCCGCTCCGCGACCACGCCGGGCGGCGCGCCCCGGCTCAGCGCCTCGCGCACCATCGGGGCGAAGCGCGCCCGTTCGACGACGGCCCGGTGGGCCGCGACGAATTCGGCGCCGGCGCGCGCGGTCCCCGCGCCGAGAACGTTGCCGAACTGTTCGAGCGCCAGCGCGACCAGCGCTCGCACGGCGGGATCCGTGATGTCCACCGACCCGTCGGCACCGGGTCGCAGCAGGCTCGGCGCCGAGGCCAGCACGATTTCCGGTTGGTACAGCACGGTGTTGCCCAGATACGACAGCACCCGGTTCAGGTCGGCCAGTCCGCGCGCGCCGTTGCCGCGCGACAGCGTCACCACCACGGACACGATCACCTTCCCGCGCAGGGCGCCGCCGCCGTGCGGGCGGGACAGCCAGTCGAGGGCGTTCTTCAGCACACCCGGAACGGACTGGTTGTATTCCGGGGAGGCGACGATCACCCCGTCGGACGCGGCCACCGCGGCGCGCAACGCCCGCACGCCCGGCGGCGGCGCCGCGGTGTCGATGTCCTCGTTGTACAGCGGCACCTCGCCGAGCCCGTCGAACACCTGGTAGCGGCATGCGAACGGCAGCAGGTGCGGCACCGCCTCGAGGAACATCCGGTTGTAGGACTGCCGCCGCAGCGAGCCGGCGAGTCCGAGCACGCTCGTCATCGCGGCGGCTCACTCACCCGGCGGCTGGTAGCGCAACTCGCTGATCTGCTCGATGTCGTATTTCCGGCGCAGCGCCGCCACGGCGGCCGGGTCCACCGCGGCGCCGGTGCGGAAGATCTCGATGAGTCCTTCGAAATAGTGTTCGTGGTCCGGTGGTGGCGAGGCCTGGAAGAACATCTTCGCCGGCGCGTCGGAGGCGTTGCGGAACGCGTGCGGGCATCCGGGCGGCACGAACACCACGCTGCCGGGCCCGGCCGTGATGACGGTGCGGCCCTCCTCTGAGCGCCACTGCGACCAATGTCCTTCCCACGAAACCGGTTCGAACGCAAGGAATTCCAGCTCGCCCGCGACGAGGTAGAACAGTTCCTCGGAATGGTGATGCAGATGCGCCCCGACGTCGAAGCCCGGTGGGACCAGCACCTCGAAACTGGAGGCGGCGGTGGAGTGCTCGCCGGTGACCTTGAAAACCACTTCGTGTGCGGCGCTGACGAGTCGTTTGCCCTCGCCCGGCGCTACGTAGAGTCCGTGAATCGACATCAGCTGTACCACTCTCCCAGTGAGATCTCGGCGGTGATTCCCGGACCGAACCCGGCGATGATGCCGCGTCCGATCTTCGGATTGTCGGTGTCTTCGAAGAGTCGCCGGGTCGCGTCGAGCACCACGGCGCTGGCGATATTGCCGTGCCGGGTCAGCGTCTCGCGGCTGTAGCGGAACTGGTTCGGCGCCACATCGAGGAATTTCGACAGGTCGTCGAGGATGCGCGGTCCGCCGGCATGGATGATGTAGAACTCGAGGACCCCGGCGTCCCAGCCCTCCTGTTCGGAGACCGCGCGCAGCACCGGCGCCAGTGGTTCCATCGTTCCCGGGACCCGCTTGTCCAGCTGGAAGTGGAAGCCGGTCGCCCGGACCGCATACGAGATCCAGTCGATGGTGCCGGGAATGAGGTAGGACGCGTTGCGCCGCAACTCGATTCCGGCTCTGCCCGCGGCGGCCGCATCGGAGACCACCACGGCCGCGACGGCGTCGCCGAACAGGCCGTTGGACAGCAGGGTGCCGACGGAGACGTCACTGGGCTGATAGCACAGCGAGCAGAACTCGCACGACACCACGAGGACGTTCGCGCCGGGATGGGCCCGGCAGTAGTCCAGGGCGCGGGCGATCGCGGCACCGCCTGCGGCACAACCGAGTTGAGCGATCGGAAGCTGTGCCGTGGAGTACCGGAAGCCGAGTTCGTTGATCATCCACGCGGTCAGCGACGGCATCATGAAGCCGGTGCACGAGACGTAGATGATGGCGTCGATATCCGCCGCGGCCTTGCCGGCGTTGGCCAGCGCCTCGCCGACGACCACCGGCACGTAGCGTTTCGCCTCCACCTCGTGCAGTTGATTGCGTTCCTCGAAACCGGGGTGCCGCAACGCACGATCCAAGGGCTGCACGATATTGCGGGTCTCGACGCCGGTGTTGCGGATCAACCGCAATGCCAGCTCCAGGTCGGCGTGGTCCGCGTGCAGCCGGCGCGCGACGTCCAAGGTCTGTTCGAGGGTGACCACCTCGTCCGGGAAGGCCACCGCGGGTTTGTACAGGATCGCCATTCGCCGATCTCCTAACTCGTGATTCGATGCGGCCGGCGCCTAGCGGGCCGCGAAGGCGAAGGCGGCGACGACGACTGTCGTCCACCCGACCAGAAGGGTGTGCAGCGGAGCGAGTTTCGAGGAGGCGCGCAGCACGGCCACTCCCTCGTCGACCGGCTTCCCGCGCACCGCCCGCGCGGTACGGGCCATGAACCGCACCGCGAACAGGCAGGCCGCCAGATACGGCACCAGCCCCCAGACCGGGCCGGCCAGTACCACGATCGACGCGGTGACGACGATCGCTCCGAGCGTCAGCATCGCCACCCCGAGCCCGACCGCGCGGGTCAGTCCGAGCGTCCGGACGTAGGTCATCACCGAATACAGTTCGTCCTCGGGGAAGTCCTCGGCGTGGCTGATGACGATGATGCCGATATTGGTGAGGCTGAAGCCGCAGATCGCGGCGATCGCCGCCCACGACAGCGGCCCCTCGAACGCGCGCAGCACGAACAACCCCGGCAGGACGAAGTACACGGCGTGCAGCACCGGCAGCTGCCAGATGCCGCGGCCGTTGAGGTGCAGCGGCGGCAGCGAGTAGCCCATGCCCAGCACCGCCCACAGACCGCCGATGAGCAGCAGATCCAGATGTCCGGTGCGGTAGGTCAGCCAGCCCTCCGCGACTCCCACGATCACCATGGCGATCACGATCTGGCGGATCACCCGGCCGACCCCCAGGCCGTAGACGGCCCGCGACAGCCTGGTCTTGTAGATCGCGTCCATCCGGCGGTCGGCGAGGCAGTTGGCCATATTGCCGATCTGGATGGACACCACCACGACAATGGTCGCGAGCAGCATGTCGAGTGACAGCAATTCGCGCATCGTCCGAGCCATGAGCAGGGCCGGCACCAAAGGTACCGTCACCGTCAACGGCAGAAATTCCACGCGTCGAATAATGAGGCTGTAACGCAGCCAGGACTGCACCGAGAGTTTCTCGGGCGGTGCCGAACCATCGGCGGTGAATATCTCCGTCCATTGCGCAGCGAGGCTGACTCGATTATCCGTCATTGTGCATTTCTCCCCTATAGCAAGATATTGTCAGGCGGTCGCGAGCCTCGGATAGTTCACCCAAAACCCCTGTTGGACAGGGTATTTAGAGACAAGCTACAGGAGGGGCGGCGGCGACGAGGCCGACTCGTTGCGCACGACGGTGGCGCTCGGACAAGATTGGCACAGCGCTCTCGCAAAAGTCAACGGATCCAATTGTTGACGGTTTCGAGGGAAATGTGTCACGCTGACTTCGCACTGTTCATGTGTGAATTCGACTCCCCATCCGCCGATACCGGAAAGGCTGCGCAGCCGCGGCCTCGAGGTGTGGGAAAAATTCGGCATTCGATCCGGAGGGAACGGATATCAATGACCCTCGAAACAGCACTACCCACGGCCGGCGACCTGGGCCGGATCGTGCAGGACGCCCTGGACTCGGTGCAGGCCGACCCCGCCCTCGTCCGGTTTCCGCGCCAGCTGCTGGAATCCCTCGGCAAGGCCGGGGTACTGCGCAGCCGGTGGTCGGCGGACGCGGCACCCGGCACCGACGCCGGCGACGTGGTCTTCGGCGTGCGCCTGGGCGCGGAGTTGTCGAGCCGGGCGCCGGCGGGAGTCGCCATCGGCGTATCCCTGCACACCGAAACCGTGCTCTCGCTGCTGCACCGCTTCGGTCACTCGGATTACCTTGTGGCACTGCGGGAACAGGCGTTGGACGGTACCGCCGTCGGCTGCATCGCCGCCAGCGAACCCACGGGCGGCAGCGACCTCTCGGCCGTCACGTGCCTGGCGACCCCGACCGAGCACGGCTGGTCGGTCACCGGTCGCAAGAAGTTCGTATCCCTGGGCGCGGTCGCGGATTTCGCCGTCGTGCTGTGCCGGATCGCGGCGGCCGACGGCCGGCCCACCGATCGCCACGCGACGATCGTGGTGCCGATGACCGCGGCCCGGATCCTTCGCGAGCACGACAAACTGGGCACACACGCCCTCGATACCGTGGCCGTCGAGTTCGACGGCGCCGAGGTGGATCGGCAGGCGACGCTGGGCCGGGCCGGGCTGGGCGTGCTCAATCTGAACTACGGACTGTCCTTCGAGCGGCTGGCGATCGCGGCCCAGGTCGCCGGCGGATGCGCGACGGCGATCAGTCTGGCGGTCGAACATGCCGGGCGCCGTACGCAATTCGGTAAACGGCTGCGCGAGCACCAGTACATCGCCTTCCGGCTGGCCGAGTTGTCGGCCGAGGTCGAGGTGCTGTCGGGCGCGGTCGACACGATCGCCCGCGACCTCATGGCCGGACCGCTCGACCGCGCGCTGATCAGCAGGATCGCCGCGGTCAAACTGTGCGCGGCGCGGGCCGGTGAACGCTTGATCAGCGAAGCGATGCAGGTGTTCGGCGGCCCGGGCTACCTCCCGCGGGAAACGCCGTTCGGCCAGTTCTGGAACGACATCCGTGTGGCACGCATCGGCGCGGGAACCGACGAAATGATGCTGGCGATCATCACCGACTCCCTGCACGGCAATCCCGACCTCTACGACCGGCTGGTGAGCATCTCCTCATGACCCTCGCGACCTCCGACACCACACCCGCCCGCCGCCGCACCGCGCCGCGCCTGCTGATCGCCGGTATGACCGGACAGGTCGGGCGCGGCCTGGCCGAGGCACTGACCGACAACCCCGACCCGGCCGCCGCGACGGCCGTCGTGCGCCGCCGGACGCGGGCCGATCTGGACCGCGCCGCCGTGCCGCGGCACCAGGTGATCGGCGATGTGGCCGAAAACCTTTGGGGCCTGGACTGTTCGACGTTGCCCGAGGTCGATGTCGTGGTCGACCTCGCCGGCATCGTCGACTGGACGGCCGGGCAGGCGGCGCTGGACCGGATCAACTACCTCGGTGCGCTCAACGGTCTCGCGCTGGCCCGCGAGCTCAGCGATCGACTCGGCCGTATCGTTCCGTACCTGTACGTGAGCACCGCCTACGTGGCAGGCACCGCCTCCGGCAATATCGCCGAGGATCTGCACCCCGCGCATCCGGACCGCACGCCCTACGAGCTGAGCAAATGGTTCGCCGAACAGCATCTGATCCGCCGGGCCGCCGCCGACGGTCACCCGGTGCTGATCGCCCGCATCGGCGGCGTGATCGGCAGCTCCCGCACCCGATCGACCACGCGGTGGAGCTCGCTGTATCAACTCGTCACGCCGATGTCGTCGGGGCAGTTGCCGGTCCTGCCGGTGCGGCCGGAGGCCCGCGTGGACATCCTGCCGCGCGACGTGATCGGTGAGGGTCTGGTGCGGTTGCTCGACCACGGCGCCGCCACGGATTACGCGTCGTGGCGCGGCGGGGCGATCGTCCACCTGGTCGCCGGGGAAACCGCGCCGACGCTGGCGGCGCTGCTGACGGTGTTGCAGTCCAAGGACATCACCGGTCGCTACGACCCGCCGCGACTGCTGGTCGCTCCCGACCGCGCGCTGCGGCTGGCGGAGAACCTGGCGTTGAAGTACGCGCGCTGGAATCGGGAGATGGGCAATCGCCTGTTCGGGCTTCGGTATGTCGCCATCGATCGGATCTTCGAACGCACCCGGTTGCGGGCACTGACCGACGGCTGGGCGCCGACCTACTCGGTGGAGGACCTCATCGACGTGGCCTTCGATCTCGCCCCGCCCGTGGCCCCCGAGCCGCTGCCCGAACTCCCGTTGGGACGATTCGCATGAAAATACTCGTCGCCGGCGCCTCCGGCTATCTGGGAAGTACCGTCTCGAGACTGCTCGACGCCGACGGCCACGAGGTCGTCGCGCTGAGCCGCAGCGGCCGGACCCGCTACGGAACCGGCATCGCGGGCGATGTGAACTCGCCCGGATTCGGCTCGACCGACGAAGCCCTCGACGCCTTGACCGACGTCGACGCGGTGGTCTGCGGCTTCGGTTCGGTGGATATGGGTTCGGATCCGACGGGCGTGGTGAACCTGCACGTCAACGGCACGCGCAACGTCCTCGATCTGGCCGCGTCGATCGGGTCCGTCCGCCGCGTCGTGTACGTCTCGTCGATTCTCGCGCTGGGCCGCGCTACCGGTCCGATCACCAATCGCGATCTCAGTCGTGGTCAAACCTTCCGCAACTGGTACGAATACGCCAAATACCGCGGCGAGCTGATCGCGCGCCGCGAACGCCGGGTGCCGGTGACCGTGCTCCGGCTGGGCACCCTGCTCGGGCCTGCCCCCGCCGAACTGATCCCCCGCCGGGGTGGTCCGGTGTCGGTCCTGCCGCATCTGCTCAGCGGGCTCCCGGTCACGCTGAACGACTGCGGCCGGTATCCGGTCTACGCCGCCGATGTCGAGGTGGCCGCGCGAGTGGTGCGAGACATCACCGTCTGCGACGAACACCGCAGTGGCTGTACCTATTTCGATCCGGAGCGGCCCACACTGGCCGACGTCCTCGAGCGCCTGTGCCGTCCGTGGCAGGTGGTGCCGAAGATCGTCGACGCCACCGGGCCCGCGTGGACGCGCCGCCTGCTGACCCGCCGCTTCGGGCTGGAGGAGGACGTCGTCGACTACGCCCGGCCGCTGTTCGATTTCGATCCGGGCATCTTCGACACCCTCCCGACGCCGGACATCAGGTCGGCGACCGACTATATCGCCGAAACCGGTGTGGCACTGCGCAATTCGGGTCTCACGAGTCGCAGCATCGACGTCCTGGGAGCAGCACGATGAGCATTTCACACTGTCGTGTCGACACCTATCCCCATCCGGAGCTGCGGGTGTACTCGGCCGGGAATTTCGGGGAGATCGCACCGCAACGGCTGTCACCGATGTCCTGGTCGCTGGTCGGCAGGCCGATGGAGTGGGGCACCCGGCAGTTCGTCCGCGACATCCTCGGCCCGCAGCGCTGGGCCACCGGCTCGGACTACGTGTTCACCGGCTACTTCAATTGCCGTCCGTACCACAACCTCACGGCCTACTGCCGCATCGCCGACCAGGTGAATCTGCTGACCCCCGAGGACGTCACCGCCGCCTACTTCGAGGGCATCGATCCGCCCCGGCCCAGCTCCGGTCGCCGGCCGGGCCGCCTGCGCCGCAACGGCGCCACCGCGCGGATGCTGCGCGAGCTGGTCGAACTGCGGCCGCGCGTGATCGAGCTGGAACAGGCGGTGTTCGACTTCGAACGCGACGTCGACGCCGTCCTCGGCGACGAGGCCGTCTGGCGCCTGGGCGAACTGGCGACCCGCGGCGACGCACTGCTGGAGCGGGCCTGGCATCTGCACATCATCAGCACGTCGGGGGCGGTCGCGGCGGAGGTGTTGCAGCGCACCGTGGTCGGCCGGCTCGCGCGCGGCGGCAACCTGATCACCAACTGGCTCAAGGAACCCGCCGAATTGCCGTGGGGTCGCATCGGTCAGCTGGCGCCCCTCGCCGACGGGCCCGCATGCTTCGTCCAGCACCCGTTCTACGAGATCGCCGACACCGATCTGCCCTGGTCCGACTATGTGATCCCACCCATGAACCACGCCCCGGCCGCCACCCGGGACGAGTCCGATCTGTCGCCTCGGGAGGCGCTGATCGGTATGTCCGGAGCGGCGCGCGGCCGGGCCATCGACGCCTCGGTGCTGTTCCTCGGCGACGTGATGGCCCTGCGGGAGCACAGTAAATCGCTGGCGATGCGGTTGCTGCACGCCCACCGGCGGTTCGTGCCGGTGATCGCCGCCCATCGGGGTGTGGCCGCGGCGGACTGGCCGTACCTCGCGATGCGTGAACTGCGTGACGCCGTCCCGGACCGCACGGAGATAGCGCGGCGCCGCACCGCCTGTGAGGACGCCCTCGCGGTGGCGATGCCGGATTATCTGGACCTGTCGCCGGGCGCGGCCGCACACCATCAGCCGCACCGCACCCCGCACGGGGCCGCGGCGGGTGTCTGCGACGGGATCGCCATCGGGCTCGGGGACATGCCCACCGAACGGGGGGCGGTGCTGGCCTGTGAGAGCGCCGACGCCAACGTCATTCCGATCCTGCCGTTCGTCGGCGCGGTGGTGACCGCCCGCGGCAGTCAGTACTCACACATCGCGATCATCTGCCGGGAACTCGGGATTCCGGCCGTGGTGTCGCATCCGCTGGCCACCGAAATCAAACCGGGACAGCGGGTGTACGTGAACGGAGATACGGGAGAGGTGCGAATTGTCCACTGATAACCAGACTTTCGATCCGGTGGCCGATCCGGAGGCGGTGCTGACGGTCCTCGAGGACAAGATCGCGGTCGGCCGGCCCCGGCTGGACCTGCGGCTGACCGATTCGGTCCGCGACGACATCGACCTCGACTCGCTGTCGCTGATGGAGGCGCTGACCCGAGTCGAGGAGGAGTACGGCATCGAACTCATCGACCACGAGGACATCTACGGCGTCGAGACCGTCGGCGACCTGGTCGCACTGATCCAGCGCACCTATCACGATCGGTACCCGAACGACCCCGCGTCCCGGGAGGCGCGGTGAGATCACTCGTCGACTGGATCACCGAACGCGACAACGACGGCACGGTCCGCTTCTACACCGGCCACCAGTGGGAGAGCCTGGGCTACGACTCGATGGCCACCGAGGCGCTGAACGTGGCCGGTGCGCTGCGCGAACGCGGTATCGGGCGCGGCGACCGGGTGGCGCTGGTCCTGCCGACCTGCCCCGAATTTCCCCGATACTTCTTCGGCGTCATGGCGATCGGAGCGATACCCACCGTCGTCGCCCCGATCGGGCTGCCCGAGGGTGGCCAGGCCGGGCACCTGTCGCGGCTGCGGGCACTGGCCCCGGCGGCCGTGGTCGCCGGGGCGGAGACCCTCGCCGGTCTTGCCGAGGCCGGACCGGACCGTCCCCGCCATCTGATCGACGCCGACGAGCCGATACCGGCGGCCGACAGGGTCGCGCTGTGCCCGGCGACCGACGACGAGACCGCGATCATCCAGTTCACCTCGGGTTCGAGCAGTCTGCCGCGGGCCGTCCGGATCAGCGCACGCGCCGCCATCGCGCACGTGGAAATGCTGAAATCGGTTTTCCACGACAGCACGGGGCAGTCCACCCAGACCTTCGGGTCCTGGCTGCCGTTGCATCACGACATGGGGCTGATCGGCACCTTCCTGTCACCGATCCTCTACGCCCAGGACGCGTGGCTGATGCGCCCGGAGCATTTCGTCCGGCGCCCGCTGACCTGGCTGGAACTGTTCGGCCGACACGGGGCGAACCATTCGGCCATACCGAATTTCGCGATCGAACGCATCGTGCGGCTGGTGGGGGCCACGGCCCTGGCCGGCATGGACTTCTCCGAGTGGCGATCGTTGATCGTGGGCTCGGATCGCATCAATTTCGCCGCGCTGCGCAGCTTCTACGAGCTGCTGGCGCCGTTCGGACTGCCCGCCCGGACCGTCAAACCGGGATACGGGATGGCGGAGACCACCCTCGCGGTATCGGTCTGCCCGCTGCCGGACGTGCCGACCGCGCTGGACATCGATCACCGGACCCTGTCCGATCAGGCTCAGGTCGAGGTGCTCGGGCAGCGGGACCTGCTCGACACCGAGCCGGTGCCCGACGGCGCGACCTGCATCGTGTCGTGCGGGCGGGCCCTGCCGGGTGCGCACATCGAGGTCGTCGACTCCGATCGCGTCGTGCTGCCCGACGGTCAGGTCGGCGAGATCACCGTGGCCTCACCGGCATTGTTCAGCGGCTATCTCGACGAGGACGACACCGTCCCCGTGGTGCATTACACCGGCGATCTGGGCTTTCGTTATCAGGACGAGGTCTACGTGCTGGGCCGGATGGGCAACGCGATCAAGGTGAACGGCACGTTCATCACCGCCGAGGACGTCGAACTCGCTCTCGCCGAACGACTTCGGGTCCATCACGACAAGATCACCGTGGTGCTGCGTGATCTCGAGATGGCGGGTAAGCCCTCGAGCCTGGTGGTCTTCCAGCAGCGGGTGCCGACCGAGGCCGTCGAGACGACGCTGTCGGTGTTGCGGCGGTCGGGGCTCGACGCGGCCACCGCGGCCCTGGTCACCATGGCGCCCTTGGCGATTCCGAGGACCACGAGCGGAAAACCGCGGCGCGTCGAGCTGTGGAACGATCTGGCGACCGGAATCAGCGCCGCCCGCCAGCTGTTCGTCGGCGCCGCCTCACCCCTGCTGCGCCTCACCCTGGGAGCCGGTCATGAGCCACCCGGGCATTGAGCGTTTCGAGACCCCGCAGATCTCGCGAGCCCTGTTCGGCGGCAAAGGATTCTTCCTCACCAAGCTGGCCGAGATGAATTATCCGGTACCACCTTTCCGGATCCTGCCCGGTGAACGCCTGCGGCAGACCGGCGGCACGCTCGACGAGATCGCCCAGCTGGTCCGGGAATTGCGGAGGGAAGCGGCCGCGACCATGGCGGCCGACCGCGCCACCGTGGCCTTCGCCGTGCGGTCGAGCGCGCCGGTGAGTATGCCCGGCATGATGGACACCCTGCTGTGTGTCGGCCTGACGCCGGAGAACGTGCCGGCGCTGACCGAGCGGCTCGGCGGACAGCAAACCGCCTGGCGCGCAGTCGTTTCCGGGGCCCGTGCGCTGTGCGTGCACGTCGCGGGCGTGCCGGAGGCCGACCTGCCCACCGGGCCGCCCGAGCGGGTTCATTCCGAACTGATCGACAGCTACGAACAACGGACCGGGGCGCGATTCCCGGTCGAGCCCGCGGCGCAGGTGAAGGCGGCCGTGGATGCGGTGGCCGCCTCGTGGAACAACCGCCGGGCGCGGGAATACCGTGCCGCACACGGTATTTCGGAAGCAGACCGGCCGTCCGTGGTCGTGCAGGCGATGGCGTACGGGACCGCGGCCACCGCCAGCGGCAGCGGCGTCGTCTTCAGTCACGATCCCCTCACGGGGATGCGCGGACTGCACGGCGAATATCTGCCGGCGGCGACGGGGGAATCCCTGGTCGGCGGCACCGCGACACCGGCGAACATCGCGGTGCTCGCCGATACCGCGCCCGCCGCCTACGGTGAGCTCGCCGCCACGGTGGACGAACTGTTCGGCTGGCTGACGCTGATCGTCGAGGTCGAATTCGTCGTCGAATCCGGGAAACTGTGGCTGCTGCAGGTGCGCCCGGCGGTGGCCGCCGAACGAGTCCACAACACGGTCACCGTCGACGCGTGGCGCGCCGGGCTGCTGGATCGCCCGGCCGCCCTGCGACGGCTGCGGCCGACGGCGCTGTTCGACCGTGCGTCCCCGCATGCCGCCGCCGGTCACGCGCCGTTGCTCGCCAGCGGAATCGCCGCGTCGACCGGTGTGGCGTCGGGCCGGCTGGTCCGCGACACCGCGGCCGTGCTCGCCGCCGCCGGTGCCCCGACGGTGCTGCTGCGGCCGTCCACCGAGCCCGAGGACTTCGCGGGCATGTTGCACGCGACCGCCGTGGTGACCCAGGAAGGCGGATCCGGTT
>NZ_BAFW01000371.1 GCF_000308535.1 Nocardia cerradoensis NBRC 101014 | reverse complement strand
GGTGCTCGCAAATAGAAGCAGTCGGGCGGCCAGGGGCTCAGCCGGCCGCCCACTACCGCACCGTTCCGATCCGGGCGAGGAGTGCGGGAAGTTTGGAGGCGGCCATGAGTGCGCGGAACTGCCAGCTGTCGTCGCGCGGCAGAACTCCCCCGCGCTGAGTGGCGTCGAGGAAGTCGTAGAGGGTTTCGCCTTCTTCCATCAGTCCGTCGGCGTTGAAGTGGTAGCGGTCGACGGCCGGGCACTGGATGAAGCGTCCGTTGCCGTGGATCACGGGAGCGGACTCGTCGTAGGGGTACAGGCGCAGCGGGCCGGTCCAGTGCCCGCTGCCGATGTAGCGGATCACGGTGCGCACCCTGCCTTCCGGCGTCACGTCCAGATACACCTGGTTCGGCAGCGGGTCGTAGCGCCAGTCCGGGATGGCGTCGAAGAAGGCGAAGTTGTATTTCACGAATTCGTCGATGCCGACGATGGTGCGCCCGAACGTCGTGACGTCGGTGTAGCGGATGCCGGGTGCGTAGAGCTCGTGATTGAGGCTCATATCCCGGACCAGGAAGCTCCACCAGTACTTCTTGGCCCATTCCATGACCCAGGTCAGATCGACGCCGAGCTTGCCGTAGAGCTCGAGTTTGCGTTCGAATTCGCCGAACCACTCGAGGGTGCCGGCCTGTAGTTCGGCTTCGGGGATCGCCCGAATCGGCACGGCGCGATTGGAATTCAGGAATTCCGGTACCGGTTTCGACAACCGCGGCCGCCGCAGCGCCTGCTGGAACTGTTCCTCGTCGAACATGAGTGACCCCTTCACACGATCGGCGCGACCGGCCACGGTGCCGGTGCCGCGCGCCTCGAGATGAATCATATGATTCATGTAGAATCAGGTGATGTCAATGAGGGGTGCGGAGAGATGCGAGGATGATCGTGTGAGCACCGCGCCCAAACTCTGGCGAGGCCAGACGCTGCAGGACCGTTCCGGCGAACGCCGTGAGCTGTTGCTGGATTGCGCTTTCGACCTGCTGGGGACGGCGGGAGCCGGAGCGGTCACGATGCGGGCGGTGACGCGACAGGCGAATCTGAGCCCGCGCTATTTCTACGAAAGTTTCGCAGGCCGCGAAGCACTGATCCTCGCCGTCTACGACCGGGCGGAAGCGGCGTTGCGCGAGCGGTTGTCGGTGATCGCCGCGGGCACCGACCCGCATGCGGCGATCCGTTCGGCGTTGCAAACCTGCGCCGATTTCTTCGACGAGGACCCGCGGCGGGCACGCGTGCTGCTGCGTGAACCGTTGGCCGACGACGATTTACGGGCGCACATCACCCGGCGCACCCCGGCGGTGATCCGGGCGCTGGCTCCGCTGCTGGGCGACAGCGCCGGGGATCTGTTCACCAGCAGTGACGCCACGCTGGCCACCACCGGCACCGCACTGGCCGGCGCGTTGACGTCGGTGTATCTGGAATGGACCGACGGGCACCTCACCATCGAGCGCGACCGGCTCGTCGACACCTGCACCGGCATCGTCGCCGCACTACTCGGACTCGCCCTCGGCCTGTAGTCGTTCCGGCGGGAATCGGTCGGGGTCGGAACTGACGCCGCCGCGGCCTCCCGCGACCGAAAACCGCTGTCAGGCATCGGGTTCGGCTGACTGCCCGTCCCCCTCCGCCGAATCGGCGTCCCCCTCCCCTTGTCGCCGCAGGCGCAGCGCCAGCTCGACATGTCCGTTGTCGAGCAGAAATCCCAGAAACAGCGCGCGGAACGCCGCGTGCACCGATTCCGGCGGCAGCGTGCCCGGTACGGCCATTTCGTGCAGCGCCAGCCCGTGCGCCAGGGCGGTGAATGCCGGTGCGGCCGTGTCGGGTTCCGGCGATCCGGCCGCGCGAACGCCCGCGGCGGCGGCCCGGCGTGCGGCATCCAGGGCCCGCGCGGCGGCGTCGCGGAACTCCGGGTGCCGCGCGGCGTGCAGATAGGCCTCGAACAACGCCGGCGTCTCCGGCGAGCGCGGGGTCGCGGCCGATGACAGTGCGGCGGCGATCTCGTCGGGTGTGCTGTGCGCCTCGGCCAACGCCTCGGCGAGCGCGACCTGGGTGTCGGCGTCGGCGTCGGTGTAGACGCGCAGCGCTTCCTCGGTCAGCGCGTCGATCGAGTCGAAGAAGTACCCGACCGTGGTGAGCGGCAGGCCGGCCTTTTCGGTGACCGCGCGGTGGGTCACTCCGGCCGCGCCCACGGCCGCGGTGACCTCCACAGCGGCCGCGAGCAGGGCTTCGCGTCGAGCCTGGGCGCTGGGACGGTGGCGGCGCGTGGTCACGCGGCCAACCCTAGGCCATCTCTGTAACTCCTTACAGTTTCCCTCTGGGCAGAGTCTGTAAATTCTTCTAGACTCAGCCGCCATGACGTCCCTTCACGCATTTCGCGACGATGCGCTCGGCGAGCACGACGCGGTCGCCCTCGCCGAACTGGTCCGCGACGGCTCGGTCAGCCCGCAGGAGCTCGCCGCCGCCGCCATCGAGCGAGCGCGCGCGGTAGACCCGCAACTCGACGCCGTCGCCTGCGCGATCTACGACGCCCCGCGCTATCACTCGCGCTCCGATGCCGCCCTCTACGGCGTGCCGACCTTCGTGAAGGACAACTCCGACGTCGCGGGCCTGCCGACCAACCACGGCAGCGAGGCGTTCCGCGCGCGACCCGCGGCGAAGAACGGCGCCTACACCGACCAGTTCCTCGGCACCGGGCTGACGCTGCTCGGCAAATCGCGACTACCGGAGTTCGGCTTCAACGCGACCACCGAATTCATGACCGAACCGCCCGCGCGCAACCCGTGGGATCTGGATCGCTCGATCGGCGCCTCATCCGGCGGGTCGGCCGCACTCGTCGCCGCGGGGGTGGTTCCGATCGCGCACGCCAACGACGGCGGCGGATCCATCCGCATCCCCGCCGCCTGCGGCGGACTCGTCGGGCTCAAGCCGAGCCGCGGCCGCCACATCGACGGTGAACAGGTGCGGCACGTGCCGATCCACATGATCTCCGAGGGCGTGCTCACCCGTACCGTGCGCGACACCGCGGCGTTCGTCGCCGCGGCCGAAAACGTCTGGCGCAACCCGAAACTCGCCCCGATCGGTGAAGTCCTAGGCCCGGCGCAACGACGGCTGCGGGTCGGACTGCTCATGCACAGCGTCACCGGCGCCGAGGTCGACGCGTCCACCCGGGCCGCGGTCGAGCACACCGCCACGCTGCTGGAGAAGGCCGGGCACGTCGTCGAACCGATCGCACTCCCGGTCACCGAGCAGTTCGCCGCCGATTTCGTCCAATATTGGGCGCTGCTGGCCGATCTCGCGGTGAGCACGGGCAAGCTCATCCTGGATCGCTCGTTCGACGCCGCCGCCACCGACGGACTGACGCGCGGCCTGCGCGCCCATCACCGGCGCAACCTGCACCGGACACCGGCGGCACTGCGCCGTCTGCAGCGCATCCCGGCCACCTACGAGCGACTGTTTGCCCAGTCGGAAGTTGTTGTGTCGCCGGTACTCTCGCACACGACGCCGCCGCTGGGCCACATCGCACCGACCGTCCCCTTCCCTGAACTCATCGACCGGCTCACTCGCTACGTCAGCTATACGCCGTTGAACAACATCGCCGGCACCCCGGCCGTCTCGCTGCCCATGGGCCGCACTCCCGACGGCCTGCCGGTCGGCGTGCAACTGTCGGCCGCATACGGCGACGAACGCACGCTGATCGAGCTGGCCTACCTTCTCGAAGCCGAACACCCCTTCCCGCGCATCCAGGAGCAGGCCACGAACTCCTCGACCCGGTAATGCCACGATCGTTCCCGGACTTCACAGCGACCCGGGGCAGCAAACCCGCGGCGCGCAATGCGGCATGCCGTTCGTCGACGCGGTGCACCCATGGTGACGTGGAGGGAAACGTCGATTGAATACTTCCGGAATGCAGGCGATTCTGACCCGAATCCGAGCGCTGAAGGTTTGCTGCCGATAGCGGAGCGGGTAACAGAGGAGTGAGGCCGACGTCCTGCCCGGCGCCGGCCCGCGCGTAGGCCGAAGGCATGACGGGCTGCGCGAAAGTCGTTGCGATGCCGCCGGGCCGATCGCCACCCCGGCGGCATCGCTTCGTTCGGCGACGCGAGTCAGGCCGCGGTCAGGGCATCGGCGGCAGCATCCGAGACGGAGACTCCTGAACCGTGACGAGAACGACGACGTCGCCGTAGGGGGCATTTCCCCGCGCCAGCCGGTGACCGAACTTCGCCAGCGGAATCTGCCACCGATACTTGGCTTCGATCTCGGCGTGAACGAACGACACCAGCGTGCCCGCGGTCACCAGCTGCGCGTGTCCCTGGCGCTGGTGGGATCCCAGCGCCGGATGGCCGCGCCGATCACCGGCCTGGACCAGCACGCGGCCGTCACGCATCAAATCGTCGGCTTCCGGAGACTGCGACGAGACACGAAAGGCCAACTGGCCCAGTCCGATAGGGACAACCAGCCGTGGCACGGTCACCAACTGCTGCGGGCCGGCGACGCGGGTGACGAGCACCGTCTTCGCCTCCTGCCACTCGCTCGCAGCCCCGGTGACCGGGACCGGGCGTGCCGGCGTCGCCCGCGCGACCGGGACGGGCCGTGCGAGCCGAAGCGGTGCGGTGGGAATATCGGTCAGGGTGTCTGTCATCTTCGCTCCTCTCCGGGACGATTCCGTTCGCTGCTACCGCCGCAAGGTCCGCCGAGGACCGGCGCGGGCCCCCAGCCGCGCCGTGACCGGGAGCAGGGCTCACCGATCGCGATGCGAGAGTGACGAGTCGCCAAGGGATTTCACGCCGGCGGCGGCCGGGCTCGCTCGGTCCTGCACGAGCATCCTTGATCGGCCGATTTCGATAGTGCACGCACATCCGCGCATCGGCAACGATGCTGGTCACAGTTGGTGGACCCGGCCGGAAAAACCCGCAGCCGACACGAGCCCCGCACACCGTGATCACGACGGAATCGGCGGCTAAGTTGCCGATATGGCTCTCGCGCTCGACCCACCCGTGGTCGCCTCCGCGACCGACACCGGCCTGATCCTCGACATCATCGGCATCGCCATCGCCGACCCTCTCGGTGGCGGCGAACCCCAGCTACGACTACGCGACGGAACCACGGTCACCCTGCCCGTGGCGCTGCGCGACTGGGCCATGGCCATGCTCGTCACCCATCATCACCGCGCCGACGACGAAGTCCCGACCTTTCCCTGCCGCATCGAATTCGGCATCCGCGACGGCCACATGTACGCCCGGCCACTGACCGCCGGCGAACACCGCGACGTGCCGTAACACCGGTCGTCCCCACGTCGCGAGGCTGCCGAGAACTCACGAAGGTGCAACACGCCGCCGATCGACTCGGTCCGAGGCCGTGTGGACTCCGGTCACGAACACGGGCCCTCGATGGTGGTGCAGCGGAAAGCTGTCACCCGACATACAGGAATGGGCCGTTCGCAATCGAATACCGCTGCCGGACAATTGATCCGGAGATTTCCGCATCCAGCCGTCCGAACTCTGCTTAGTGTTACTGCCGTTTACAAGTTGTCGGCGGTCGCCTCCGGGCATCGGGTGATAGGTGGTACTGCATGGTCGTGGGTAAGTGGTTGGGGGCAATCGCCGGGGCCGCGCTGGTGTGGACCGGCTCGATCGCCACCGGCGTGGGGGCGGCGGATCCGGTGGCCGGGTGTGGCGATTCGCACTGGGTGGGGAGTTGGATGGCGGCGCCGTCGGATTCGTTCAGTGCGGCCGACCCCGCACTGATTCCGCAACTGTCGGTGTCGGACCAGACCTATCGCCTGGTGATCACCCCGCATCGCGGAGGTTCGGTGCTGCGCGTGCATCTGACCAATCGCACCCGGCCGGTGCCGATGGAGGTCGACCACGTCACGATCGGCGTCCGAAGCGGCGGTGCCGCACTACAACCCGGCTCGCTGCGTACGGTCACGTTCGACGGGAAGAGCGCGGTCACGATGGCGCCGTGGAGCGATGCGGTCAGCGATCCGGTCGAATTACCCTTCCCCGCATGGCAACCGCTGTCGATCAGCGTGCACGCACCCGGCCTGGCGGTATTGCCGACAGAACATTTCGACGCGAACGCGACCAGCTACTACAGCCCACCCTTCGCGGGCGATCACACCACCGACGTGACCGGATCACAGCTGAAGCTGAGCACCACGGCGATGCCGTTCGTGTCGGGACTCGATGTGCAGGCTCCCGGAAATGCCTCCGCGATCGTCGCTTTCGGTGATTCCATCACCGACGGATACGTTTCGAGCACTGTCCTCGGCACCCCGCAGGACGCGAGTGTGGTCGACCGCAATGTCCGCTATCCGGACTTCCTGCAGCGACGCCTCGATGCCGCCGGAGCGCCCTTCACGGTCCTCGACGCCGGAATCTCGGGCAACCGCGTCACGCGTGCCGGATTCATCCCCCAATTCGGACCCGCGGCGGTCGACCGCGTGCAGCGCGACGTCATCGACCAGGCAGGGGTTTCCGATGCGATCGTTCTGGAAGGCATCAACGACCTCGGCATCCCGATCGGAGCGAGTGACGATCAGGTCGTAGCCGGCTACACCGACCTGATCACCCGCCTGCATGCCGCCGGAGTGAAGGTCCACCTGGCCACGCTCCTGCCCGCGAGCAACGCCCTCGCCGACGGCATTCTCACCCTGCCCAACGCCGACGCGACCCGGCAGCGAATCAACGCCTGGATCCGCGGACAACACCTGTCCGACACGGTGATCGACCTCGACGCCGCCCTGCGCGACCCCGCCGCGCCGAACACCCTGGCACCCGGCTTCTCCGGTCCCGACAACCTCCATCCCAACCCCGCCGGCTACCGAGCCATGGCCGACGCGATCGACCTCGCGTCCTTCCACGGGGTATGCCGATGAACGTCCTCGCTCGCATCCCGCGGCGGACGCTATGGCACTTGGGGTTGCCGCAGGTCGGTTGGGCGCGCGGTGTGTCAGCAATCATTCAGCGTTCACGGGCGGGATAATCCGCATATGACGTCGATCGGGCTGTCCCGCAGAGCGATGCTCGCCCTGGCAGCGAGCGTACCGTTGAGCGTTGTGGCATCCCGACGCGCAGTGGCCGCCGCCCCGCCGATCCGATACACGATGACGGCGTTCACCAACGACAGCCAGACCGACATGTGGGTCTACGAATCCACCGACGCAACGAATTTCCGGCTCCTCCAGGCCGACGCCTATCGTCCGCCGGACGCCGACCCCGCCGACACCCCGGCAGCGGCGGCCACGACGAAGAAGGGCTTGTGCCGCGACCCCAGCGTCTTTCGTCACATCGACGGCGAGTACTACGTGACGTACACGACCGCATGGGACGGCAACACCATCGGATTCGCTCGCAGCCACGACCGAATCCACTGGGAGTTCCTGTACGAGTACACGATTCCGTTCGACGGTGTCACCCATACCTGGGCGCCGGAATGGTTCGTCGACGGTGACGGCACGGTCAGCGTCCTGGTGAACATAAACGACGGCACGGTCTTCCGGCCCTGCGTCATGACCGCGACCACCTCATCGCTGAACCGGCCGCATTGGACCACGCCCACACCGCTGGCAGGCGTCGTTCCCGCACCGGGCGGCCTCGGCTACATCGACACCACGGTCACGCTGTCGCAGGGACGCTACTACGCGTTCGTCAAGAACGAATCGACCAAGAACGTCGAGGTCGCGGTGGCCGACTGCCTGGTCGGCCCGTACACGTTCGCGCGAACCGGGAACTGGGCGCACTGGGGCGGACCGGACCCGGGACAACCGCGCGAGGGACAGTGCGTGATCCCGCTCCCAGACGGCCGATGGCGGATCTACCTGGATGCCTACGACCTCGACGAACCCACGCACGGTCACTATCTCTACAGCGACACCCTCACCAGCGACCTGCTCGGCGAGTGGACCACACCGAAGGACCTGCCCGTCCTGTCCGGTTTCGTCCGCCACTTCACCGTGTTGCCCGAACCGCTGAACACCGGCCCGCAACCAGGGCCGAAGCCCGTCACGCGGTGAGGACGATCGGGCCGCGGCCTGCCCGCCCCGACCAATGACATTGCCGCCGATATCGATTCTCGAAACCGCCGTACCGGCATTTCGGTGGAGCGTCCCCGTGATTCAGTGCCGATCGGCCAGCCGGAGGACGAAGCGCAGGCCCGACCACGTGTCATCGATGGCACACGTCTTGTTGTCGACAAGTCCTGCGGCCAAGCCGAATTCGCGGACGACGGTATCGCTGAGATCGGTGGCTACCCCACTGGACTTCTTGGGCCAGGCGACCCAGAGGCCGCCCGCCTGCGTGAGGCACGCGCGCCATGTGCCGAATCCTCGGTGCAGGGACTGGTAGTCGGAGCAGAAGCCCACGATCACGTCGTACTGCCCACGCCCGGCGCGCCGCTGCAGGCTGACCTGCTCCGGGAGCGGTCCGAGCGCGAATCCGCTGGGGGCGTGGGCGAGCAGCACGCGACTGCCGGGACGGATGCCGAGCTTGCGGGCCAACGGGGCGCCGGAATATCCCGTCATGCGACCACGATACGGGCTACGCGAATCGTCATGGCAGCACAATGAGCCGCCCGTGGACGCCGCCCTTTTCGAGACGATCGTGCGCTTCGGCTGCTCGTGCCAGGGGCATCGTGTCGGCGATCCGTGCGGTCAGGGTTCGGTCGGCGAGCTTGCGGTTGAGCACGGTCGCGGCGGCGGCCAGGTCGGTGGCGGTGGCGTTGCTGATCGCGAATCCGGCCACGGTGATGTCATGGGTGTAGGCGCGGTCGACGGGGAGCGGCACCCGCGCCTGTGGGCCGGCCGCTGTCAGCAGGAGCCGGCCCCCGCGGGCCAGCAATGCGACCGCGACGTCGATGTCGTGGTGGCCCGAGGTGTCCCAATACACGTCCAACCCCTCGGGCGCCGCCGCCCGGATCTGCTCGACCATGCCGGGGTCCCGGTAGTCGACCACCACGGCGGCCCCCGCCTCCCGGACACGCTCGAGCCCGTTCCCGGAGGCGGACGCGATCACCCGGGCGCCCGCAGCGCGCGCCAGGCGGACCGCGGCATCGCCGACATTTCCGGCACCGCCGCCGATGTATACGACGTCTCCCAACCCGAGCCGAGCATGCCGGAACAACCCCAGCCATGCTGTGGCAGCCGGATGCGCGACACCGACCGCCTGGACCGGATCCACCCCGTCGGGCAGGTGGTACAGCCGGTCGACCGGGACAACCGCGTACTGCGCGAACGAGCCCTGCCGGCCACCGTGGCCCAGACTGTTGCACCACACCGCGTCCCCGACCGCATAGCCAACTGCACCGTCGCCGACCGCCGCGACGTTTCCGGCCAGGTCGCGGCCGATGACGAACGGGAAAGGAGTCGGCGTCGCATATGCCCCCGACCGCACGAACGTGTCCACCGGGTCGACCGTGACCGCATGGACGGCCACCAGCACATCGGTGGGTCCGATCCGCGGGACGGGCAACCGTCCGTAGTGGATCGCATCGGCCGGTCCCAGCGCCTCCACGTAGGCCGCGTACATCGTGTCCGGAATCCCGGCCATCGTGCCTGCCTCCTTTCGGCCGACGAGGCGCCCGCCGGTCAACGGCCTCCGGGCCTTACCCGACCCCGTACGTTCTGGCCCAGGCCGCCCGCAACTCGGACTCCGTGGCATGCCCGAACTGGTAGGCCGGCGAGTCCACCGGCAGGGCGCGGTCGACGGTCACCAGTACCGCTTCGATCGCGGGGTATCCCGGCCCCTGGGTGGCGAGCAACCAGTCGTGAATCCACTCGAACACCGGGCTGCCGGGGGCGTGGAATTCGGCGGTTCCCTTGAACCGGTACCCGCGGCGTTTGAGGAAGTCGACCACGTTGATCTCCAGCCGGGGATCACGCCGCAGGTTGGCGACCGTGCCCGGCGATGCCTGATTCAGGAACACCAGATGGTCGTCGTCGTACACCCGCACGGTTCCCTTCGGGGAAAGGTTCGGTGAGCCGTCCGCGCACACCGTGGCGACGAATCCCAGTTTGGCGCTGTCCACGATCGAGCGCATGTCCTCGTCGATGACACCCATGATCCCTGCCTACCCCCGGACCTCCCGGCGAATCCGAGCCCGCTCTCGCCACGATCTCCGCCATCACGGGTGGGCCGGACTCCTGCAGCAATGCGTCCCGCGCTTCACCGGACGCACGCCGACAACCGACTTCACAACATCCATCCAGAGTGGGAAGTCTCGCCGGAAAGCTACTCAACGCGTTCCGGCCGGCGACAGACGTGCCAGCTGATTCCGGAAATTCTCGCGAAGAGCAGGTTCGGTGAACGACGAGCGGACGCTGGGATCTCCGGCTACTCGGCTCTCCCAATGCAGACGAGCATCGTTTCTCGAGATCCTCTTCGCTCCATGCCCGGGCAGAGCCCGGTATGCGCCGGGCCGAGGGACGGGGCGATGCATGAACGCCCAGCCGCCGGTCCAATCGATCCGCAACTGCAGGCGCGCACTGGGATAGAAGTCGAGAAGCCAGCCCCGTCCTGTCAGCAGTGACCGCTCGCGGGACGGGACCTGCCGCGCACGGCAGGTTGCCGCAATTTCAGGCGCGAGGCGGTCGAGGGCACTGATCACGTCGTGCCATGCCACAGGCGCATCTGCCGCCGACGCAGACGTGTTCGATTGCGGCTCTACTCCCGGCGTCTGCCGGCGAGGCCGCTGTCCGATCCCCACGGATGAAAAGGCTCGCATGACAACGACATTCCTGCAACCGAGTGGGACGGGGACTCGAGTCCATCCCGAACCACCGCCGGGACCGCCCAGAGAATCCGAAACGCCGCCAGGTATTCCCTGGCGGCGTTTGGGTTGGTGAGCCGACGTCCAACATGCGCCTCTCGGCGAGTGGTCGCTCGAAGCGACGAATGGGGTGCGGCCCGGGGCTGTCCGGACGCCGACAGTGGCTGCAACCGGAAGGACCGGCGAACTATTCCACCGGCTTGCCTGTCAACGGATCGCGGTCGACTGTCGATCGGCAGCGGTGGTCCTGCCCACGGTTCGCCGACCGGGCTCAGGGGGCGTGACCAGGTGACGACGCCGGCTCGGCATCATCAAGGTGGGGTGGTTGACGCTCCACACGGTGGCCTTGCAGATCAACTCCTTCACGCGTGTCGCTTTACGGCCGACGTCGACCTTGGAGGTCGGCTGATCCTGATCGGTGACCTTCTGCACGATGGCGTCGCGGCGGCCGAGGCTGATGCACTGGCTGTTGTAGCCGATCGGGGCGTTCGGGACTTCGCGTCCGGTCAGCCGGGCGGCGATGACGTCGCCGGCCAGCCAGGCCATCGGGGAGGCGGTGGCGCAGCCCATGCGCAGTGTCTTGCCGCCGACTCCGGCGGCGTGCGCGGCATCGCCGACGGCGTAGACGTCGGGATGTGAGACCGAGCGCAGGGTGTCGTCGACCACGATGCGCCCGGACTCGGAGACGGTGAGCGTGCTGGCGGCCGCGATCGGGTGCACGGCGAAACCTGCTGTCCAGACAGTCGTTCGAGCCGCGATCTCCGCACCCGTTCGGGTGACGACGCCGCCGTCGGTGACGCGAGTGACGTCGGCGTGTTCGTGCACGGTGATGCCGAAACGCTCGAAACCGGCGCGCAGGTGGGTCTGCGCCTTCTCGTCGAGCCAGTCGCCGACGCCACCGCGCGCGGCGATCGCGACCTTCAGGTCCGGGCGCGACGCGGCGATTTCGGTCGCGACCTCGATACCGGTCAGGCCGCCACCCACGATCAGCACGGTCTCGCCCGCCACCAGCTCGTTCAGGCGTTCCCGCAACCGCAGCGCGGCCTGTTTGCCGGCCACATTGTGGGTGTGCTCGGCGACCCCGGGCACGCCCAGGTCGGCGATGGTGCTGCCCAGGGCGTAGACCAGGGTGTCGTAGGCCAGTGTCTCGGCGCCGTTCTCGTCGATCAGTTCGACGGTCTTGCGATCCGCGTCGACCGAATCGACCCGCGCGATCCGCACCCGAACGCCGGTGCCCGCGAAGATCTTTCGCAGCGGACGGACCGGCAGATCCCGACCGGCGGCGACCTGGTGCAGGCGGATCCGTTCGACGAAATCGGGATCGGCATTGACCACGGTGATCTCGATGTCGTCGCGGTGCAGTCGCTTGGCCAGGCGGCCGGCGGTGATGGCTCCGGCGTACCCGGCTCCGAGGACGACGATGCGGTGCTTCATGGTTGTACTCCTGTCTCGGTGGGGTTCGAAACCTGAACCGGACAGGGACACGAAGACTGACAGTCACAGCGTGTGACGTGCATCACTACAGTGCGGGCAGGGGTGCTCCCGGTGCGCGGGTGGCCCACTGACGGTTGGCATATGCCAGCTTGTCGGGGTTGACGTGGGCGTGCACGGCGGCGATGCCGTCGACGGTGACCTGCAGGACCACGATGCCGACCACCCGATCGTCGGACACCAGCACCAGCGCGGGCATCCCGTTGGCGATGGCGGCGAACATCTCCGGCTTGCCACCGAGCTTGTTCCACGTGCCGTTGGAGGGCTTGATCGCCAGACACACGAACCGCGCGATGCGCTGCGCACCGACAAGCGGCCGGCTCAGCGTGGCGAGGAAACCGCCGCCGTCGCCGATGATGGACGCATCGTCGGTGAGCAGCGCCACCAGCGCCTCGGTCTGCCCGCTGGCCGCCGCGGCCAGAAACTCCTGCACGATCCGTCGAGCGGCGGCCTCGTCGACCTCGATGCGCGCCCGTTCCATCGACAGATGCTGTTTGGCGCGGCGATAGACCTGCTGGCAGTTGGCTTCGGTGATGTCGATCAGTTCGGCGATCTCGTGGTGCGGGTAGCCGAATGCCTCGCGCAGTACGTACACCACGCGCTCCTTGGCGGTCAGCCGCTCCATGAGGGTGAGCATGGCGATCGAGACCGATTCCCGCTGTTCCACGGTGTCGGCCGGCCCCAGCATCGAGTCGCCGGCCAGCACCGGCTCCGGAAGCCACTGTCCCACATACGTTTCCCGGCGGGCACGGGCCGTGCCGAGCTGGTTGAGGCAGAGGTTGGTGAGCACCTTGGTCAGCCACGCCTCGGGCGTCTGGACGTACTCACGGTCGGCGGCCTGCCAGCGCAGGTAGGTCTCCTGCACCGCGTCCTCGGCATCACTGGCCGATCCCAGCAGGCGATAGGCGATCGCTTCCAGACGGGGCCGGGAACTTTCGAACACATCGGCTTCGCGCGTGAGCAACATGCCGATATCGTCGGCCAGACATATCGGGCGCGTCCAGCCGAGCCACCGGTCCTGGTCGCGACGGATCATGTGCAGGTGCGTCGATCGCCTCGCGCCCGGTTCCCACCCTGTACGTGCCGCGGAAGAGGGGCCCGGCGGCTCGGATCCGCCGGGCCCCTCACTGCTCACCGTAGAAGAAGGCCATCGGATCTGCGCGACGAACCGCGGTAGCGGTGACTCGGTCGCGGTGATCGGCAATGTGCCGGTTGCGGGTTTGCTCGCTCGGGGCCATGCGCTAAGTTGTGAGGCGCCACAACATCTCACGCTGTCGGGGCGGCGATCTCGCCGATGTTTTGGTGTGTGCCACGGGTTTCCGCGGGCCGGTCTTGCCCAAGCCGGCTTGTTGTGCCCTCGACTTCCTCATTGAGCCGGGGAATCGAGGGACCGGAAGGCCCGGTGCCGGCGAGGGAGCCCTGCCACTGGTCATCTCACGCCGGCACCGTGTCCAGCCGGGAAATCGCGGGCCACGCTACCACTCTCATCCCATTGCCGCTGATGGCCGCAGCTTCGGCCGGCGAAGCATTCGGCCTGCTCGTCCAGCTGTGAGGAACAACCAGCCCGAACCGGTTCACGCTCCGATATCGGCGGTGGCACGGAAATCGCTGGGGCGGATGCCGCGACGCCGCTTGAACGCCGCGCTGAAACCGAAAGCGTCCGCATAGCCGACGGCCTTCGCTACCTGCGCCACGGTGAGACTCCGGTCGGCGAGTAGTTCCTCCGCCTCATCCATGCGGCATTCGGTGAGATACGCCAGGGGCGACTGGCCCATGACCTCGGTGAACCGTCGTGCGAACAGCGCCCGCGAGACCCCGGCCCGGGCAGCCAGGGACGCGACCGTCCAACCGGCGGCCGGCCTTCCGTGCATGGCCTCCAACGCCGGGCCCACGACCGGATCGGCCGGCCCGCGATACCAACCGGGCGCGTCCGCCTCCAGCCCGTCGAACCAGTCGCGCAATGTGCACACCAGCGCCCAGTCGAGTAGCCGGTCCATCATCGCTTGCGCTCCGGCCGGACGCCGTGCCGCGTCCGCGGCCATCGACTCCATCCACGCGCACACCTCCACGTCGTCGTTCACGACCAGGACCGGGGGTACCGCTCGCAGCAGCCGTTCATGGCGCCGGCCGGACGCCCGGTAGGCGCCGACGATCAGAGCGGTCTCGCCGGCGGGGTCGGCGTCCCAGCGCACGCCGTCCAGTTCGGGATCGCATTTCGCGTCCGGCGCGAAGCAGGCGACCTCGTATTCCTGGTGCGGCCGTGCGGCGGTATCGCCATTGTCGACGAGGACGAACGTTTCGGGGCCGCGCACGATCGCGGTGTCCCCCACCGTGATCCGACGTTCGAGACCGTCCGGTAGCAGCAGTGTGCCCCCACCCCGCAGCACGGTGACCATGGTCAACGGTGCCTGATCGGCGAATCGGATGCGCCACGGCGCTTCCAGGACCGCGGTGGTGAGCACAGCTCCCTCGGCACGAATACCGCCCAGCAGTTTGCTCAGTGGATCCACCCGATCGAGAGTAGACGAACTCCTATCGAATGTAGATCTCTGCCCATAGATCGTCCATCTTCCCCGGTGTGCAATTGATCCCGGAACGCACAACCGAGCGTTCGAACACCCCGGATTCAGGAGGCCCCGTGCAGCACAACCCGACCGTGGACACCGCGACCGCCCGCACCGCGCTGGTCGTCGTCGCTCACCCCCGGCCCGAGTCGCTGACCGCCCATATCGCCGCCCTGGCGACCCGCCGGCTCACCGCCGCCGGCTACCGAATCGACCTGCTGGACCTGCACGCCGAGAACTTCGATCCCCGGATGACCGCCGCCGACCTCCCGGAATGGGGCAACCGGCAGAAGGTCTACTCCCCCGAAGTCGAGGACCATATGCGACGCATCCTCGCCGCCGATGTGATCGTCGCGGTGTTTCCGGTGTACTGGATGCAGGTCCCAGCGATTCTGAAGGGCTGGATCGATCGCGTGTGGAACTACGGATTCGCCTACGGCCGAAGCAAACCGCGGCTCGCAGGCAAGCGGATGCTGTGGCTGGGCCTGGCCGGCGTGGCAGACGACGACGCGGTCGCCGAACCCATGCAGGATGCGCTCAGCGCGCAACTCAACGACGGAATCGCCTACTACTGCGGCCTCACCCGGTCGTCGGTAGGGCTGTTGCCGGGCGCGGAGGAACAGCGGCAGCGCCTGGATGCCGCGGGCAATCTGCTGCTCGACGAGGCTCTCACCGGCGCGGTTCGCGAGGCCCACTACGCGGGTTTCGAAGACCGGGCGCTGGGCTTCATCGATGATTTCCTCGCCGCCGACCAGGTTCCGGCCTGACCACGCAGGAATTCGGCCCGCAAGGTATCCGAGCGAAGCGGACGATTCGCCAACCCCGACGAGGTCGCAGACCTCGCACTGTTCCTGGCCTCGGACCGGGCCGCCCACATCACCGGCACCGATATGACGATCGACGGTTCATCACCACCTTGTGCGTGTTGCCGGCAGGCTCACTGTGGTGAAGGTTGTCTCGCGCCGGATTTGGTGCAGGTGAACTGCATGACGTCGAGGCGTCCGCGGCGGAAGGTTGCGGCGCACTCGGTCAGATAGCTGCTGTAGGCGTCGTAGGTGTGTTGCCCGGCGAGTTCTATCGCCCGGTCACGGTGCTCGTGCAGAGAGATGGCCCAGCTGTCCAGGGTGGTGGTGTAGTGAGACCCCAGTTCCTGAACGCGGGTGAGGGTGAATCCGGCGTCCTGCGCGTACTCGGTGATTCCCCTGGGGTGGTGACCAGTCGACCGCGGGAGCCGGCTAGCCGGGAATACGGCGCCGCGGAGAAACGCGAAGTCGGTGTCCGCGGTCGGGCCCGATTCCCGGTGCCCTCCCGCCGCGTACGGGTCGTGGGCGACGACGGTTTGCACCAGCAGCACTCCGTCGTCGGGCATGACCCGGTAGGCGAAGTCGAAGAAGTCCGGGTATCGCTGTGGGGGCATGTGTTCGAGTACGCCGATACAGACGATGCGGTCCACGGGGCGGTCGAATTGGTGCCAGCCTTGCCGTCGCACACCGCCGTAGGGGCACCCGCGGACGAGCCGATCGACGAGGCGGTCTCGTACGTACCGGTGCTGGTTGCGGTGCGGCGTCAGCCCGATCGCATTGACACCGTAGGTGTCCATGGCACGCAGCATCGTCGAACCCCAGCCGCAGCCCACGTCGAGCAAGGTCATCCCCGATCGCAGATCACATTTGGCCAGCGCCAGGTCGATCTTGGCGGACTGAGCCTGTTCCAGGGTGTCGTCCGGGTGCGTCCAGTATGCGCAACTGTAGGTACGAGTCCGGTCGAGGAACTGCGCGAAGAACTCGTCGGGTAGCTGATCGCGCGACGGGATTCGACGGTCGGCGGGGGCGTAACCGGTCATCGTGCGGGTCTTTCCTTGCAAGCAGGCCGAATCGTGTCGGTGCCTTCCCGTCGAACAACCGAAGTCGGACCGCCCTTCGGGGCGCGCGTGCTTGCGAGTCGTCGATCGGGCGGCTGGGGTGCCCCAGGTCGGGTGGCATCCGGGTCCGAGACTACCGATCTCACAGGTGAGAGAAGCGGTGCGTGAGCACCATTTAACCAGGCAGTAACTATGGCGCTCGGCAGAGACGGATCGCCAGGGCGCGGACTCATGTGGCTGCCGCCGTCGCTACGGTCCCAACGCGGAAGCGGCGGAGGATGATCGTGCCTCGGTGCCCCAGACCCCGCGGTTCGCGTGCGGCGGTGACACCGGCGACCGGATTCGCCGACGATGACGGCGCAACGCTCGCTCACGATGCCTCCCGCAGGGCGGCGACCGGGCAGGAAACGATGGCGGCGCGCGCCGCGGTGACCTTGTCTTCGGGAACGTTCACGCCGTCGAAGCGGTAGATCAGTTCGGCGTCGTCGTCGAGGCTGAACACCTCAGGTGCTTGTTCGGCGCACAGTCCGTGTCCTTCGCAGCGGGCGTAGTCGACGGTGATTTTCATCGGGGTTCCCTCTGTCGGGCGGGGATGAGTCGCAGGGGCACACGCGCGTAGCGGTGAATGATGTTGTTCATCGCCCATTCGGGCCGTCCGGCCACCTCGATGTGGTCGATACGTTCGGTGAGCGCGCGCAGGATGGCTTGGGTCTCCAAGCGGGCAAGACTTTGTCCGGCGCAGCCGTGGGTGCCGCGTCCGAATCCGAGTTGGCGGGCGGCGTCGCGGCGAATATCGAAGGTGTCGGGGGCTTCCCATTCGAGCGGGTCGCGGTTGGCCGAGCCGTAGATCACCACGACTCGCGCTCCCTTGTCGATCGAGGCTCCGGCGATCTCGACGTCGCGAACTGTCTTGCGGGAAAATGCCCTGATCGGAGAGTGGTAGCGGACAACTTCGTTCACCGTGTTCGGGATCAGCGACGGGTCCGATTTCAGCAGCCGCCACTGCTCGGGATGTGTGGCCAGCAGATACAGGGCGCTGGAAATCGCGCTGATCGTGGTGTCCAGTGACGGCGCCAGGTAGTCGATCAGCAGGGCTGGGCATTGCGCACGCGGGAGCGTGCCTTCATCGGCGGCTTCCAGCACGTCTCGGCCGGCGCCGCCGGGCAGGATGGAGCGCTCGCGGGCGACCCGGCGGGCGAAGCGCATCATCTCGACGCCCGATGGTGTGGACCGCGCGGTTCGCCAGTTGAAGGGTCCGAGCGCGTCGAAAGTCGCTCCTGCCCAGCGCAGGAGGTGTTCGCGGCCTTCGTACGGCCACCCGATGAGGTCGGGCACGACGGACATCGGCAGGGCGGTCGCCAATTCGACGCCGTCGACGTGGCCCTGGTCGGCTGCGGCCGCGACGACCGCGTCCGCCTGCTCGTCGACAGATTCCCGCATCGCGCGCAATGCTCGTGGTGTCAGATGGGGGGACAGGAGCGCTCGACGGCGTGCGTGGTCGTCACCGTCGCTGTTCAAGGTGGTGCCGCGCGAGAGCCGGTTGGTGAGCGGGTTCAGGGCGACGCCGGCGCCGGAGATGAACGTCGTGTCGTCGAGCAGCGCCTGCTTGCATTCGGCATACCGCGGCAGCGCATACGCTTTGTGGCGCGCCAGCCACACCACCGGGCCGAGTTCCCGCAACCGCGCATAGTGCGGGTAGGTGTCTCGAACTGCTCGGGGGGAGTACAGATTCGGTTCGTAGGTGGGGATTCGGGCATGTTTACGCATCGGGACTCCTGTACCGATCGGGGTGCTCCCCGCACGGGGATCGGTGTAGGCCGGCGGGCCCGGAGCCGCTGCTCGGGAGCGCGCCGAGCACCGAACCGACTGTCCGTGCTGCGGTCTGGACCGTGCCATCGGGACGAATGAGAGCGGCGCGAGAGTGTTTTCGCCGCAGCCACACGCCCAACTCGCTGCCCGCATCGACCGGAACGAGAACAGCCCCGCGCCGCGCGATCTCGGTGCGCTGCACCAGGGTTGGTTCGGCGACGGTGACAAGCGTGTAGCGTCCGCCGGCGACGGTGTCGAATCGGCGGTCGGCGTCGACCATCACGTTCGGTATCAGCGTGCCCGCCAGGCCACGGACGAAGCGGCGGCGGGTGTTCAACGCCGATCGCCGCAGCGGTGGCGTCTCGCCGCCGGTGACGACTCCGGTGAGGCCAGGTATGCGCGTCAACCGTGGCAGGATCAGGCGGCGCAGCAGATTGCCGACTTCGCCGCCTTCGGTCATCGCCCTTCCGGTCAGTTCGGCCAGCCGGATCAGGCTTCGCGCGTGGGGTTTGCGTTCGATCTCGTAACTGGAGAGGACCTGCGGCGGCAGGGAGCCGCTCAGCACAGCAGCCAGCTTCCAGGCGAGATTGGCCGCATCGCGCACACCGGCGCCCATGCCCTGACCGATGAAAGGTGGGGTGAGGTGCGCGGCGTCGCCGAGCAAAAAGAAGCTCCCGGCCTGCCATCGATCAGCGATCTGCGCTCGTGAGATGTATTCGGCGACGCGGACCAGCTGGAGTTCGTCGATTCCGATGGTCTTGGTCCAGGGCCGGATCAGCGGATGCAGATCGGCGACATCTCGGAATCCGGCATCCGATTCGCCTGGCAGCAGGCGAAATTCCCACCGGTATCGGGTTGCTCCGATGCGCATGTACGTGGCCGCGCGGGCCGGATCGCAGACCTGGTGCACGCCTTCCCATTCGCCGAATTCGGCGGTGGTGGCGATATCGACGACGAGCCAGCGCTGTTCGAACCCGAGGTCGCGCATGGCCGACCCGATCGAGGAGCGAACGACACTGTTGGCGCCGTCACAGCCCAGGACGTACCGGCCCCGGATCGAGGCGGTGGCGCCGCTGCTGTGGTCGGTGTAATCGACACGCGCCCAGTCGTTTTCCGGCACCGCTCCCGTTACCTCGATGCCGCCGCGGATCGTGATTTCGGCGTGTCGTCGTGCGTTGCGACGTAGTACGGCCTCGAGGTCGGGCTGGTCGAACAGGTTCGCCTCGGGAAATCCGTTGCGCCCGCCGGCCGGGTCACGATCGAATTGGGCAAGAACCCGCAGTGCGGGATCGACCAGTCGTAGCCCGAGGGCGGGGCGGGAGAGGGCGGCGAACTCCTCGTCGATACCGAGGCGGGCCAGGATTCGCCGGATTTCGCCGTCGAGGTGCACCGCCCGTGGCTGCGGGTAGACGTCGTGCCAGCGGTCCAGCACAACCGATTCCACGCCGTACCGGGCAAGCAAACTCGCCGCGGTGAGCCCGGTCGGGCCGGCACCGACGATGACCACCTCGGTGTCGAGGGTGTTCATCGGCTCGTGCCCAGCGCCACCAGATAGCAGCCGCACAGAAACCCGATACCGGCGGCGGCTCCGATCGGCCACATCGTGGCCAGGACGGTCGTCATCGGACCACAACTTTCCATTCGATCGCGTATGCGCTCACAACGGCTTCGGCTCGGGCGCGGTCAGCCTCCGATTCGAGTTCGACTGTCGTGATGATCGAACCGTCCTCGATGACGGCGGCAACGCTGGTTACACCGGGGACTTCGGAGAGAGCGTCGCGGACTTCTCGTCGCGTGGCATCAGCGCGTAATCCGAGCTTGTAGGGCTTTCCGACATCGGTGACGGGCAGGGCGTCGAGCACGACAACCGCTTTCGGCGCGGCGGCCCGTTCAGGGACGTGCTCCCCCGCCCAGGCAAGCAGTTCGGATTCGGTGGTCTTGTCACCGGCGGTCAGAGTGACGTAGACCACCGGCACCTCGCCCGAGTGCACATCGGGTCGCCCGACCGCACCGGCGGCAGTCACCGAAGGATGCGACAGCAGGGCGTCTTCGACGAGCGCCGGGTCGATGTTGTGTCCGCCGCGGATGATGAGATCCTTTTCGCGCCCGTGCAGATGGATGAAGCCGTCCTCGTCGATATGCGCGAGGTCGCCGGTGTCGAGCCAGCCGTCGACGAGTTTGCCGAGACCGTCGAGGACATGCCCGTGCTCGTCGTGACCGCTGACATATCCCGCGAAAACGGTCGGCCCGCTGATTGCCAGAACCCCCGTCTCACCGGCGGGAAGGTCATGCCACGTTCCGTCGTCCCCGACGCGGACGACCTTGATCCGCTGGTATGGCATGCGTTGCCCGACCGCACCCGGGCGCGGCTGGTTCGGGAAGCTGCGCGCGCTCGCGCAGGTGGCCTCGGTGAGGCCATATCCTTCGACAAGAGTGACGCCGGTGTGGGCTTGGAAGTTGTCCCGCACTGCCGCCGGCAGTGGAGAGGCACCGACCATCGCATAGCGCAGCGTGCTGATGTCGGCATCGACGGGGCATTGCGCCAGTACCGCATACACCGTCGGGACCGCGCTCATCGCGGCGATCCGGTAGTGCGCCACGATTTTCCAGAATTCTGCGTAGAGGCCGACATCGCGATAGCCCAGTGGGCCGGCCCACACCACCGCTTGTCCCTTGAACAATGGCGCGAGCAAGGTGACGACAAGCGCGTTGACATGAAACAGCGGCAGGGCGGCGAATCCCACCGCTTGCTCATCGAGCAACGAATTGGCCGCGATCATCCAGGCGTTGGCCACCTCACCGCGATGGGTATGTGCGGCCGGCTTCGGAACCCCGGTGGTACCGCCGGTATGAAAGAGCCCTGCCACATCGTGCGATTGTGGTGGCTGTCCGGCGAAGCTGCGGGCGTCTTCCTCACCGGCCGACTCGTCGAGATAGCCGAGGTGAACACCGTCGACCAGCGATACGGGCTCTGGGGTCGACGCCGCCGCGGTGGGTCGCAGCAACAGTATCGAGTCGAGTTGTCCCTGGGCGGCCAGCTCACGCGCGCAAGCCCACGTGGTGGCGTCGAGTTCAGGGCCGGCGGCGATCAGTACCCGTGCACCCGAACGTTTCACTAGTTCCGCGACATGGTGCTGCGAGAGTGCGGGATTGATCGGGGCGGCGATTCCGGCCAGTTGGGCGGCGAGGGTCGCCGGGATCAGCTCGGCGCAGTTGGGGGCCATCAACGCGACCGCGTCACCACGCCGGATGCCCAGGCGGCGGAGAAGGTTCGCGTACCGGTGCACCTGTGCCAGCAGATCGGAGTAGGTGCACTGCCACGGTTGCCGCCACTGGGCGGCTTCGGGAAGGACGGTGAGCGCTGTCCGATTCGGCCACAGCTCAGCCGCTCGCACCAGCAGCGCGTAGGTCGATTCGGGCAAGCCCCGCCCTTCCAGGGGTATCGCCTCGACAGCGGGCAGGTCGGAGGGTTCGGCGTACCGCGGCCACAGCAGTTCATGATCGATCAGTTGCTCGGTCATCGCGCGTACCTCACAACGGTGCGCTGACGCCCGAGGTCGATCTTGCCGTCGTCGGTGGCCACGCTCGCTTCGATCACGTCACCGTCCTGTAGGTACTTCCGGTTCTTGGCTTGGGCTTTGAAGAACAAACGCCATTTCGTCGCGGCGGGAAGCAGCGAACCGATGATCTCGACCGGTTTGGGCGGGGCACTGATCGCGGTGCCGACCGGCGTTCCGGTGAGCAACAGATCACCGGGGGCGATGTGCTGGAATCTGGTCAGCGCCTGCAAAGTCTGCACCGGGTGGTAGATCATGTCCGCCACGGTCATGTCCTGGCGGATTTCGCCGTTGACCGACAGCCGCAGCCGCAGTTCGGTAAACCGTTGCAGCTCATCAGCATCCAGTAACACCAGCGCCGGGCCGACCGGGGTGAAGGTGGGATAGGACTTGCCCTCGTAGAACTGGGTTTTCGGTAGCTGCACATCGCGAGCCGAAATGTCGTTGGTGACCACCAGACCTGCGACGTAGTCGGCGAGATTCTCAGCGGTGATGGTGGTGCCCACCGGCATGTCCCTGCCGAATACGAGACCGATTTCGACCTCGTAGTCCAGCAGCCGGACATGAGCGGGCCGGATGACCTCGTCGAACGGACCGCTGATCGAACCGGAGGACTTCCGGAAGAACGTCAGGGGCACGGTGTCCGGGTCTCCGCCCGCGTCGGTGACGTGAGAAGCGAAATTGGTCATCTGAGCCACCACCCGGCACGGTGCGGTCACCGGCGATACCAGCGACAGACTGTCGGCAGGTACGAGTCGAGTGCTCGCCGACGCTGCCGCCAACGCCGCCCGATCGGCCAACAGCTCCCCGGTGGATGTCGCGGTCGTGTCCACCCGGGCTACGCCGGCAGGTGTCGACACCCACCAGCCATCGGTGGTGCGAAGAACGGAAATACTCATGAAGAGGCCACTTTCACCAGGCCGCGCAGGCGGCGGAGATCGAATTCGTTGTCATCGCGCAAGGCGCCGAGCGCAGCCCGCGCCTCCCGCAGCATTTCTCGGCTGGGACTGATCCCGAGGAAGTCTCTGCTGACGGGCGGGCCCCACTGAGCAAGGCCCGAGGCGGTCATGGGTGCCCAGCCCGGTTCGACCGTGCAGTCGAACATGTCCCCGTCGGTGAAGTGTTCGACAAGGAATCCGTCCGGATCGCGCCAGTAGTCGAACAGCTGGCTGCCCTGAATATGACGTCCGATGCCCCAGGATCTGCGGTAACCGCTGTCACGGAGGTATTCCCCGCCCGCGGCGAGGGCATCGAGATCGGCGACCTGGTAGGCCGAGTGGACATACCGATTCCTCGGCCCCAGTACCAGAGCCAGCGTGTGGTGGTCGGCGGGAGTGCGGCCGCGGTCGCAACGGATGAAGCTCATGACCGGCCCGCGGTCACGCTGACCGCGGTAATACTGGAAATCGCTGACGATCATGCCCAGGTATTGCAGATACCAGTCCAAGGTCCGGCGGTACGTGGTCGTCTGAACTACGACGTGGCCCAGGCGCTGCACCCGCGATGGTTCTCGCGGTGGTCGCTGTGTGCGATTGGCGCGGGCGAGTGCACGGCCGACGTTGAGGGTGTGGGGTGGTTGCGCCGGCAACTCAGCGTGAACATGGGTGTCGGAGACGAGTCGGACTCGCAGTCCGCTGGGATCTGCGACATCGACCCGCACGCCGCCGAGGCTTTCCGGCAGCGGGGATGCCGCCGCGCCGGTCGCAGCCGAAAACCGTGCCAGATCGTTCCGGTCGGCCACCGAAAAGGCCGGACCGACGAATCGGGAGCGCGCGCCGCGGCGAATGATCACACACGGTGAACCGGCGTCCACGCCGCGCAGGTGCAGCTCGTCCGGGGCTCGCATGATGGTCGTGAAACCGAAAGCGGTGGCGAACTTTTCGGCACCGACAAGATCGCGCTTTTCGAATTCCAGCCATGCGAGGTCGTACACCTTGACGATCGGATTCAGCGCGCGCCCCGGATGTTCGCCGACGACGGCGCCATGCTCGCTGTGCAGATCCGCATGGGGGTCGTGCGGGTCGTTCATCGACCGCTCCCTTCGGTATATCTGAACATATCCTCACTTACGAGGAAGTTCTCAGTCAAGACCTATCTGAACATTTCCTCACAACTGACAACGCGAGGTAGGATCGGGCGGAATCAGAGGAGGCGAACAGGATGGCCGAGCGGACAGTCCAGGGCCCGAACCGCCTGCAGAGACGCAAGGCACGCACCCGCGCCGCACTCGTCGGCGCGGCGCAGATGTTCATCGCTCGAGGCAGGATGAACGTCCCGATCTCGGATATCACTCAGGCGGCCGATGTCGGGATGGGGTCGTTCTACAACCACTTTCAGACCCGCGACGAACTGTTCGCCGCCGCCGTCGAAGAGGTGCTCGACATCCTCGGCGCGACCCTCGACGCGCTCACCGAAGACATCGAGGACCCGGCCCAGGTATTTGCCCAAGGCTTCCGGCTGACCGGCCGGT
This sequence comes from Nocardia cerradoensis NBRC 101014, assembly GCF_000308535.1. Classification (GTDB taxonomy): domain Bacteria; phylum Actinomycetota; class Actinomycetes; order Mycobacteriales; family Mycobacteriaceae; genus Nocardia; species Nocardia cerradoensis. Next base: position 3,139 of record NZ_BAFW01000371.1, on the reverse strand, counting down.
TGCACCGCAGAAATCCCACCCTGAGCAAAGTCCTGCTCAACAGCGGGATGAGTCTGGCGGTGTCGGAGAAGGGCTTGGCGCCACGTGCTCGCCGTGACATCGAGGCCGCCACCCGAGCCGGCCGATTTCACACACACGATGTCGAACTGGCCATGACCGTCGTCACCGGGGCCGCGTTGTGCCTGGGCCAACTACTACACGAACATCCCGAACGCGATGACGCCGAAGCCGCCGATCAGGTCACCGAAGACTTGCTGCGGATGTTCGGTCTCTCCGCTGACGAGGCCCGCGAGATATGCCGGCGACCATTGCCCGTCGTCGAAACGCTGCCGGGCGGAGATGAGGCGGCGTAGGCAACAAGGGAGGCAACCACGACGAACGTAAGGCCGCCCCCACCGCACGAGATCTGCCGCCGCGGCCGTGATCGGATCGCCGGCCCGGGGTGAAGCACGGTCCTGCGTTCAGGGCAGGGCCATCACGGCCAGCAGGACGACCAGAAGTGACACCGCGACCGTGATGTGGCTGCGCCGGTAATGGGTCGCCAAGACCGCGACGAATTCGCGCAGGAAGGCGGCGGGCAGGAAATAGGCGGCGGTCCGAGACCCCAGGACCTGGGCATCGATACCGAGGCGGCGGGTCAGCCCGGCTGTCCGCAGAACGTGAAAGTTGCTGGTTACCACCGTGATTCGGAGCTGCTCCGGATCGATACCGCGCCGGTTCAGTTCCCGCAGGCAGTTGCGCAGATTCTCGGCGGTGTTGCGCGAGTGCCGTTCTCGGACGATGGCGTGTCCGGAGACGCCGCGGGCGGTGAGGTAACGCGCCATCGCGTCGGCTTCGGTCGTCGCCTCGTCGGGACCCTGTCCACCGCAGGTGACCAGGACCGGCCGGCGTCCGGACCGCAGCGCTGTGCGGTAGGCGTCGATGCCGCGGTCCAGCCGGGCGGCCAGCAGGGGCGTGACGGATCTGCGATTCAGGCCGCAGCCGAGAATCACGACGGCATCGGCTTCGGGGCGAGCCGCCAGGCTGCCGTAGATCAGTGCGTAGCCGCCGAACGCGATCAGATGCGCCACGAAATACACCGCGACCGCGGCGACCAGAACCGTGGACGCGATGGCCCAGCTCGGCATCGTCGGACCGGACGCGACCGTGACGACCACGGCCACCGCGCCGATCAGGCCGGCCCCGAGCACGACCGGCAACGCGGTGGTCGCCGCGAACCCCTCCCGTGACAGCAGCTCGATTCCGTTGACCAGCAACGCGATACCGGCCACGGCGAACGGAGCCGTGAATACCACGACCAGCCCGAACGACGAAGGCGCGTCGGGGCCGAGTCCGACGACCGCGCTCGCGCCGCCGACGCCCAGCAGGGTGACCGCCGCCAGCAGAACGAATCCCGTCGAGAGCCGGCGAGGCTCCAGGGCCACGCGGATCGCCGCGAGGAATGCCAGGACCGCCCCGCCCACCACCAGGAGCCCGCCGATCGACAGGTACGTCGCCGTCTGCATCCGTCCCAGACTCCTTCCGGCCCTGCCGGGCCGCCGCGCCGAAGACACTCCCAAGTCGTCGGCGCGACGAGAAATCCGCGGCAACCGGGCGACATAGCGACGAATTCCCGTTCCGGAGTACCGGAAACAGACCCGCGGGGCAGACGGCGGCCCGAATGATCAGTCGACTCCGCACCGAACTCCTTGGGGCGGAATCGACTCGGGGGCGGCGCGGTCGATGGAACCTGAACCCGCGTGTCGATAGCGTGTAGTGCCTGAACTGCGAGAGGACACCATGCACGCTCCTGCCTTTGTTTCCCTCCTCGCTGCCGTCGGTAGCGCGCTTCTGTGTCAGGCCGCGCCGGCCTCAGCCGAGTCGCACACCGGTATGCCGACACTGACTGCACAGTTCGATGGCGGCCCGTGCGCGACGACCATCAACGCCAAGGCCAACATCTTCGATGACAGCAACCAGGTCTCCATCGGCTACCAGACCGACGACATCGCCGGCACCGGCAGCGCCGGATGCGGGTCGTCGCTGGTCGCGGTCGTCAACTGGCGCAATCTGGACAGCGGCGGGGTGGGTAGCGTCTCCCGGCACATGTTCCACAACGAGACCAACTCGATATCCTTCGCCCCCGGCCCGGGGCGGATCACGATCGAGCTGACCACGCTCAGTGCCCACTTCCCCGACGCTTCCCGTGTCGAGGTTGTCATGCACGGCTGATCGCTGCCGGAGATGGGGGTGCAAGTCCCTCGCTCGGCAGAGACCTCCGGACTGATCCGGAGGCTAGCGGGACCCGGGGGTCAGAGCCCGAGGATGCTCGTGCGTTCGGCGTCGGTGAAGTTCACCAGAGCCGGTGCGGCCCACGGTTGATGGCGGTAGTCGATCCACTCGCCGGCGCGGGTCTCGCGCAGCATCGCGTCACGCCACAAGGGCTTGTCCGCCTCGGGCAGGTCCGAGGCCTCCAGTTCGCGGATCTTGTTCGCCCGCACGGTGTTCGCCCACGGGATCTGCTTCGGCGCACCGGTGAGCTCCGGCCACCCTGCCGCCTGGGCGGCCTCGATACTGGCGGCGTTCTCGGCGTCGTAATCGCTCATAGGCTCCAGAGTGCGCTCAGGCACCGACACAGACATCGCACAGGGCCGCCGGCCTCGCGCTGACTGGCGGCCTCGTGCCTGCTCTGGCGACTTACGCCGTGTGCATGGCGGCGGTGATCTTGCGGATCATCTCGGTCGTGACGGGGCCGGGGCGGACCTCGGTTGTGGCGGCCTCGATCGCGACCCGCACGGTGGTGCGGAAGTTGTCGGCCTCGGCGGGATCGGTCTGTTCGAGCAGGGTGACCGCGGCCGTGAGGGCGGGCAGGACCTGATCGGCGAGTTCGGCGACGGACTTCCCAGCCAGCTTGATGTCCCTGGACTTTGCCGCGAGGACGTGTCCGACCGTGCCGGTCGCCGACAGCAGCGCTGTCGATCCCGCGGTGGCTGCCTTATGGGGCTTGTTCGATCCGGCGGCCAGCAGCGAGACCGCGCCGTAGGCGGCGGTGCGCACGGTGAGTTGGTCCTGGGCGGTCAGGGCGAGGGTGGCGGACATGGTGGTCTCCTTCGAAATCTGTTGTGGCGGTTCCCCGGCCGGTTCGTCGGCCGGGGCTGTT
>NZ_BAFW01000372.1 GCF_000308535.1 Nocardia cerradoensis NBRC 101014 | reverse complement strand
ACGAACCCCTGGAAGCCGGTCAGAGCGAAGACCATGTCATCCAGGATGCACGCAGACCCGGCTGCGCTGGCGCAGGTCCGCTGGAGTCTCGGCAGCAAGCTCTTTCGCGCGCGCCGGTCAGCTCCTCGCCATGGGAGGTGACCGGGCGTGGCTCGCACCAGGGGCTGTCGTCGTCATCCGGACTGGACGCTCCTTTGCGCGCACCGCGAGGACGGAGTTGATTTCATCGATATCGAACGGTGCAGGTCGACCGAAGTCAGCACGAGCACGGTGAATCCAGTTGTCGACCAACTTATTTCGGCCCTCGGAGCTACAATGGTCCAGCAGAACGCTCAGCTCGCTCCGAGCCGAACTACCATCGACAGGGTAGGGGGATCATGAACTCGATGCCGCCGGCGGACTGGTATCCCGACCCCAACGACAACCGGTTCATCAGGTACTGGAACGGCGCGGAGTGGACCGCCGATCGCCGACCTGTCGTTACTGGCGCTGGTGGGCAAACCGAGCAACGAGCAACGCAGGACTTGAGGGTGCCGCTCTTCGGTGCGCGCGCATACGCGAGGCAGCAGTCCCAGGAACTCTCCGATCTGCAGGTCGAAAATCACAGGTTACGTGAACAATTGGAACGAACTGGCGGCCTGGAGATCGCAGCGATGCGGCAGCTGCGCGATCAGCTAGCGGCACAGATCACCACAGAGCAGGCACACCTGGACGAACTCCGCGCAGAGATTGTCAACACCCGAGACGAGCAGATGCTACAGGAAATCGGCATCTACGAATACCACCACCCGCTCTCGAACTCGGTGCATCATCGCGCGGAGCTGGAAGATCTGCAACGACAGATCAAGGCCATGGCTCGCCAGGACGGCCGTGCCATTGTGGCATCAACCCCCTGGATCGTTCGGGACTCGGTCACCGAAGGTCGTCGCATGGTGAAGGAATACTCGAAACTGATGCTGCGTGCCTACAACGCCGAAGCGGACAATCTCGTCCGTGATCTCAAGCCCTACAAGCTGCCCACAGCGTTGAAGCGGCTCGACAAGGCGGCTTCCACCATCGACCGATTGGGCCGCACCATGGATCTGTGCATTGCGCCCGAGTACCACAGACTCCGCCGTCGCGAGCTGGAATTGACAGCGACGCACCTCGAGGAAGTCGCATACCAGAAGCAACTGGAGCATGAAGAGCGAGACCGCCAACGCGAGGAACGCAAAGCACAGCAGGAAATGGCCCGTGAGCGGACCAGAATCGACCGAGAGATGAAGCGGTACCGAGGTGTCCTCGCCGAGTACGAGCTCGCTGGCAAGGAAGACTCATCAGACGCCGAGGAGGTGCGCGACAAACTGAAGGAGCTGGATTTCCGTAGGCAACGGACGGTCTACCAGTCCATGCACACGGCGGCAGGATACCTGTACGTCATCTCCAATATCGGCGCATTCGGCGAGGACCGACCGATGGTCCAAATCGGCTTCACCCGCCGATACCATTGGCAGGACCGTATCCGCGAGCTGAGCAATACCGCCGTACCGTTTCCGTTCGACGTTCATGTCGCACTGCACAGCGACAAGGCAGCCGATATCGAAGCGGAACTACATCGACGACTCGCGGACAGACGTGTCAATCGGGTCAACCAGCGCCGCGAATTCTTTTACGCCACTCCCGCCGAAGTTCGTGCGCACCTCGAAGATTTGACCGATGTCCGGCTTCTCGAATTCACCGAGCTGGCCAAAGCCATAGACTATCGAAAGAGTTGTGCGCTGGAGCGCAATACCACAAGCGAGTGAGTCACGTGTCAGCGCGAAGGCACCCGTGAGACCGGATCACGCAGCCGCTCGTGGGGCCCCTGCGCCTTCTTGTGCCCCGCGCGCTGCCACCAGTCCGCGGCCTCATCCGAACTCCCCCGGTGGCGCAGTCGAATCGCCAGATTATGCATAGCATCGCGTTGGCCCATCTCAGCCGCTTGCCGATACCAGTTCATGGCTTCGTCGAAACGCTGTGTCTTGTCCAGAAAGACAGCGAGGTTGAACACCGCATCACCACTGCCGGCTGCTGCGGCGGCCCGCCACCATCTTTCGGCCTCCCGATCGTGTCGGACCTTGTGCAGCAGTCCTGCCAGGTTTCCCATCGCTTCGGGGTTTCCTCGCTCGGCCGCCTTGCGATACTGCTCATGCGCCTCATGAAGTCTGCGCCGCACATACAGGAGATTGCCGAGGTTGTTCATTGCGCCCGCGTGCCCTTGTTCGGCAGCACAACGCCACAAGTTCTCGGCCTGAACCGAATCGCCTTGGTCTGCGAAAAGCACCCCGCCGCGGAACAGCGACTCAGCTTCGGCACTGGGACGAGGATCAGTAGACGCCAACGAATCGGGCGCCGACACAACAGCACCCACGGCATGCTGTGCCGAATCCTTGGGCACGACTGGCCAATCCGCAGTGGTAGCACTGCCAAGCGCAGCCAGAAACTTGTCACGCTCAGACGGTCTTAGGCCGTCGATGCCCGCCATTGGAGTGAAGGCCAGTGATGAATCCCCTTCCGGCAGTGCATGATTGCTGAGCACACCAATAACGTGCCCGCCGTGCACGATCGCCCCACCGGATGCACCACGCCACTGGGTCGAGAACTTCCTCGTTTCGTCGCCGGTAATTTCCGCCAACCTGGCGGCAGACGCCGGCGGCGGTGTCAGGCATTTGAATGCCAGCTGGGAGGTGCCGGCTGTCGCATCCAGGCCAGGTAATGCGGCGGCCTCACCCGTCGGGACATAGCCGTCGAGCTGAGCACGCCGATTCTTTTTCCAGTCCGGGAAGGCCAATACGCAGCAATCGCGGAGTTGTGACGCGTGGGATGTGCGTATCCGCGCACATGATGCGCGCTCGATGTGGTGGTCGTCATCGATCTTCAGGATCGCCAGATCCACATCCCGGCGGCCGGTCCGCAGATACACCCTTGCCGATACATTTCGACCGTCGATCAGCACGCGGTAGTCCTCGCCTTCCGCACAGTGATCTGCCGTCAGGACGAACTGACCATCGAGGCGAAAGCCCGACGCCGAATGCGCTTGACGACCCTTGTAGTAGCAGATCAGAACTGCTCGATCGACAGCCAGCACGTCGCCGGTGCCCCGCTATCGTGGATCGGTCGAATGCAAGGGCGACCTATCGCGCACCGAGTCGATATACACCTCGGTCACGGGCTCCCCTTTCTCGGTGAACACGACCGGCTCGAGGGTCATCTTCACAGTCTGGGTAGCCACCGACTGCCGCGACGCCTCCGCGCCCGCATCGACCAGCCACCATTTGATTCCGCCGTGCGCCTTACCCGCCGATGTCACTGCGACCTGCAGCGTCAGCTCCACCGCCGTCGGTTTGAACCGCACAGTCTCCGACTGCGCCCCCTCCCAGGCGCGGGCCAGCTCGGCTCGCAACGCATCCACAGCCGCCGACAACGACACGCGCCCGGCCAACTCCTCCCCAGAATTCTCAGACACCTTTTCCCCTCACGCCGAATGCCAGGCTCGGTACGAAATCATAAGGGATACAAGGGACGGAGACCATCGACCGACGATCGCGGAAGACTCACATCAGCGCGTCTACGGACAGTCGGCCGTGCTGGGGCGCATGGGAATCAAGATCGTCGGTAGATCTTCTCGGCCGGGCGTCCGATCAACGACGGATCGATGGCACTGCCATCGGAGCGCATCTCGCTGGGTTCGGCCTGAAACCTGCTGTGCTGCTGTGGATGCGACGCCCGCAAGGCCGGAGTAGGGTTGTCACTCGGGTGTGACGCAGGGCGGGACCGGTAGGCGAGCCTTCGGGGGTGGAGAAGTGAGTGAGTCCAAGCGCCCGTTTCCGATCGACGAACTGTTACGGGCGGTCGAACTCGAGGTCGTGACCGCACGGCGCTCCGAACCTCGCGACGGCGTCAAGGTGTCGCTGTCGGCAGGACGGGTGGTGTCCTCGGCTGCCGAACGGTACGAGTACCTGTTCACCTGTAAGAAATGGCACCGATCGCTGGATACCGCGGCCGTGCTCGTTCGACCGTCGACATCGCGCGGCTCATGGATGCCTGCCGAGGCCGCGCGATTGCCGGACGGCACCGTTCGGCTCGTGACCGCTGAGAGCTTGGGAACGGTGCCGCTGAATGTACAACTGCGGGAGGATGATTCGACCGGGTTCACGAGAGCCATCGAACGCCTCGAGTCGGCGGCCGATGACGACGCGCTGCATCTCGAGACTGCCGGATGGGTCGTCGGCCGCGGCGAACCGAGAAGCGGAATCGATGACAACCCCAGTCGCTGGGTCGCGAATTGGCCAGCGCTGAAATTGAATTCGCGCCAGCGGATCGCAGTGCAACGATCGTTGGCGAGTGAGGTCCTGTTTCTGTGGGGGCCGCCGGGCACCGGTAAGACCGATGTGGTCGGCCATGTCGTCGAAGGGAACTTCCGGCAGGGGCGCACCGTGCTCTTTCTGGCGCCCACGAAAGTAGCAGTGGACCAAGCCCTCGAGCGCATTTGCGACCTGCTGAACAACGAAGCCGGATTCTCGGACGGACTGATTCAGCGTGCCGGCGACATCGAAGTAGGCACACTTCGTGCTCGCTACGGATCGTCGATCGATCCCGAGCAGGTCATCGACAGGGTGACCGTCGAACTCGACGAGGCGATCGCCCAGTCGACCGAGGCGTGGACCCGAGCACAGACACAACTCCGGCTGTACGACGACGCCGGATCACTGTTGGAACGCCTACACAACGCGCGCTCTGCGAAGAAGGATGCCGAACTTGAACGTATCCGAGCCGGTCAAGATTACCGGAAAGCGGATGCCGATGCCCAGAAGTTTCAGGAGAAATTGATCCGTGTAACTCCTCCTAGGGGGATGTTCGCCGATCGGAAGGAAGGGCGAATCGCCGCACTGCGGCGAGATCTGGCCGATGCCGAGGGCCAACGGCAGCGTGCCGCACAGCAGCGGCAGGCGGCGGAGGACGCAATCGCTCAATCCGCGGGTGAGATCGACAAGGCAGAGCATGAACTCGCCGCAGTGACATCAATCCTCGAGAACATCGAACCGCATCCGACACTCGTCGACCGAGCCGAGGGGTTGCGCAAACAGCTCGACGAATTGAATCAGCAGCGCGCCAAGATCCGGCAGGCCGTCCGAGGCCGGTGCCGCATCATGGGGACCACCATCGCCAAGGCCATCCAGTCACGGAGGTTGCTGGACCGCATCGATGTGGTCGTCATCGACGAGGCGGGCATGGTCGACTTGCCATCCGCATGGCTTGCGGCAGCTCTCGCACGCGAACGAGTCGTCATCGCGGGGGATTTCCGACAGCTTCCGGCGGTGACCAAAGCCGACAGCGACCGGAAGGCAAGCGACGACGATCGCGCGCACGCACGAATGTGGAGTTCCCGCGACCCATTTCGCGCCTCCGGCTTGGTGACCGAAAGCGGAACCGTGCGCGACGATCCGCGCTTGGTCGCGCTGGATACTCAGTACCGCATGCGTGAGCCGATCTGCGACCTCGTCAACGCCGTCGCGTATCCCGACGCGCCACTGCGGACCGGGCGAAACAACACCAGCCGCATCCCCGCCAATCCGCTGGTGGAAACACCGATGATACTCATAGACACGTCGCGACAACGGATCCCGAATCGCCAGAACCAATCCAATACCGTGCACGAGGCCGTCATCCACGAACTCATTCGTGGCCTGCAATACGAGGGTGTGCTCCCCGGCCGGAAATGGCAGGAATCGGAGGTCGCGCACGGCTCGCGCCCCACTGATCGGCTCGCGGTGATCACCCCGTACCGCAAACAGGTCAAAGCCCTGCAAAGCAGTGTGAAGTACCGGTTCGGAACCGACTACGACGCATTGGTGGACACGATCCATCGGTTCCAGGGCAGCCAGCGTCCGATCGTCATATTCGACACGGCTGCGGGAGCAGGCAGCGATCCGGGATACTTCTACACCGGCTCCGGTTTGTCCTCCCAGACCTGCCGACTGTTGAATGTGGCGCTCAGCCGGGCGCAGGACCACCTGATCGTGGTGGCCGACGTCGATCATCTACGGCAGCACCTTCCGGCGCACAGCGAAGCCCGTGTGATGATCGAGCACCTCGAAAACCATGCACAGGTGCTGTCCGCCGACCAGCTCGTACCTATCCGCGAGGCGGCTCAATTGTCCGAGCTGTCCGAGGAAGAACTACGACGACCGGCCTTCTTTCCCGCGGACGAAGTCGAAAAGGCGGTGGAATGGGATATCGCACGCGCCGTGACGAGTGTCGAATTGTATTGCCCCTTCCTCGATCCCGTACCGGTGAACAAATGGTCGAAACGACTCGGCGAACGGGCAGGTGCCGGCGTCCGGGTCGTCGTGTACACGCGGAGCGTGGAGGAACAGCGCGATCCCCCGGCTGCCGAACGACACCGCGCGCGGATCGAACAACTGCGCTCGGCTGGATGTGCGGTCGATTTTCGGGAACGTATGCATGAGAAGGTCCTCATCATCGACCGCGAGATCCTCTGGCACGGTTCGTTGAACCTCCTGGCCAACAGCGGTCCCACGGATCTGATGATGCGATTCACCGACCCGGGCGCCTGCGAGCGCGTCGGCACCGTGATCGAGCGCGCCAGAAAAGACCGAGCGGCAAGGAATTTCACCGCCCCATCGAACTCCGATTTCGGACAGCAGACGCTCAGAACACCGGTGACGAGCGGTGGGGCAGGGCCCGATGAAAGGGAAGTCGTGCCGGGGACCGTGGTGAACGGGCGCCTTTACCTCGCTGTCGGCTACGACGAGAAGGACGAGGCTAAAAGGCTGCTGCGTGCGCGGTGGGACCGGACCAACAAATTGTGGTACGTCGACTCCGAACGAGTCACGCGAGAGCAGGCGCGGCGGTGGCTACCACAATCATGACTCCCAACCGTAGATAGGCAGGCTCCGCGGTCGGGTGACGTTGTCCCCCATCCGCACAGCGGTCCCAGGTATCGCGCCTGCGCTTCCCGATGGCACGCGCCCGCCACGCCGGCCACCAACTTCGCCGAACCCAAGCAGATCAACCGATGGGTTCTGGTGGACATCGACGACGGCGAGCGCAGTACTCGGCTGGAGCAGCGTTTGGCGCCCCACTCCCCTGGCCCAGCGGTCGGTACGTCGCTGACATCTCCGAATTCGGCATCAACGGTCATACCGCGAGGACAGACTCACCAGAGCTGCTCTGGAACCAGAACAGTCCAGACCTGTCCCGGCGCGAAGGGGATGACTGCACCAGTGGGGGTTGTATACGTTGTGCCCGCCTCCGGGGAAGGCCGGGACCACACGGCCGGGAACTCTTGGCCGTCGCGAAGTACGCGTGCCTGACCGCTACCGGTCGTCTGCGCCAGGGGGGAGACGCTGCCCGCCACGTCGCTGATGGCCGAGTTCCGCACCGGCACACTCTGCAGCACGACCGTACTCGCCGTGAGCCGTCCGGTATCGGCATCTGTGTATGCATCACCGTCCATGGACACCAGCCACCCGTGGTCGCCGGGTGACCAGTCGAAACCGATCACCGCGCCCGAATATCGCGTTTCCTCATGTTGCGTGGGCCGACCGCCGGCAGGCGCAGGACCAAAGTGCAGTTGCGAAGCTTGCGGCCAGCCGCCGCCTACGGGCAACTGATCGGGGTGGACGAACATGTTGTGCGGCGCTTCGCGACTGTAGTCGCGGAAGTACGCCGCGGGTTGCCGATCGGCCGAGGCGTTCTGGAGCGACGAGCCGTCGATGGCGGGAATCAGCTCGGGTGCGGAACCAGAGGATGCCAACGTCGGGTTGCCGAACTGGGCCAACAGCGTCAGATCCGTTTCCCGCGCGCTTCGGACAGGTCCGACCACAGGGGGTTTGTTGGTCGAGAAGACCGCTGCCAACCGGCTCAAACCACCCTCGACTGGCTCGACGTAAACCATATCGGCGGCTCCGAGGCCCACCGGTGGCCGTGCCTGCGGACTGTTGTCCACCTTCACGACCAACACGGGGGCCCCTACCTGGGAGGGTGCTTCCGAGCCGCCTGCCTGGGGGGATGTGCCCGGGCCTTCTACCCGAGAGGACGTGTCCGAGCCGGGTGCGGCATGCTCGGGCCGGGTGCCGCTGACGCAGCCGATTACAGCGCACATCCCCAATGCCGTCAGGAACGCCGCAATCCACATCCACCATCGTTGTCGCATGAGGCAAACCTCTAGCTACCAACGTACGCCGCGCTCGACCAGGGCAGTAGTGAGGTGCTGAGCGAAGGTAATCTCATGATCATGGTGGAGACCCCCTTTGGCCGAGTCATCACGGCGATGGTGACCCCCATGCACGCCGACGGCTCGATCGACTACGACGGCCTGCAGAACCTCGCCGTATACCTCGCCGACCACGGCCATGACGGATTGCTGGTCAACGGGACCACGGGTGAGTCCGCGACCACCACCGACGGCGAGGACTATGCCTGCGTGCGGGCGGTGGTCGAGGCCGTAGGCGACCGCGTCCAGGTGATGGCCGGCTGCGGCACCAACGACACCGAGCATTCCACTCGCGCGGCGCGCGAGATGGTCGCCTGCGGAGCGGATTCTCTCCTTGTCGTCACGCCGTACTACAACAAGCCGCCGCAGGACTGCATCCTCGAACACTTCCGTCTGGTCGCCGAGGCCGGCGGCGGTGTGCCCGTCATGCTCTACGACATCCCGGGCCGGACCGGGACGGCGCTGAGCACCGACACCATTCGCCGCGCGGCCGACATTCCCGCCGTGCGCGCCGTCAAAGATGCCAAGGGCGATTTCTTCGAGGCCAGCAGGCTCATGTCGCAGACCGACCTGCTCTGGTATTCCGGCGACGACGTCGTCAACCTGCCACACCTCGCTCAAGGCGCGACCGGCATCGTGTCGGTGGTCGGTCACGTCGCGGGCGATCTCTACGCGGAAATGATCGCCGCCGTCGACCGCGGCGACCTGCCTCGGGCACGCGAGATCCACCGGCGCCTCATCCCCGCCGTCGATGCGATCATGCACGTCTCACAAGGCGCCATTCAGGCCAAAGCCGCGATGAAAATGCTCGGTGTCATCTCCTCCGATGCGCTGCGTATGCCATACCGGCAGGGGCCGCCGGAGCATCAGCAACGCCTGCGTGCCGGGCTGGAGGAATCAGGGTTGTTATAGACGGGCACGTGAATATCACTGTGCAGCAGCCCTGATTGGTCGAGTATCGACGCACTCGGCGCCGATCTGGAGGTCGCAGTCGAGCGACTGCGCCGGCATGCCTTGCTGCTCACCGGCCAGCTGACCCCGGACGACGCGGCGGACAAACGTGCCGACCAGCTCGAATCGGCCATTCACAAAGGACGCCTGAAGGAACCGCTGAAACTACTACTCGTCGCCCAGCATTCGCTCTACTTGTGGCAACGCCTGTGGCTGGAGCGCGTTCGGCCCGCCGAGCGCGAATACGTCGAACAAACAGCGGCCAGCGCCCGTGCGACCCTCAACGAACACCTTGAGGCTGACCATCACCTGGGAAGCCGATTGCACGATGTACTCGACCGCCACACGGTGCTGCGCGTAACGGAGGTGCATCGGCAACCCCCTGGTCGCAAGCTGACGAAGAACCCGAGATCTGCTGAGCCACATGGTGGACTCGTTCATCGAAGCCCGCGCACTCCAACTCGGCAGCTGGGGAGGCGCAGACAACGCCACTATCCGCGAAGCTTTGTCACTAGCGCGAGATCGCACGGTTGCCGCTGCCAATTCGGGCCGACGACAACTGTCCGCCGGCGCAACTGCGGTTGCGCGATGGGTCGAACCCAAGGATGACTCGGACACGCCCGAACCAGCTGCAGCGACACCGCCTGCCGAGGTTCCGTATACGTCAATGAATCCGGCCTGTCCACCGACGAGTAGTCAAAAGGGTGGCGTGCTCGTCCCGCGCAAACTCGCTTCCCTCGATCCACCTTCGACAGCAGGCAGTAATGCCGCGCTTCACCGACGCGAGCCGAAACATACTGGGCGGTCAATCTCTGTTTGCCGCAACAGGTTCGACAACATGGCCATCGTGAAACAACCTCGCACCCGCCGACGATATGCGCCAGAGTCGATGTCCGCGTGGGGCAGCACCCACATCACTTTCCGGCCCGTTGGCGCTGTCCACGACCGCACTCACAAGGAGATGTCCACCGTGGTCGCTGCACAGGAAGCGAGTCTGCAGAAGATACTCGAGGGCACCTCGCAGTATCTCGTTCCGCTGTATCAGCGGCCATACCGGTGGGGCCGGACAACTTCAAGGAGCTGTGGCGCGACGTCACACGGCTGGCCGAGGACCGAGGCGATGTCGAGACCCACCGTTTCCTCACATCGCAAGGCGAGGTCGCCCCCCCATTCCGATGTGTGGAGCCCGGCCGGATAGCACCAAAGAAATTCTCCAACAATAAGTCTCGAATTCGTGGCCGGAGGTCGCGCAGACACCGCCAGGCGTTTGTCGGTGTCGCAACTCGAGGAATTGCGGAAGGCTGCTGCGGACGACTTCGACGCGTCCAGATGAACTCGGCCTCACGCTGACAGTTCCCCTCAACGCCGCAGCGCTCGACGGCGTGCTGCGCGCCCAACCGGAGATCACCTGACCCGAACGGAGACCGATGCTCGGCTTCGCCATTGTCGACAGACAGCCCGCCGCTGACGCTACCGCGGTGTGGCTTACCAGCCGCACCGACACCACCATCGTTCGCAACACCAACGCTGTGGTGATTCCACACGACGATCCGGACCATGACTCGAAGGTCCAGTGGTTGATCAGTGAGCGATCGGTGGTCCTGACCGAGGAAACCACACCACTGCCACCCTTCGAAAACGCCGTTCAGGTAGAACTTTTCGAAGTTCTGGTCAAATCGACCACCGCTCATCAGGAACGCATCTGCCGAGCCGTCGATGACTACTCCCGGCGGCAGCGGTCGAAGTTGGTCGTGCCGGTTTTCCAGCCGGTACCCGAACTTGCGGCCGCCGCGCAGGACGAGCCCCGCTTTCGCGCGCTGGCAGTCGCCAACTACATCGGGAACGTCTGGACCGCTTGGCTGTTCACCGAAGAGCAGCGGCTTCGCAGAACGGTCAATCCGAGGACCGGGGAAACACCATGGATCATGCCGGAGGACCTGAACGATCCGGCGATTGCGATCTTCCCGGCAGAGTTCAGTGACCGCGTCCGGCCGGCGGGTCGCGACGAGAGGAGTCGTCGACCATGAGCCACGGCTTCGCCGCACAACCCGGCTGGTACCCAGACCCCTCACGTCATGCGCCGCTGCGTTGGTTCGATGGATTCCGCTGGACCGACGCCGTTTCCAACGCCCCGGGCTGGTATCCCGACCCTTGGCAGAAAGCGCCCCATCGTTGGTTCGACGGGCACCTGTGGACCGACGCACTACAACCGCCGGCACTTCACCACCAGCCGGCTCCCCTGGACACCGGAGCCGGCGCATCCACGAGCATCCGACCGGCGGCCGGCCTTGCGCCGCAACTGGCTTCGCTTCTCGGCACCGCCTCACGTTTCGCGGTGATGGATGTGGAGACGACCGGCCTCCGACACTCCGACCGGGTCGTGGAGATCACCGTGCTCACGCTCGATCATTCGGGCACAGTCACCAATACCTTCGATACCGTCGTCAACCCGATGCGCGATGTCGGCCCCACGTGGATCCACGGTCTCACAGCGGCCGACGTCGCCGGCGCACCCACATTCGGGGAGATCGCGCACGCGGTGGCGGAGCTCCTCGACGGCGCAATCGTCGTCGCCCACAACCGGCCCTTCGACACGCGAATGGTGGGTTTCGAAATGGAGCGGTCAGGCATCGACGTCCAGTGGGGCTCGGGTCTGGACACGTTGGCGGTGACCCGCTCCAAGCTGGCAGTCGCTTGTGTCGAACACGATGTCCAGCACGAGAACCAGCACCGGGCGCTGGGGGACGCGCGCGCCACCGCGGGTCTGCTGCAGGCCATCGCAGGTCGTTTCCCGGAGCCGGGGACCCCCACCGCCGCCACCCGGTATCGAGAGGCACACAGTGCCAGGGTCTGTGCCCGTGACGGTGAATCGATCGCCCAGCCGCTCCCCTTCCTCGCCGACATCAGTCAGGGCCTGCACACCGCTGCGGACGTTGCACCCTACGAGATTCTGTTGGACCAAGCTCTAGCCGATCTGCAGCTCACCGCGGAGGAGCGGACAGAACTTCAACGACTCGCATCGGACCTGGGGCTCGACGACGCCGCGGCACACGCTGCGCACACCCACTTCCTCAACGCCGCAATAGAAGCGGCACTCGAAGACTCCGTCGTCACCGATGACGAAATCGACCGACTTCTGAGAGTCGCGGCACTACTGGACCTTCCGGCCGAGGTGGTCACCGCGCGAACGCACCAGCACCGCGCAGAGTCCGTCGTCGTGGATCTAGGCGCGGGAACCGTTGTGTGCTTCACCGGCGATGACGGGCGTCCACGTGAGGAACTGGAGGAACTCGCGCGGGAATACGGTCTGACACCCGCGCCGTCCATGACCAAGGCGGTCGACGTGCTGGTCGCCGCGGATCCGGCGACGATGTCCGGCAAAGCGAAGACGGCGCACAAGCACGGGAAGCCGATTGTCTCCGCAGAAGACTTCGGTGCCGCATTGCGCTCGGGCCGACCAGCGAACGGGACACGGTTGCGCATGGCAGGCCTCGCATGCGTCTGCGACAAGTGCGCGTCGACGTGGACCGCGAGCAGGCGGAGCAAACTCTGCCGTTCGTGCCTCGGCACATCACGTGCGAGAAGCATGGCCAGGGACCTCGTGGGATGAATTGCGGCGTCCCGCTCACCGAAGTCCGGTTGCGGCGTTGTCGGAACCCGCACGTCCGAAACCTCGCACGGACGATCCGCCAAGCTCCGGTCTCCGTCCCGCGTCCGCCGGCGATGTGAGGTCGCCCCCCACAAACTTCCGATGGACGGTCGGCGACGACGTCGTTTAGCATCCCCATGTGAGTGATAATGGGGGGAACGTTCCAGCGCCTGGTCAGCCGTTTTCAGTCGTCCCAGAACAGGTCCGCGACGTCGGGATCTACATCCGTGGCTTGGCCGAAACACTTTCCGGCGCTCTGGATTCCGCTGCCAAGGACGTCGCGGAGTTGCTCAACGGCGGCTGGACAGGCGACTACGCCGACGAGTTCTCAGAAGGTTGGACCGAGGTCCACGACGGTGGTCGCCAGATCTTCGCCGCTTTGGCGACAATGGCGGAGAAGCTGGGCGTTACTGCCGAGACGTTCCAGTCGGTGGATGCGGATAGCGCTGCGGCACTGGGCATCCCGACATTGAACTGGTCATAGCCGTGGCGTCGCAATTCTCGGTCGACCTCGATCACCTCGACCAGATCGTCACCCGCCTGGCCGGACTCGCCGGCTTCATCGGCGACCACCTCACCGATATCGAACAGCGCGTTGCATCATTGCAAGGCTCCGGCTGGGAGGGCGTCGCCGCCCAGGCCTACGACGATGCTCACCGCGAATGGATCAGCGGCGCAAAAGAACTCGTAGACGGTGTCCGCGAGATGAGCGACGCCGCAAAACAGGCCCATACCGGCTACACCCGCGCGCTGGAACTCAATCGGCGCATGCTGCAGAGCGGGCAGTAGATGAATATCGACTGGCAGACTTACTACGAGGCCGCCAAGAAATGCCAGGACCTCGCAACAGAACTACGCAGAGCAGACAAACCCGTCCACGACGCCGTCAAAGACGACTGTAATGGAATGTCCGGCGACGCGAACGGGTGCAAACAGTGGGGCCAGTCCTACGACCAAGCCGCACACCACACCCTGCAAGCCTCCGCCAGCCTCGCCAACGCCCTCACCAACTACGGTGCCGTGCTCTACGCCCAGGGCTTCCACTGGGGCAATTCCAACAAATCCAACCCGCCGCGACCCGACACCCGTCAAGTAGGCGACTACACCGTCAGCCTGCCCACCTCGGTCCCTGCAAACGGCGGACGCGGATTCGACGACCACGGCGGCGTGAAAGCATTCTTCGACAAACTCGTCCTCGAGGTTGCCAACAAATTCGGCAAACTCCCGAATGCCGACGTCGCCAAACTCGACAGAGCGCACACCGCCTGGCGCACCTTCGCCACCCACCAGAGCCTCACCAACGCCGCAGCCGACATCGCCACCATCTCCGCCACGTTCGACGGCATGGACGACGCCACCAATCGGCAACTCATCCAAGATCACTTCGCGACCCTCAAAACCAGCGCCGACAACGTCGCCACCGGCGCCCAGAGCATCGCCACAGCCGCCGGCCAATACCACGACGCCACCGTCTCCTTCGGTCACGACACCGCCAACAAAATCAACTGGCTCGAAGCAGGCATCGCCGCAGCCGCCGTCGCCGGGATAGCCCTCGCCATCTTCACCGTCGGCATGAGTGTCGAAGCTGCCGGAGAAGGCATAGCGGCGGCCGTCACCGCCACCATCGGAGCCATCCAAGAAGCCTTCTCGTCCAGCGCCCTCGTCGAGATCCTCGGCGTCACCACCCTCGCCGTCGGCGCCGTCGCTACCGTCAAAGCCTTCGAAGCCGTCCCTGTCAACGAACTCGAAAAAGACGCCGCCAAACTCGCCGCCATCATCGCCATGAAAGTCATCATCGACGATCACGGTGACGGATCCGGCTCCACGATCGACGATCCAACCCGAGAGATCGCCAAGAACATCGCTGAACACGCAAATGGCCGAGGGCAACAAGGAACCGGCGATCATTTCGTCAAGGGCGTGGCTCCCGAGAATCTCGCCGATTATGTCGAAAAGGTGCTGAACAACGAACTTCCGAACGAGGAAACAAGATATCTGTCCAACGGGCGGATCGCCTATTGGGATCCGGCGACCGGCGCAGTTGTCATCGAAAACGGCAATGGCGGATCGGTCTATACTCCAAAAGATGGGCACGACTATTTCGAACACGAACTCAGGTAACCAACACCTATGCGCGGAGGACATATGAGGCACCAGAAAGCCGAGCGGACGTTCCCTCTGAGTGCAACGGACTTCGGCGTTGCACGGCAGCTGACGTACGAACTTTCGAACGTCGCACAGGACGAGCTTCAAGCCATCGGATGGACCGCTGATACAAAGCAATTCCTCAAAAATCTCATGTATTCGGTTTCTCGCGAATTGGAAGAACCGAAACAGGTACAGTTGACGATTCGAGAGATCGACAACCACACAGCAGCGGAGCTGAATGCGAAACGGCGGTCCGCGGAGCTAAACGATCCTGGAGCGCCGATCACCAGGACTATCCCTGAAAGCATCGTGAATATTTGGCTGACATCGCTCCGCATAGCATGGCAGCACCTCGGGCCTTTAGAGGGCAGGTATCGAACCGGCTACGACGAGCACGAGATAGAAAACGCTCTCGCCGCCGTGGAAGTAATGGCCCATTGATTCGTATACCATCGAATCAGTGTGACCCTACCGCAGGAAAACGCATGTCTGCAGTTGCGAACGTTGAACCGAGCGAGCGGAAATGGTGGTGGTATCGCGTGCCGGCTTCGGGGCCTATTCTGGAGGACCTTGCACGCTGGGACAGCTTCGAAAAGTCATGAATCCCGTGATGGAGCACTTTCTACTTCACGGCATCTCAGACGACTGGGCACCGCTTTCGGAGTTCGAAAAGGCGGTGCGACGCTTCTATCCCGAGAGCTATAGCCGAGAGTTCGTTCTAAAGGTCGTCAGGTACTTCGCCGAGTCAGGACATATTCCCTATACCCACTGAGGAGCCAGCGCCTCTATGACACGCGTATCGACAGTCGATGCCGGGACGCTGCGCGCGCCACAGCCAGAGCGACGTCCTTCGAAGCGCTCGGCAAACCCTGCCGTTTCACTCCGAAACACCAACACTTCACACTATGCTGGCTCGAACACTGAAACCTGTTGCAGTTGTTCGAGAGGAACCCTCATGAAACGGCTTGCCGTCCTCGCCGTCACAGTCGCCGCCCTCGGTATCGCCCCGGCCGGCATCGCCGCCGCTGGGACCGGAATCCCGTTGGAGTACAGCAACACTGACCAGATAACCGCGAACGAGTCTGTCGTCCTGCACACCGGTTCGACCGTGATAGATCTGCTCGCCTACATCGGCGCGGGCTGCATCGGCAGCTGGAGTCCAGCTCCCCCTGCGTACTGCGTCGGATAACTCGGACTCTCCGTCCATCGCCCCGTGAAGTCCACCGTGCGCAGACTGTGTCCGCGATACCTCGGCCGAAGCCTCATCCAAGAGGACACGCGCCCGGCCGCACCGACCTCGCTCCCGCCCGCGGCGCTCTGCGACAATAGGAATGTGAGCACCACCATCAGCCACAGCAGTGGACATCGACTCGGCGACCCGACCGGCGCCGCAACCGGGGCAGCGGCGCTCGCCGCCCGGTAGTTCGATGTCTGACCAGGAAGTACCGGAATCACGATCCGCGCCGAAGACAACCAGGGCGGGGGCACCGAAGGTTGTCCAGCTGCCGCGGCGTCCCCGGCGGGTGGCGGAGGACGCCAAGCCTCCCCGTAAGACGTGGCGTTCAGAGGGCGCCCGTGTCAACGATCCGGCGCCGACCAGGCCCGTCATGCGGTCGGAATTGCAGCGGGAGACCGGGTCGTGGCCGGCGGATGCGAGTACTGCGTGGCATGGTCCCGCAGTGGCTGATACCGGCCCCGCGGTGGCCGATGAAGGTCCCGCATCGGTTCATCCGGGCCCTGCTGACCAGGACGCAAGCGTCGTCGACCTCGACGAATTGCGGCGGAAGCGAGCCGGTGAACGCGCCCCGGCCGCCGGAATCCGGCGCATCGCCAAGCCACGCCGGATCGGCAAAGGTCCTGGTGATCGATCCGGTGTCGAGAGCGGCGACGGCAACCGGGACGAGGCTCATGATTCTCCGTCGACCGACGGGTATACCGGTCGCCACCGCAAGTAGCCCCCGGGTGGCGTGCGACGCGTGAGCCGACGCGCTCGACGCCATTCGCGAGACACTGCCGCAGGGCCGGCCCGCCGATGTGGTGAAGGAATGGTGGGACTCGCCGGCTGTCGATCGACGCAAGCTCGCGACCACGCGAACGATACGTCGATCGACAAGTTCCAGAACAACTGCTGCCCGAATTTCGTTTCCACCACTCTCGCGTCGGCCGGTCTCGATTACAAAGGTACCCTGACCGCCGATTCCGACGGCTGGAACCGCAGCCGGGCGGCGGGAATCAACTTCGATCCGCCGGGCCCTGGCTCCCTGCAGGGACTGAGTCACAGCGATACCTGGTTCAATGCGGAGAAGCAGAAGAATTTCTTCCTGAACAACGGGGCGCAGGAGGTCGGCACCGCCGGTGCGAAACCCGGCGATCTCGTGTATTGGGAGCACACGCAGAACGTCGGCGACTACAAGGCGGGCGAAGCGCACCACACGGCGGTCGTGACCGCAGTCCTTCCCAACGGTGACATCCTCTATTCCCAGCACACCACCAACGGGAAGGATTTCAGCCTGACCGACCGGATCGGATTCTCGAATCAGGACGGCGGACACAGAACGTCCGGATCACTCGGCCGAAGGAGACCTGGTAGTTGAAACGCCCCACGATCGTGTCAGCCGCACTGTTCCTCGCCTGCTTCGCATCTGCCGTTCTCCTCCTTGCGGTTGCCGATCACAAGCTGGATGAGCGGTCCGATGCCCTTCTCGAATCGCATTGTGCGCGAACCATTCCCGTTCCGACGGCCGCCACCGCTTCGAGCTGGGCCGCGACAGTTCTGTTGATCTGTGCTGCCGCGGCGGCAGTGGTGTTCCTCGTGTCCGCCACGCGTTTCTCCTCGACGCCGGCGAAGGTCCTCGGGATCGTTGTCGCGGCCTCGGCGGTGATCATCAGCATCGGTTACGCATTGGTCGTGGGATCGGCACTGCTGCAACCGAATACCGATGAACCGATCTCGCCTCGCTACCATCCGTGCGAAGCGTTCTTCTGACAGGACCTCACCATGACAGACGTCTGCATCGACCCCGCGACGGCGCAACAGGCCGGGGTGGACATCTCCACCAACAGCAACGAATCCCGCACCCGGGTCGAGCAACAATTCGACGAGATCGAACCGGCGCGGCAGGCGAACGAAGGCTGGCAGACCGGGCCCGCGCTCGTCGAGATCGTCAGCGCGCGAACGAGTGTCGACGAACGGTACGCGACCAGTCTCGGTCGAATCGGCAAGGCCGTGGACTCCATGTCCGAATAACAGTGGGTAGTGCGCTCCTCGGCCGAAAACGCCGAGGAGCGTCACTGTGCGAGTCTCACCCCGGCATTGCAGGCTTGTTGTTCAAATTCAGCGGCTCGGTGCGGGGAAATGTCACCGGCAAGGCCGTCAATGCTCGGTGGAACGGGCCGGGGCGCCAGCTCGGGGCGTCGGTGGCGAGCTCGATTTCGGGCAGGGCGTCGAGGAGTTGGTCGATCGCTTCCTGGGCGATCAGGTACGCGATCGACTGGGCGGGGCACGCGTGGGGGCCGATGCCCCAGGCCAGGTGCGACCGGTTGCCGGTCATATCGTCGCTGCGAATCACGGGATCGTTGTTGCAGGCCGACATACTGATCACGACCGGTTGATTGGCGGGGAGCCAGACGTCGTCGATCAGCATCGGCTGGCGGGGGTAGGTGATCAGCAGGTTCGCCAGCGGCGGGTCGTTGAACAGCACCTCGTCCACCGCGTCGCGGGAGGAGAGATTTCCGCCGAGCACACTGCCGCCGAAACGGTCGTCGGTGAGTACCAGCAGCAAGGTGTTGGCGATCAGGTTCAGCTCGAATTCGATTCCGGTGCCGTAGATCTGGGAGACGTGATGCGAGACCTCGGTGTCGTCGAGGCCGGCCGGATGTTGCTGTAGGACCGAGGTGATGTCGTTGCTCGGCGTGGCTCGTTTGAGGCGTACCAGACTCATCAGCGCCTCGCCGAGGATGCGGTTGCCCTGTTCGGCGTCGACGCCTTCGAGCAGCTTCGCCGTACCGGCCGCGACCTGTGCGCCGATCTCCGGTGGGCATCCGAGCATGACGTTCACGAGCTCGAACGCGAGGGGGTAGATGTACTGGGTGATCAGTTCCGCCTGGCCGTCCTGGCAGAAGCTGTTGATCAGGGGAAGCGTGGCCTTTTCGACCGCCGCGCGCAGCGAGTGCAGATCGACCGCGTCGATACCGGCGGTGATGGCCTCACGGTAGCGGTGGAAATCGGCGCCGGAACTTCGGCTGGCCATCGGACGCCATTCCAGCAGCGGGAGGATCGGGCAGTCCGACGGCACCGTCTGCTGCCACACGCGCGGGTCCGCGGGAAAGTGTTCGGGATCGTTCAGGATGCGCACCGCCGTGCGATAGCCGATCACCAGGGTTGCCGGCACGCCCGGCGCCAGCTCGACGGGTGCGAGTGAGCCGTATCTGCTGCGCATTTCGCGGTAGACCCGATGCGGGTCGTCGGAGAAATCCGGGGTGTACAACGGGACGCGCGGACCGTCGGAACTCGTCGGCGAGCCGTGGGCAACGGGACACATCGTCGGGCGGGTCGGGAACTGCGACGTAGTCATCAACCACTCCAGTTGTCGTATCGCGCGCCGTGTCGAACTGCGTGAGGGGATATCGCGCGCGTCGAAGGCTGCGCTGGCCGCACCCGGACGACCCTGGCCGGGGCGACCATCGGCAGCACGATGATCATTCGTGGTACAGCGTTGGTGCGTCAGACGCCGAGGGCGCCCAGGGAATCGTTGTCGTCGATGGCGGTGGTGATGCGCCGTAACAGCGTCAGGCAGGTTTCGTTCGACTGCATCTTGGGCTGGTAACTCGCGCGTCCGATGGTGAAAGCCCATGCGGCGTAGGCGAACATCGACTGCTGGCGGTAGAGCAACCAGGCGTCGTCGAAGGCCGGTGGCTTACCACCGGCCTCCCCCAGTTCGTCCAGATACGCCGCGAGCAGGTCCTTGTCCCACACCCGGCGGTCTTCCGGCTCGCATCCGGAGTTGACGGTGTAGGCGAAATCGTGTGCCCACCCACCTCGCATGACGACCTGCCAGTCCACGAAGCCCATGCGGCCGGCGCTGGTGACGTAGGTCTGCCCGATGTGGGGATCGCCGTGCAGCAACGTCGGCGGAACCTCCTCGGTCGCGATGGCCACCGCCCGCTCGACACCGGCCCACAACCGTTCGCTGCTGCCGTGCAGGGCCGGCGGAACGACCTCCTCCGCGCGGCGAAGGCCCACCTCGCACCGCTTCTTCATATCGATCGCGGAGAGGTACACGTCGAGCATGTACGCCGGAGTGTTGAGAGCGTCGATCGCCTCGGATTCCCAGAAGGTGCCGTGCAGGCGGGCGAGATTGCGGACCAGATCCTCGGCTTGGTCGCGGGTGATCGAGGCGGTGGGCTCGCTGAACACGGCGCCGCGGGTCGCGGCGATGTCCTCCATCAGCGCGATCGACCGCCAGGACGCCGGGTCGGACGCACCCCAGTATCCGATCGGCGCCTCGATGTCGACGGCGGGCCGGAAGTCGCGGAAGAACCGGGTTTCCCCGTCGATCATCTTTCCGCCGCCGAGCAGTATTCGCTGGCTGAAACTGGTGGTGGTCTTGGCGAACAACCGGGTCGGCAGCTGCGCCTGGGTTCCCGCCTCGTTGTATTCGACCCGGATCGCGACCCTCGTCGAGGTACCGCTACTGCCGTTGGCGGTCTCGAAGTCCGTCACCTCGGCGCCGGGAACATCGCGGCACAGCACCGCGGTCAGCCATTCGGGGGTGACATGGTCTCCGGAGATCGGTACGTCGGTCAGGGAGCGCGATCTCGGCCCGCGAATCTTCTCACCCAGCATCCGGGTCCCGACGGTGACAGAACGACCGAGCAACCAGAGCTTGTGATTCACGCACGTATCTCGATTCCACTGTAAGACAACGATTATCCGAGCGAACCGGCGCCCTCACCGATCCGACGCCAGAAGCACAGTACCTTACAGCACTCGAAAGCATTGCAAGACAATAAAATACCAATTGCCTCAATTCTTCGATACCACATGCGGGCAGGCGGGATGGAGTTACTCGCCGGTATCTCAAAGGTGGCTGAGCGCGCTCTCCGGCCATTCGAAACAGACTGTGCGGCAGGTATTTCGACGCGAATCGCCCCACAACGTGATCACGACCGCCGACTGGCGTTCCGGGAATCGGCCTGTTACATTGTCCGGTTCACCTCACTCCGGGGCCCCGCCGAGGCCCGCGGGGTCACGGCCGTCGGCCATGACCAGCAGTGCGATGAAGGCGAGTGGCGCGATCGTCTGATAACCGATCCAGAGCTCGCCGGCCGTTCGGTTGCCCTGCCATGCCAGCAGCAGCGCGACGACGGTCACGATCGACCAGCCGCTGTCGTAGCCGATCATGAGCCGCATATATGTACTCACCGCGCGGCTGCGCAGGTAGGCGAGTTCACTGCCGCCGGCGACGAGCAGGGCTGCGGCGCAGGCGATCAGCAGCCAGGCGGCGACGCCGAGTCGATGACTCAGCGATTCGACACCGACGATGTAGACGACGGCGAGCAGTATTTTGACGGCGCCGTCGGCAAGAATGCCGACGGCTTGCCCGGTAATCGGCGGCAAGGGAGTGCGA
This sequence comes from Nocardia cerradoensis NBRC 101014, assembly GCF_000308535.1. Lineage (GTDB taxonomy): Bacteria > Actinomycetota > Actinomycetes > Mycobacteriales > Mycobacteriaceae > Nocardia > Nocardia cerradoensis. The sequence continues at coordinate 9,224 of NZ_BAFW01000372.1, read as the reverse complement.
ATCATCGTTACCTCTCGATGCGGCGTCACACGACGGGGTCGACACGAAAAACCGCGCATCGGCTCGCCGCGTCGGCGAAGCTGTCCGGTGAACCGGAATCGACCAGGCCGTTTCTGACGAATGCCTGTGCACCCCTCGGGTTTTGCACAGGGAAGGCGCGCAGCAGGGGTCCGCGATGCTGCTCGGGCACTTCGATCAGCTCGACGGTCCTTGACCTGCGGCCGCGCGCGAGGACGCCGCGTCCGGCGGCTCGGGCATTCTCGACCCAATCGGCGTCGGGGTACGCCTGCACGAGGTACTGGACGCCGTCCAGCTGTATCGGGGCGACGGGAGTGGTTCGAGGATTTCCCGTCGAACGACCCGCCACGGTGAGCAGGTGAATGGGGCCGAACGGCAGGCCGATGCGATGGGCGAGTACGACGACGCGATTGCGGATATCGCGTCGCGCGGAGGGTGACCGGTGCGGATTTTCCCGCATCCGCCGGATATCGTCGTCGGCCGAGGTGAATCCGACCACCGCGACGATCACCAGAATGAATGCGGCTACGGCACAACCGGTTCGGGCGAAATGAAACAATTCCCAGCGTCGCAGGATTTCGGCGTAATCCGCGGGCGGGGTGCCCACCACCCATCGTTTGATCTGCTGGTTGATCGGCACATTCCCGAATCGCGTCACCAGGAACGAGAGGAACACCAGCACCGTGGCACACGCGGCGACCCGGCGCCGCCCTCCGCGCGATTGCGCCGCGAGCACCAGGGTGCCGAGCACGGCCAGCGCCATCAGCGATTGCATCACCGGACCGTTGACTCGCATGAGCGCGACGTGAAACGTGAACCGCACCTCGAGGGGCACTTCGCGAAACGCGTACAGCACGTTGACGGCGCCGTAGCCGAACGCTCCGGCCAGGAGACCGGGGAACAGGAGTGCGGCTCCCCGGACGGACTTCGACAGCATCGAGACTCCCATCGGAATAACGCAACATCGAGTTGCGATATGGTCAGGATGCCCGCCCATCCGCGATATCGCAACTAGGAGTTGCAATGAGTTCGTCCGCGCCCTTGGGACGTGGGCCGAAGGTCCGCGCCGCCGTGCTCGCCGCCACCGTCGACGAGCTGAGCGAACGGGGATACGCCGCGTTCACGATCGACAACGTCGCCCAGCGCACCGGAGTGCACAAGACCACCGTGTACCGGCGGTGGCCCGATCGCGACAGCCTGATCGCCGAGGCGCTGGCCGAGAGTGTCGCGACGGAAATCCCCATTCCCGATACCGGGTCGGTCGACGAGGATCTCCGCGCACTCGCGCGCAGCCTCGTCGCGTGGTCCACCAGCGCCTCCGGCCGGGCCATTCTGGCGGTGATGGTGTCCACCGCGGCGGGCCTGCCCGCACCCCCGAACTCCGCACGGCACGTCTTCCGCGATCGGATTCGGCAAACGCTGCCGGTCGTGACGCGGGCGGTCGCGCGCGGGGAGCTACCCGAGGGCACCGATCCGGCGGAAATGATCAAAACGCTTGTGGCGCCGATCTATTTCCGTGTGCTGATCACCGGGGAGCGGGTGGACGACAGTACCGCCGATGCCGCCGCGAGAGTGGCGCTGACGGGCGCGCGCGCCGGTCTGTTCGCCGGACCCAGCCGGTCCCTGTGAGGGCCGGGGCGATCACGTATCGGACTCCGGCATCGCGTCATCTCGCCCGGGTGGTGTGAGGCCCCATGCGGCCAGCCGCAGATGGGTTTCGTCGTTGCGCCACTGCGTAATCGAGGCATTGGGCACGGGCGGCGGAGCGTCGAGGGGCGTCGCTCCGACACCGGCCAGGACGTGGGCGGCGGTGACGACGACCGCGTCGTGGGCGACGATCAGAATCCGCTCGGCGGTGGTCCGGTCGAGTTCGCTGAGCAGATCACGCATACGTAGGGCGACATCGGCCACCGATTCTCCGCCCGGCGGACGATAGAACCAGTCGCCGAGGCGGGCGCGGCGCTCGTACTCCTGCGGGGCGCGGCGCCGAATGGCTTGCGGCGTATGCAATTCGAAGATCCCCATCTCACGATCACGGCAGCGTTCGTCGGTCACCGCGGGTACGGCGCCGGACCCTGCGGTGATGCCGTCGGCGGTGCGCGCCATCGTCGCCCAGGTCTGCTGGGCACGCACATACGGTGAGCACACCACCAATTGCGGCGCCCGGTCCGGGGCCAGGCCGGCCAACCACCGTCCGAGCCCAGCGGCTTGCTCGTACCCCGTGGGCGTCAACTCGACGTCGGAGTCGCTGCCAGGGAAAGGGTCGTCGGCACCGGCGCTGAAAGCGGCATTGGCTCGGCTTTCACCGTGGCGGACGATCCAGAGGTCGCGTATGCGATATCGCGGCGGAATCGCGGCCGAGGGAACGGACGGGAATGCGCTCGACGGGTCGGGACCACCCATTGCCGTCATCCGATCCTCCCTTCGGTCCCGCTGCGCGACCAGGATGCGCGTGTCCGGCGGAGTGTGTTCACGGGTTCGTTCCAGCATGCCCGACCGGCCGGGTGATTCAGCGTGTCGCGCCGATCGAGAAGACGATGTCGATCAGGCGGGTGAAGCGGGTGGTCAGGTCGTCGGCCGATTCTTCGGGATGTGCACGTGCCCAGGCCATTACCGCGTCGACCGCGGCGGTCCAGATGCCGGCGAGCGCTTCGATATCGCGTTCGTCGGTGTCGCCCAGGGCGTCGAGGAACCGGCGCACGCCCGAGTCGGCGTGTGCGGCGATTCGGTTGCGGTAGCCGTGCACGAGATCCGCTACCGCGCCGGACGCCGGTGCGGTCGGGTCGTGGATGATCCGCCAGGCGGTGCGGTCGGGGCCGAGGGTGTCGAAGAGGCCGCGCAGCGCGTTACCCGGCATCGCGAAAGGTGCTGTGGTGGAGCTCATTTCGTCGTCGAGGCGTTCCAGGAGTGGGTCGGCCAGGGCGGTCAGGCATTCCGCGTAGAGCTGGTCCTTCGAGGTGAAGTGCTGGTAGACCAGCGCCTTGGAGATGCCCGCGCGCCCGGCGATGGACACCATCGATACGGCGGCGAACCCGCGTTCGGCGAACTCGCGCATGGCGGCGACCAGGATCTCCTCGCGGCGGTCCTGCGCGGGCATGCCCTTGGTTCCGAGTCCGGCGGCCGTTGACATGGGCCCGAACTTACCCTACGGTCACTTCCATTGAAGTGACCGTAGGGTCATATAGTCGTTCCGGAGAGTGCCTGCGATGACCCTGTGGGAACAGATCAACCAGCCGGTGACCTACGCGGTGCCGTTCTTCGTGCTCGCGATGGTGTTGGAGATCGCCGCGCTGCGCGGTCACGCCGAGGATCGCACCGGCTACGACGTGACCGACGCGCGAACCAGCCTGACCATGGGTTTCGTCTCACTGTTCATCAGCGGTGCCGCGAAATTCGCCGCACTCGTCGGCTACGCCGTGCTGTACGTGCATGCGCCGTGGCAGGTCGATCCGCGCAATCCGCTGTCGTGGCTCGCGGTCATGCTCGCGGTCGATCTGCTCTGGTACGCCTATCACCGTCTCGCGCATCGCGTCCGGGTCGTGTGGGCGGCGCATCAGGTGCACCACAACAGCCGGTACTTCAACTACGCGACGGCATTGCGCCAGAAGTGGAATCCGTGGTTCGAGCTGTTGGCCTGGGTACCGCTGCCGCTCCTGGGCGTGCCGCCGTGGATGATCTTCACGGCCTGGTCGTTCAACCTGATCTACCAGTTCTGGGTGCACACCGAGACCATCGGGAAGCTGCCCCGCTGGTTCGAATTCGTCTTCAACACGCCGTCCCATCACCGCGTGCACCATGCCAGCGATCGCGAGTATCTGGACCGCAACTACGGCGGCATCCTGATCCTGTGGGACCGCATGTTCGGCACCTTCCGCGCCGAAACCTTCCGCCCCACCTACGGGCTCACGAAGAACATCGACAGCTCGAACGTCCTCACGCTCCAGTACTACGAATTCGGCGCGTTGTGGCGAGACCTGCGCTCCACCAAGCGAATTCGCGAATGGGCCGGATACCTGTTCGGCCCGCCCGGATGGGAGCCCGGCGTCGCGCGCACGGGCAACATCGGCGATCCGCTACGGCCACACTGACCGCGCCGGAATCGACTCCGGGCGCCAGCCGTCACGCCGAGCCAGGCCGGCGGCGCTCCCGGTCATCCCAGTGCAGCGCTCGCCGCTCGCAGTTCGTCGAGCGCTGAAAGAACATGTCGCGCAAGCTCGTCCGAGGCCTCCCGCTCCCCCTCCGACCATTCGGCGAACCCACGCTTGAAGGCGAGGACGCCGAATTCGCTCGCGAGCGCCGCGGTCGCGTCCGGCACTCCGCGCGTGATCAGCGCCTCGGTCATCGCAGCGGCCAATCCGACACTTTTGAGCGCGTCGCGCTCTTGCAGTTCGGCGCTGGCGGCGACGGCGGCCTTCAGCCGGGGAGCGAGCTCGCGATTCATCGGACCCATTGCCGCCGAAGCGCGTTCGAGTCCGGCCGCCACCGCCTCGAGGGGGCCGGCATCCGCGGGCGCTTCCGCTATTCCCTCGGCCAGTAGCCGGCTCAGCGTCTCCTGACCGGCCACCAGCAGTTCGCGCTTGTCCGGGAAGTGCCGGAAGAAGGTGCTTTTCGTGACGCCGGCACGCTCGGCGATCTGCGCGACCGTCGTCGCGTCGTATCCCTGCTCGGTGAACAGGTCGACCGCGGCGACGACAAGGCGTTCTCGTGCGCCCGGTTCCCATCGACCCATGGGTTCATCATAAGTGATGGGACAAAAGTCCCGTCGCAGTGGTAGCGTGATGAGACAAAGGTCCCATCACTGAGGAGTCATCCATGCGCGTATTCGTCACCGGCGGCACCGGGCTGATCGGTACCGCGGTCGTCGCCGAACTGCTCGGCAACGGCCACACCGTGCTCGCGCTCGCCCGTTCCGACGCCTCCGCCGCCGCCGCCGAGGCCGCCGGGGCCGAAGCACTGCGCGGCGGTCTCGGCGACCTCGACGTCCTGCGGGCCGGTGTCGCCCAGGCCGAGGGCGTGATTCACCTGGCATTCGGCAACAACTTCAGCAGCGCTGAGGCATTGGCCGCCACGGTCGCCGAGGAAAGTGCTGCCCTGGCGACCATGGGCGAGGCACTCATCGGCACCGACCGCCCATTCGTCACGGTCTCGGGGACGCCCCGCGCCGCGGGCCGGGCCGCCACCGAAGCCGACCCGGTGCCGACCGACGGGCCCGTGGGTGGTCGCGGACGGGCGGTCACGGCCGTCCTGGATCTGGCATCGCGCGGGGTCCGGAGCACGGCCGTGCGGATGCCGCGCACGGTGCACAACGAGGGCAGGGGCGGATTCGCCGGCCTGCTGACCAACATCGCCCGCCGGACCGGGGTCTCGGGCTACCCGGGCGACGGCACCCAGCGCTGGCCCGCCGTGCACGCGCTGGACGCGGCGGTCCTGTTCCGGCTCGCCCTCGAGCGCGCGGAAGCCGGCACCTGCTGGCACGCCGTGGCCGACGAGGGCGACCGAGTACGGGACATCGCGGAGGTCATGGGCGGCAACTGAACCTGCCGGTCGAATCGGTGCCCGCGGACACGTACGAACCGCTCGGCCCGATCTTCGCTGCGGATCAGCCCGCGTCCAGCGCGCATACCCGCGAGGTCCTCGGCTGGGAACCGAAGCATCCCGGCCTGCTGGAGGACCTGACGAATATCCGACCGTGATCGATTGCGGCGGCGGCCGGGTCGGTTACCGTGCCAGGGGTGACCGACCGTATTCGTCCGCCCTATGTGGTCGTGATGGGAGTCTCCGGCACCGGCAAATCGACGGTCGGCCGTCTGCTCGCCGACCGGCTCGGTATCCCGTTCGCGGATGCGGACGACCTCCACTCACCCGCCAATATCGCGAAGATGTCCGCTGGTATTGCGCTGACGGATGAGGATCGCGCACCCTGGCTGGCGGCGGTGGGGCGCTGGTTGCACGATCGGATGGGCGCGGAGACCGGCGGTGTGATCGCGTGCTCGGCGCTGAAACGCAGTTATCGCGACACCTTGCGGACTGCCGCGCCCGGGGTCTTCTTCGTGCATCTGACCGCGGATCGCGAGGAATTGCTCGCGCGCGTGACCGGCCGCCGGGGTCACTACATGCCCGTCGCCCTCGTCGATTCGCAATTGCAGACGCTCGAGCCGCTGGACGCCGCCGAGCGCGGTGCGGTTCTCCGCACCGATCGGGCACCGGAAGTCCTCGCAGGGCATGCCGCCGCGCTGCTCGCGCCGAACCCGCGCTAGCAGGCCCGGCGCGGTCATCGGCGGTCGCTGTCTCGGTGATCGGGAGATGCGCCCTGGCGTGCGACCCGGAGTTCTAGCTTCGATCCGTGCCGCGCAACCAGACCTTTCCCCATCTGCTCGCCCCCGGGACCATCGGCCCGATGACCGTCCCCAATCGCGTCGTTCTGCCCGCGATGGATATGAACCTCTGCGAGGACGGGGAGATCGAGCAGGGCGATATCGATCATTTCGTCGCCCGCGCGGCCGGCGGGACCGGGCTGATCATCACCGGATGCTGTGCCGTCGCCTATCCGGTGGGCTGTGCGAGCACCAAGGAACCCGGGCTGTCCGAAGATCGGTTCATTCCCGGTCTCCGCGCGCTCGCGGACGCGGTACATGCCGCGGGCAGCACATTGTGTGTGCAGATGACGCACCACGGGAAGATCGCCCGAATCGATACCGTGCAGGGGCGGCCGCTGCTGGTTCCGTCGGCGCCGCGCGGATCGGCCGATATGTCGGCGCTGGCCGACAACACTCCGGAAGAACTGCAGAAGCTGGCGGCTGTCACGGGCGGTAAGCAGGCCACCTATCGCGAAGCCACGCAGGACGATATCGATTGGGTCGTGCGGTGTTTCGCGGAGGCCGCGGGGCGGGTGAAGGCAGCCGGTGGCGACGCCGTCGAAATTCATTGCGCGCACGGGTACATACTCGGCGGCTTTCTGAGCCAGGCGGACAACAAGCGGACCGACGACTACGGTGGCTCGCTGGTGAATCGGGCGCGGTTGGCGGTCGAGGTGATTCGCGCGGTGAAGGCGGAGGTCGGCGATGCGCTGGCGATTCTGGTGCGGATCGCGGGGCGGGAATTCGGTGAGGACGATGCGCTGACCACCGAGGAGGCGAAGCAGGCGTCGGCGCTGTTCGAGGCGGCCGGCGCGGACGCCATTCATGTCACCGGCTGGGGCCGAAACCCGTTCTCCAACTTCACCGATGGGCCGCTCCCCGACCGCGTCGGCGCCTACACGGAATTGGCGGGCGAGGTGAAGAAGGCCGTCTCGATTCCCGTGATCACTGTCGGCCGGGTGTTGCCGGAGATCGGTGAGAAGGTCATCGCCGAGGGGAAGGCTGATTTCGCGGCGATGGGACGGCAATTGCTCGCCGACCCGGAACTGGTGAACAAACTGCGTGCCGGGACACCGCAGAACGTTCGGCCCTGCATCAATTGCTATGTGTGCGTTCAGGAGAATTTCTGGGACGACACCCCGCTGTGTGCGGTGAACCCGGCACTCGGCGACGAGAACGTCCTTCCGTTGGTTCGCGCCACGACATCGAAACGGATCGTCGTGGTCGGGGCCGGGCCCGGCGGGCTCGAGGTCGCGCGTCTCGCCGCCGAGCGCGGACACCGAGTCACGGTGCTGGACAAGGCGGATCGCCTCGGAGGCACCCTCTGGTTCTCCAGTCTGACCACGCCCGACAACGAGCGCCTGCTGAACTGGCTGAAGGGTCGAGTGGAGCAACTCGATATCGATATCCGGTTGCAGACCGAGGCGACCGTGCCGTTGATCCAAGCGCTGAATCCCGACGTGGTCGTCGTGGCCACCGGGGCGGTGCGCGACCGGCCGGCGGTTCCCGGCAGCGAACTGCCGCACGTGCATACCGGTGATACGTTGCGCGCCCTGATGACCGGCGTCGGCGACGTGTCCCGGGTACCACCGTTGCTGCGCACCGTCGCGAAGCTGGGCAAGGTTTCCGGCATCACGAAGAGCCCCGCCGCGATCCGATCGGTGACGCGCAGATTCCTCCCGATGGGCAAGAACGTGGTCGTAATCGGCGGTTCGCTTGTCGGACTGGAACTTTCGGAGTTCCTGGCCGAACGCGGACGCGCGGTGACATTACTCGAGGAAGGTCAGCAGCTGGGTGTGCCGATGGCGATGCCTCGGCGGTGGACCGCCGTTCGGCATGCGGGCGAGGCGGGCGTCACCATTCACCGGCACGCGACCGTACAGCGAATCACCGAGCGGCACGTGGAGTTCCGCGTCGGCGACCGGACGTCGACCGCGGCGGCGGACATGGTGGTGGTCGCGTCGGGTGTTTCCGCACAAGCGCCCCTGGCCGATGCGCTGGCGGGGCTGGTTCCCGAGGTGCACGTCGTGGGTGACGCCGGATCGGTCGACTACATCGAGGGCGCGATCCACTCGGCCTGGAAAGTCGCGGCAGCGCTGTAGACGCGCGGCGCGGTCATGCCGGCGTCGGAGCAGCCACAGCCGGGAACCGAAGACCGGCCAACTCCTCGGAGGCCGCCCAGATCCGGCGCGCGTCGTCCTCACTGCGCAGGCGCGCATACAGCTCCCGCTCGGCCGGCGGGCCGGACAAATGGCGGAACCCGCTCGGGCCGTAGAGACGGCCGCCTTCGGCATCGGGCGACGTCACCCCGGCGAGATCGGGGTCAGAGTCGCAGGAGTTTCCTCACCCCCCAGCGCATTCCACGCCCGATGCCGACCAGGAACACCACGATCGCCGCCGCGCCGAGTGCGCAGCGCAGCCAGTACGCCGCGCCGACCGGGGCCTCACCCATGGCCGCGTGCAGGCCGTTCTGCCACGCCGCGGCGCGCACGACGACCGCCGTCACCACGAATCCGCAGAGCAGCAGGATCGGGACGCGGTGGCGGCCGAAGCGCTCGTCGATATCGAAACGCCAGCGGCCCAGCGTCATTCGCACCAAACCGGCCACTCCGATGGCGAGTGCCACCGGCACACCGGTCACGATGGCCTGGGATACCGAGGTGCGCGGCAGGACGGCCGGAAGCAGCGACATCACGACAGCGAGGGTGACGGCGACGACCGTATCGATGCGCGGGCGCACGTGGAGGGACCGATGCCGGCGCGGCTTCGTCGTCGCGTCGGCCCGTGGGGTTGTGCTCTGCACTGTCATCGCTGTCACCCGGCGGCACCGGCTTCCGCGATGGCGTTGGG
>NZ_BAFW01000373.1 GCF_000308535.1 Nocardia cerradoensis NBRC 101014 | reverse complement strand
CCGCAGCCGTTGGTGACGGCCGCGGGCGAGGCGAACGTTCGCGTGCCAGCCGCCCCGGCGTGAGTTCTCCGCCGACCCGCCGCAGCGCAAGCAGAATGTCGAATTCCGGTCGCGCCAGGTCCTCGTCGCCGAGCGGTGCGTCGGCGACCTGCTGCAGCAGCGCCGCACAGCGAGTGATGCGGCCGATCACCGCGATCGGGCTCAGATCGAGTTCGGGCGCGGCCTGCGCCCACTGCCGCATCACCTCGGCGACGGCATCGTCGGCGGTGTCGGCGCCGCGCGTTCCGGCCCGAGTCCGCGCGGTCATCACGACACCGCCGCGAGGGTCCGGACCGGCAACCGATCCAGCAGCTGATGTCCGGTGCGTTCCGCGGCGACGATGCGTTCGTCGGGAAGCGGCGCGCTCCACCACTCCCCCGCCGCGGTGTCGGCGCAGGTGCGGACCTCGATCAGGGCGGCCGCGAGCCGAGCCCGGTCGGCGGGACCGCCGGTGCCGGAGTCCACCGCCCGGCGGGCGCGGCCGATCGCGGCATCGAGTTCGCTCAACGCCGCCGCCACCCGGTCGGTGACCCGCCGATTGGGTACGGCGAAACAGATCAGCACGGCGATCACGGCGCCCACACAGGTGTCGAGCCAGCGATCGAGTCCGAGTTCGGAGGCCGGACGCGGAGTGGCGAACTCCACCATCGCCAGGGCCATCGGTGTGATGAACACCGAAGCGACCCAATAGTTCCGGGAGATGGTGGCCTCGACGATCACCTGACAGACCAGAGCCATCACCACCAGTGCGACGGCGCTGTGCGCCCACGGCGCCACCGCCGTGAACAGCGCGACACCCACCAGATTGCCCAGCACGCGTTGCACAGTACGCTGCCACGACTGCGCGGTGTTGGCGACGATCAGAACGGCGGCGGTCATCACCGCCCAGTACGGGCGATTCACGCCCAGCGCCAACGAGATCCAGCCCGCGGCCGCGGAACCGAGGGTGACGCGGGCGGCGAGCGGCAGTCCGGCGGCGCCGGGCAGGAAGGCACGTCCCACCCGCCGCAACGCCGCACCGCGGGCGCCACCGGTTCGGCCGAGGCCGATACCGCGAATCTCGGACTCTTCGGCAGCGGCGCAATGGATCCGGGGAATCTCGCGGCCGCGGCGCAGGGTGCGGGCGTACTGCTCGAGGGTGTCGGCCCCGGACTCGGCGTCGATTCTGGTTCGCTCCCGTGTTGCCGTGAAATCCGTTTCCGCCCCGGCACTTCCGGCATCGGAGGGATACCGGGCCAACCCGGAATCGGCGGTCCGGGTTGTGGCGGCGAGGGTTTCGGCGCGAGCCAGCAGGCCGGCCAGCGCGGTGCGCTGTACCGCGGTGCGGGCGGTCGCGGGCACCCGGTCCAGCGCGGTCCATCCGGCCTGCACGGCGACCGCGGCGTCGTGGCGGGCACGCTGCACTCCGGCATCGCCGTGCGGCACCCGCAGCAGCCGAGCGGTCGATTCGAGGGCGCGCGCCACGGCGAGGCGCTGTGGCCCGTGCGGGCGTATCAGCGCCGGGGCCATACAGACACACCACGCCAGGACGCCGCCCAGCAGAATCAGGGCGAGGTGGCCGGGGAGTTGCTCGGTGCGCTGCGGGATGAAGGCCGCGCTGGAGACGACGAAGGTGAAGATGATGTTGCCGGGCGGGCCCATCCGGGAGGCATCGCAGACCAGCTTGTACAGCCCGGCGAGCACCGCGATCACCAGGACCCGTAGCGCCGCGGATTCGATCAGCGCCGACGCGGTCAACGCGACCGCGGTGCCGGCGAACATCCCGAGCACCACCCAGGCCAGCGTGCGGCCGCGGGCGGCATACGGCAGGCCGTGACCGTAGAGGGCGCACAGACCGCCGGCGCTGGTGTAGAAGGCCAGTTGCACCTGCCCGGTGGCCAGCAGCACGACCTCCGGCCCGCCGATGGCGATCACCGCGCACAGCGCCGCCTGATACCAGGTGTCGGCGACCGGCCGCATCCGGAACACGCCCCGCAGCGACAGCATCCGCAGGGTGGTACGGAAACCGGCAGCCGAGGAGGAGGGAACACGATGCGACACCCAAGAAGGTTAACAGGTATTTTACTAGGAAACTATATGACGGCCAGCACTCACTCCAGGGGTCCGTACCGGGCACGGATCGCCGGCGGAGCCGCCGCGGAATCCGGCGGCCGACGGGCGGTTTCCCCGTCGAGCGGCCGCCCACCCGCCCCAGCGCAATTCTTCGGCATTCGGTCGCCATATTGCGAATGCAGAATGTGGGCGGCGAAAAATGCGGCAGCGAGTTATCCGGGACACGGTGCCACACATTGTTTCGGGCATCGGAAATCACGGATTCCCGAAATCCGATTACGGGTCAGGACACGATTCGCTATCGATTTCGGGTCAGCGACTGGCGGTATGCCCGCGGCGACATCCCCATCCATCGCGTGAAGGCATGAGTGAAATTGGCCGTTTCCGCATATCCGAGCCGGCGGGCCACATCCTCGACCGTCGACCCGGCGCGCAGCAGCTCCGCCGCGGTGCTCTCCCGCACGGTGTTGAGCAGGCCGCGGAAGCTGGCGCCCTCGGCGGCGAGCTGCCGGCGTAGCGTACGGACGTTGATGTGCAGCTCAGCGGCTACTTCGGCCATCGACGGCACCGAACCCGGTTCGCGCAGCAGGCGCTCGCGGACCAGCGTCGACAACTTCCAGCCGCCGTCCAGCAGTACCTGCAGCGCCTCGCGGCACTGCCGTTCGATCAGGTTCGCGGTATGCGAATCGGCATGTGGCATGCGCAGATCCAGGAACGAACGCGGCAGTACCAGCGCGGTTCGCGGACAGTCGCTGAGGATGTTGTCGACCGAGGTGAACTCGGCCAGCGCGGCGGCCCGATCGGCACCCAGCTCCAGTTCCAGGCGCACGGCCGGGATGGTCACGTCGAGCGCCCGCTCGGCCACGAAGATCAGCGCCACCTCGCGTTCGACGAAGTATCCACGCAGGTCCGCCGGTATTCCGGAGCCGTCGGCCACCAGTGCGACCTCGTCGCCGTCGGACTCCTCCAGGTGATAGCGCGCCGAGACCGAGACCAGATCCTGGTAGCGGACCGCGATGTTCAGCACATCGCGCATGGTCGCGCTGGCCAGGGCCGCGAGGCCGACCAGACCGGCCTTGCCGAGGGATGCCTGCGCGGCGGTCTGGACGCCGAGACCGGGCCGGTCACCGAGCGCGCGAATCAGATTGCGCGCGACGGCGAATTCTTGATCCGGCCAAATTCGCACCTGTTCATCGGCCAGATCCGCGGGTTCGATTCCGGTGCCCGCCAATAACAGCGGTTCGTCCAATCCATGCGCGATCCCGACACTCACCATCATGCGCACACTGACGCTGCCGTGCGGCAACACATCGGACGGCGTACCGATCCCAACCACAGTCCGAAATTACCAATATTCGGTCCGTTCGGCACATTCCGGTCCCCGAAAGCGGGGACATAACCTCGACAGACCGACGTCGGCACGGGATGGCCGATGGGCAGGCAGGGATCGAGGAGGGCGACTACACCGTGGATATGTTCAGCACCTGTTGGATGGAACCGCTCGACCTCACCCCGCAGAAGGCGCATCAGATCATGCAGATGCACCGGGGCTGCCGCACCGACGAATGCCCGCGCCGGCGCGCCGCGCTGCGAGTGCTGGTCGAGGAAGGCCGGCTGATTCCGGATTCCTCACGGGTGCACTGACACCGCATGAGCGCTGGTCGCTAGCCCGCCCAGCGATCGGTCCAGCCACGCGCGATCTTGCGCGCCCGGGCAGGCGGCATGCGATCGGGTTCGGTGAGGACCGCGAGCGTCAGCCCGTCGAGCAGCGCCAGCAGTTCCGCTGCGGCAGCACCGGATTCGGCGGCGCGCTCCGGGTTCACGGCGACCAGCGCCCGGGCGATCAGGTCCTCCGTGCGCTGCCACTGGGCACGATGCAGCGCCGCGATGTCGGGGTCGTGGGCGGCGCGCGCGACCAGCGCGAACCACACCCGGGCGAGGCGATCCTCGCTGCCGGGGGCGATGAGCAGGTCGACGAGGCGGGACAAACGCTGCGCCGGCGGGAGCTGCGCCACCGCCTCCGCGTCGAAACGGTGCGCCGCCTCGTCCCGCACGTACTCCCAAACCCGATGCAGGAGTTCGTCTTTCGTCGAGAAGTAGTACTGCACCGTACCGATCGACACCCCGGCGCGCGTGGCCAGCGTGCGGATGCTGACGCCCTCGATACCGTCCTCGGCGATGACATCGGCCAGCCGGTCGAGCAGGTGGCCACGACGGTCCGTCGCGGTCGCGTCCGCCGCTGCCCCGGTCCGCTCAACGCCCACCGCGCCGACTCCTCTCCCGCTGATCGCGAGCCCGATAGTAGTGCCACGCCTGCGCCCCTATCCGACGCGCCAGCGCCACCGGTTCCCGGCGGCCGTCGCCTCGGGAGGCCCGCTCCACGACGGCCGCGAAGAACAGCAGCAGCACACCCGCACCGCCCAGACCGAAGTAGACGGTGTCGCCGAGCAGGGTGACGAGCATGCGGGCCGATTCGTGGTCCGGTCCCGGCAAGGCGGGCAGGACCGCTTCGAGTTGCACCAGGCGTACGCCCTCGGCTACCAGCCACACCACCGCCGCCGCGGCCAGCGACCATCCGGCGATGCGATAGCTGCGCGCCAATCGTGACGCGGCCACCAGCGAGACCCCCGCCAGCGCCACCACCGCCAGTTCACCAGCGCCGAACACCACCTGCGCGCCGCTCATCGCACCTGCTCGGGCCGCGCCGGACGGCGCCGGATGGCGACCAGCAACAGCGCCCAGGCCAGCACCAGCAGGAGATTGCGGACGCCGGCGCCGAACTCCATGCGCTGCGTCATGCCCTCGGCGCCACCGGAACCGAACCACATCGCCCGGCTCGTGACGAGGCCGATGACCGAACCGATCATCGCCACCACCGCGGCCAGTACCGCACTGCCGAACGCGCGCCCCAGCCGCCGGCGGTAGTACAGCACGATCGCCGCACCCAGCACAGGCGCGCACAGACCGAGTAGTTCCACGAGACGAAACATCGCGCCCCTCTCATACGTTCGTATGAGATCAACCATACGAACGTATGAGGCTTTGGTCAATACGACCGTATGAGAACGCTCAGGGCGCGGCGAAACTCCACTCGTCGCCATCGGGCCAGATGACGCGGGAGCCGTCGCGGCGCCGCATGGTCCCGGACGGGTCGACGATCCATTCCGCCGGGTCGAAGCCGTCACCACCGGTGGCCGGGTGCTCGACGGCGGTGTGATCGCGGCGCACATAGGCCCCGTCCTCGCGCGGCGTCCACACGGCCGGATCGTAGGTGCGCAGCGCGTTGTCCGCCGTGATCACCGCCATCGGGCCGTAGCGACGCTGACGTGAGCCGTCGGACCGGGTGGTCCAGGCCGCGTCGGTCATCGGCTCGGCGTCGTCGGTACCGGCCCAGACGATCTCGGAGGTACCGGGCGCGTACAGGTCGCCGCGGTCGCCGTGCTGCCAATACCCGGGCTCGTGTCGCGGCCACGGCCGGTCACCCAGCAGGGCGACGACGGCGTCGAGATCCTGCGGCTCGCCGAAATGCGCTGTGCCGATGCCCTTTTCCGACCGGCGCAGCATGGATGTGAGGCGTGCGCCCGGCCCGGCTTCGATGACGTATCGAACTCCGCGGGCCGCCAGTCCGGCCATCACCACATCCCAGCGCACCGGGGCGCAGATCTGCGCGGACAGCGAGTCGACCGGGTCGGCATCGGTTCGCCACCGCCCGGACGTGCCCTCCACCACCGGAATTCGCGGCGACGTGAATTCGGCACGGGCGAGTTCGGATCGGAACGCGGCGGCGGCCGGTGCCATGAGTGCGCAGTGGAACGGCGCGCTGACGTCGAGCGCACGGGTGATCGCCCCGTGTTCCTCGGCGAGGTGCCGCGCCCTGCCGACCGCGCCGGTGTGCCCGGAGATCACCACCTGACTCGCGCCGTTGTAGTTGGCGACCGCGACGACCTCGGATTGCGCTGCGGCGGTGCAGATCCGGTCGACCTCGTCGGCGGCCAGACCCATCACCGCCACCATCGCGCCCGCCCCCGGCGGCACCGCTTCCTGCATCAGGGCGCCCCGTCGACGCACCAGGCGCACCGCGGTCTCGATGTCGAGGGCACCGGCGCAGACGTGGGCGGTGATCTCACCGAGGCTGTGCCCGGCCACGACCATCGGATGAATGCCGGTCTCCGACACCAGCACTCGATAGGCGGCCACACTGGTGGCCAGGATCGCGGGCTGGGCGTATTCGGTCCGGGCCAGATCCGCCGGGTCGCCGGCGAAGCACAGCTCGCTCAGGCCGAAGTCGATCGCCGCGTCGGCACGGTCGAAGATCTCGCGCGCGACCGGGTAGGTGTCGGCCAGCGCCTTGCCCATGCCGGGGAATTGGGCGCCCTGACCGGGGAATACGAATGCGAGCATGTCAGCCGATCCTCAACAGTGAGACGCCCCAGGTGCCGAACCCGTGGCTGATGGTCATGACGATCTCCCCCGGCGCGACGCCGTCCTCCAGATACGTCTGCAGATTGATCAGGTTGTCGGCCGAATGCACATGCGCGTAGTCGGCGATGTTGTCCAGGTAGCACAGGTCGTGGTCGAGTCCGGCCGAATCGGCCATGAATCGCACGGCCTCCTCGTTGACGTTGTTGGCGATGATGCGCCGCACGTCGCCGCGGTCCAGGCCGGCGCGGTCGAGCATATCGGCGACCGCGCGGGACAGGCCACGCTTGGTCAGCCCCGCCAGCGCCGGCATCTTCGCCACCCGGATCAGCTGATTGGTGCCCTGATTCGAGCCGAGCACCTCGATCCGCGACGGTTCGGCGGAGGTGATCAGACAGGCGGCGGCGCCGTCGCTCAGTACCGAGAGCGCGTCGCGCAGAATGCGGGCGTGCGGGTCCGGGCACGCGTCGGAGGTGACCACCAGGACGTTGCGGGCCGATCCGGCGGCCACCAGGCTGTGCGCGATACGCAGGGCACTGCCGAAATTCGCGCATTCGGCCAGCGTGACACCGATCGGAGTGGCGCGGGTGAGTCCGAAACGCTCACAGAAGCGCAGGAAGTCACCACCGGCCAGCGCGCCGGTTTCGGGACTCGACGACGCGTAGACCAGCAGGTCGATCTCGGCGGCATCCACCGGGATCCGATCGAGGGTGCTCGCTACGACTTCGGCGGCCAGTTGCAGCGGGGTCTGTTCGGTGCGGCAGTAGTGGTACAGGCCGAGGCCGTGCATATCGCGCAGCATGGCTGGGTCGTCCCGCAGCGGTTCGAGGCCGGCGATCGGCTCGCGGGCGCCGACCGCGTAGGAGATGCCGTGCAGGTAGACGCTCATCGCGACTCCTCCTCGCGTAGCCGGCCGGACAGATAGCGGTGCATCGCCCGCACGGTCGGATGTTCCCAGTGCACCGCACCGGGCAGGCCGATGCCCAGGGCGGCCGACAGCCCGTTCTTGAATTCGAGCAGTGCGAGCGAGCTCATGCCGAGCTCCAGAAACGGTGTGGCCGGGTCGATTTCGTCGGTGTCGATGCGCAGTACCGCCGCCGTCCTGCTCAGCAGCAGCTCCCACACCGCGGCCTCGCGCTCCTCGGCCGGCAGGCGGCGCAGTTCGTCCGCCAAGGCCGAGGTGGTGCCGGAACCCATGGCGCGCAACGGTTCGTACAGCGGTACGGCGCGCGCGAAGGGGTGCGCACCCAGCCAGGCGTCCGCGTCGAGACCGATGATCGCGGCGCGGGGGCGGCCGTCGTCGAGCAGCGTCTCCAGCAGGGAGTACCCCGCCGCCGGTGTCAGCGAGCGAATTCCGCGGCCGGCCAGATACTCCTCCGTCGCGGTGCTGCGCGCGGCGAGTCCGGTGTCGCGGAAGGGACCCCACGCCACCGCGGTGGCCGCCAGGCCCTGGGCGCGCCGGTAGTGGGCCAGGCCGTCGAGAAACGCGTTGGCGGCGGCATAGTTCAATTGACCGCCCGACGGCAGCACCGTCGCGGTGGAGGAGTACATCACGAAGTACTCGACGGGATCACCCGCCACGGCGCGGTGCACATTCCAGGCTCCCAACGCCTTCGGGCGCAGCACCGGATCGAACTGGGCCCAGCTCTGATTGGTCAGTACGGCGTCACGCAGAACGGCCGCGAGATGGAACACACCGCGCACCGGGCCGACCCGGGTGCGCAGCCGCGCGACGGCGGCGCCGACCTCGGCCGCATCGGCGACGTCGGCGCGCTCCACCCGGACCCGCTCGCCCGCGGCGTTGAGTTCGTCGATGATCGCGCGTTCCCCGGCGTTCGGCTCGCGGCGGGCCAGCAGCCCGATCTGCGCGCCGCCGCGTTCGACCAGGGTGCGGGCCAGGTCGAGACCGAGCCCGCCGAGGCCGCCGGTGATCAGGACGCAGCCGGGTTCGGCCAGCCCCTGCGCGGCGCCGCGCACGATGTCGGTGGTGGCCGCGTCGTCGGTCACCAGCACCAGTTTCCCGGTGTGCGCGCCGGTGCTCATGAGACGAAAGACCTCCGGCGCCGCGGCGATCGGATAGGTCTGCACCGGAAGCGGTCTCAGTTCGCCGGAGACGACGCGGTCCAGGGTGTGGTGCAGCAGTTCGGCGAAGACGGCGGGGCGTTCGCGGTGCAGTCCGGCCATATCGACCGCGGTGTAGGTGATGCGGCGTTTGAAGTGCTCCAGCGGCAGGCGCCCCGAGCCGTAGATATCGCGTTTGCCGAGCTCGAGGAAGATTCCGTCGGCGGCGACCGTGCGCAGACTCGCCTCGGCGGCCGCGCCGGTGAGGGAGTTGAGCACGATATCGACCCCCGCGCCGCCGGTGACGTCGAGAACCTGCTGCTCGAATTCCGTAGTGCGCGAATCGAAGACGTGCTCGATACCCAGCTCTCGGAGGGAGCGGCGCTTGTCCTCGGTGCCCGCGGTGGCGATGATCTCCAGCCCGTGCCGCTGGGCCACCGCGATGGCCGCCGAACCCGTTCCCCCGGTACCCGAATGGATCAGGACGCGCATGCCCGGGCGCACCCGGGCGAGATGTTCGAGCGCGTAGCACGCGGTGGTGTAGGCGGTGGGCAGCGCCGCGGCATCGGTGAGCGGGAACGTTTCCGGCAGCCGATGGACCAGCGCCGCATCCGCGACGGCATGGGTGGCCAGGCTGTTCAGCGCCACCGCCACGACCCGGTCGCCCACGCGCACCGTATCGACCTCCGTGCCCACGGCGACGACGGTGCCGGCGCATTCCGATCCCAGTGGCACGTCGTCGAGATCGGAGAAGAAGCCCATGGCCCACATCACGTCGGCGAAGTTGAGGCCGGCCGCGGCCACGGCGATGACGACCTCGCCCGGGCCCGGTCGCGGCAGGCCGCGTCCGCGCAGCGTCAGCGTCTGCAATCGGCCCGGCTCGTCGATATCCACCCCGAAGCCGCGGTTTCCGGCGGCGACGACGGGCGGCTCCGGGTTCAGCCGGACCCGTTCGAGGCGCGCGACCCACCGCATCCCGGAGCGCAGCGCGATATGTCGCTCACTGCCGTCGGCGAGTTCCGCGATCAGGTCCGCCGCGTCGTCGCCGTCCACGCCCGCATCGGCGGCCAGGTCGACGAGCGTGGTCCGCAATTCGGGGTGTTCGGCGGCCAGGGCCGTGCCGAAACCCCACAGGCCGGCCTGCCACGGGTCCACGCATTCCCGCGCCACCGCCTGTCCGCCGCGCGTGACCACCCACAGCCGCGGCGCGGAGGGTCTCCGCACGAGGGTGCGCGCGAGGCCGAGCAGGGCGGCGAGATCGGCGAATGCCGTTGCGCCGTCCTCGGTTCCGGCGAGGTAGAGGACGTGGTCCGCGGGTTCGTCGAAGGTCGCGGCCTCCGGTTCGCTCTCGTCGGCGCTCGGCGCGAGGGCAGCGGTGGCGGTCGCGGCGCCCGCTGCGACGAGTTCCCGGATCAGCGTCGCGGATCCCAGCGGTGCGTCGTCCTCCGCGTCGCCGCCGACGACCACCCAGCGTCCCGAGAGCCGGCCGGTCGTGCGCGGGCGCTGCTGCCAATCGACCGCGAGGACGGCGGCCTCGGTGGTATCCGCCCCGTCGACGCGGGTCGCGGTCAACTCGCGCACCGTGGCGACGAGGGAACCGTCGTCGGCGTAGATGTCGAGATCGGCGGTCTGCAGGCGTCCTTCGCGGGAGTAGCGGCGCACGTGGGCGTGGACCCGCGGCGGAATGTGGTCGGCGACGGACAGGGCGCCGATCGCGGACGGCAGGAACAGTTCGTCTCCGGCCAGTGCGCCGACCACCTGGAAACATCCGTCGAGCACCGCGGCCGCCGTGACCCCCTGTTCGGGATCACGCGCGCCGGCGGCCGCGCTCACCCGGCCGAGCGCCTCGCCGTCGCCGACCGACAGTTCCGTCACGGTGCGGAACGCGGGCCCGTAGCGGGTGCCGTTGCGGGTGTAGGCCGCGTAGAGATTCTGCGGGTCGACCGTGGTGCGGCAGCGCCGCTGTGCCGTGCTCAGGCCCGGCGCCTCGGGAAGCTGCGCGCCCGCGACGATCCGTCCACGAGCGTGCTCGGTCCACACCGTGGCCGCGCCACCCGACTCGGTCGAACGGGCGCTGATCCGAAATTCGTTGTCGCGCAACACCACCTGCACGCGCCGGCCGGACTCCGGCAGGGTGAGCACCCGTTCGAACCGGATATCGGCGAAATGGCATCCCGGTCCGAAACCGTGCTGCAGACGCGCCGCGGCGGCGAGATTGACCAGCCAGGCACCGGCGGCGACCGGGGTCTCGCCCACGGCGTGGTCGAGCAGCCAGGGCGAGCGGGCGGGATCGACCATCCGCTGCAGGAGGCGTTCGCCGCTGACGGACGATTCGACCACCGCCTGTCCGCCGTGCTGTTCGACGGCCACATCCCAATCGGAGCGCGCCCAGAACCGCTTGTGCTGCCACGGATACGACGGCAGGTCGACGATCCGGCCGCGCACCCCGGCAGCCGCCCAGTCCACGGGGAGTCCGTGCACGTACAACCGGGCGATCAGCTCCAGAATGTCGCGGCGCGCATAGCCGTTGCGTTTCAGGGAACCGGCCACGGTGCCCCGGTCGTTCGAGGCGTCGATGCGGGCGCGGATACCGTCGACCAGGACCGGATTCGGCCCGATCTCGACGAAGGTCGCCGGGCCCTCCGCGAGCACCCGCTCGACCGTCTCGTCGAGGCGGACCGTGCTGCGCAGATTGCGGGCCCAGTAGTCGGCGGTCAGCGCACCGGTGGGGACGTAGTCGGACTCGACGGTGGACAGGAACGCGGCCCGGCCAGCCGGGATCGCGGTGATCCCGGCGATCCGTTCGACGAAGGCGTCCAGGTGCGGATCCAGCTGGCGACTGTGCGCGGCCGATTCGATCTTCACCCGGCGTGGGTCGTATCCCGCTGCGGCGAGGGCCTTTTCGAGCCGGTCCAGATCGGCGACCGTGCCGGAGACGACGACCTGCGCGGGACCGTTCACCGCGGCGAGGTCGAATTCGCCTTCGATCCGTTCCAGCCATCCGTCGAGCTCGCCGACGCTCATCGGCACCGACAGCATGCCGCCGGTTCCCTCGATCGCCCGCAGCACCCGGTTGCGGTGGACGATGACCGCGGCCGCGTCCGCGAGACTCAGCGCCCCCGCGACCCGGGCGGCCGCGATCTCACCGACACTGTGGCCGATGACCGCATCGGGGCGGAAACCGTTGGCCGCCAGCAATTCCGCCAATCCGATCTGCACCGCGAAGGACATGGGCTGGGCGAGATCGATACGGCCGCCGTCGGATTCACCGGCGGCCAGCAGTTCCGCGATATCGATGCCCAGATGGGGTTCGAACGCGGCCGCGCATCGCCGCACCGCCTGCGCGAAGACCGGATGATCGGCCATGAGCTGGGCGCCCATCCCGGGCCAGTGCCCACCGAATCCGGCGAAGACGAAGACCAGGGCGCCCGGTTCGCCGCGGCGGCCACGGATCACGCCCGCGCGGTCACGGTCCTCGGCGATGGCGGTGAGGCCGCGTTGCAGCGCGGCGGCGGTTTCGCCGATCACCACGGCACGATGGTCGAGGGCCGCGCGTCGGGACGCGGTGAAGCACAGGTCGCGCGCCGGCGTACCGGCCGCCACTTCGTCACGCAGGCGAAGTGCCGTCTCCCGCAGGGCCTGTCCGGTTGCCGCCGACAGCGGCAGGACCAGCAGTTCCCGCGCCGGTTCGGCGGCTTCCTCCGGTGCCGATCCGGTTCCGGGGGCCGCGGTGATGATCGTATGCGCGTTGGTCCCGCTGAATCCGAACGCGCTGACCCCGGCGTAGACCGGTTCGGCGCCGGGGATCTCCTGCGCGGCGGCGGGGATCACGATCGGCGTGGCATCCCAGTCGATCAGCGGATTCGGCGCGTCGAAATGCAGTGTGGGCGGCACGATCCGGTCGCGGACGACCGTGATGGCCTTGAGCAGTCCGGCGATTCCGGCGGCCGGTTCCAGATGCCCCAGGTTGCCCTTGGCCGATCCGACGAGCAGCGGACGGTCACGTTCGGTGCCGAAAACCGCCGACAGCGCGCGTAATTCGATGGGGTCGCCCAACGGGGTGCCGGTGCCGTGCGCCTCGATGTAGTCGATGCGGCCGGCCTCCACCTTGGCCTCGCGCAACGCATCCCGCAGCACCTGTTCCTGGGCGCGGCCGTTGGGGGCGGTGAGGCCGTTGCTGCGGCCGTCCTGATCGACGGCGGTGGCCACGACCGAGGCCAGCACGCGGTCGCCGGCGGCGTGGGCGGCGGATTCGCGTTTCAGCACGACGACGCCGCAGCCCTCGCCGCGCACCAGTCCGTCGGCGGCCGCGGAGAAGGGTGCGCAGCGATTGCTCGGCGAGGGGGCCCGCAGTTTCGACATCGAGATCATCGACTGCGGGGAGACGATCAGATTGACTCCGGCCACCAAGGCCACATCGCACTCCCCCGCACGCAGGCTCTGCACCGCCAGATGCAGCGCGACCAGCGCGGACGAGCACGCGGTGTCGACGACCAGGGCGGGGCCCTGCAGTCCGAGGTGATAGGCGATCCGCCCGGCCGCCACCGACGGCGCCAGACCGGTCGCGGAGTAGATGTCGATCGCCGCCGGATCGGTGGCCGCGGCGCCGTAATCGTTGGGGCACATGCCGACGAAGACGCCGGTTCGGCTCTCGCGCAGGGTTTCGGGTGGGACGGCGGCGTGTTCGAGTGCCTCCCACGTGACCTCGAGCAGCAGTCGCTGCTGCGGGTCCATGGCCTCGGCCTCGCGCGGTGAGATACCGAAGAAGGCGGCATCGAAATCGCCGATATCGGTGAGGGCGCCGATCTTCGCGATGAAGGATCGGCCGGGTGCGTCGGCATCGGCGTCGTAGTAGTGCTCGACGTCCCAGCGGTCCGGCGGAATGTCGACCACGCCGTCGCCGCCCGCGCGCAGGAATTCGGCGAATCGGTCCAGCGAATCGACCCCGCCGGGCAGGCGGCAGCCCGCACCGATCACCGCGACCGGCTCACTGCGCTGCGCCAGCGCGCCACGGGCGGTACGCAAGGCGGCGATGGCGCCACGTAAGGCCTCGCTGCTGTCGCCGCCCTCGGGCAGCGCACTCGAATTCGTCGCGGTCGGGGTCAACGCAGCACCTCTTCCAGGGCGGCCACTTCCGCGCGAGCCAGCGCGATGAGATCGGATTCGCTCAGCCCGTCGAGCGGAGTACGGGTCGTGCTGACGGGGATGTCGAACGGCACGGGGTGCGGACCGGCCGCGTCGCCGTCGGGCTCGGGGCCCGGCTCTGCCGACGTCGCCGGTTGCGCGACCGGGGCGGGCGGAATCGTCGGCGCGACGGTCAATCGAGCGGTGAGTTCGGTGATTTGCGCTGTCGCCGTGGGGAATTCGAAGGCGAATGCCGCCTCGATCGGTAGCGCGAGGGCACGGCCCAGGACGGTGCGCAGTTCGATCGCCATCAACGAGTCGAAACCGAGTTCCTGCAGCGGGGTGTGCAGATCGACGGGATCGGACTCCGGCATCTGGAACACCTGCCGGATACTCGCCACGACGACCGCGCTCACCCGGCGGCGCAGCAGGAACAGGTCCGCGTCCGACCGCGCGGGTTCGACGGCCGTGATCGCCGGCGCGTCCCCCACGGTCGCACCGGCTCCAGTGCGTGCGGGCGATTCGGGGACAGGGGACTCGGAGGCAGCTCCCCGGTCTTCGCCCGTTCCTGTCGTGGCCGGTCGCGAGGCGTCGAGAGTGACCGTTTCGGCGGCGTCGCGGGCGTCCGCGCCGAGCGCCTCGGCATGCGGTGCGAGCGCCGAGGCGGCCGGTGTACTCGGTGCACCGAGGGCCGAGCCGGGTGCTTCCACCCAGTACCGGCGACGTTGGAATGGATAGGTGGGCAGCGTGATCCGGGGGTAGTCGGTACCGTGCAGGTCACGCAGGTCGTCGACGGCTCCGGCCGCGAACAGTCCGGCCGTGCACCGGGTCAGTTCGCCGCGGGTGGTACCCGTGGTGAGCCGGCGACTCTCGGATTCGGTCAGGCGGTGCCCGCCGAGGTCGGTCAGCGTCGCCCCCGCGACTTCGGCGACGACGGTGCAGCCGAGTTCCCGCAGCGTGCCGAAGGCTCGGTCCAGATGGGCCGGCCACAGCGCGCGGGTCGACCAGTAGGCGGGATCGGCTGCTTCGCGGCCGAGGCGCACCCCGGTGTGCGCGGAGACGACGGTGAATTCGGGATCGCCCGGCCGCCCCAGGTCGGGCACTGCCGTTCCCAGGTGGTCGCGTAGTTCGGCGTGGGTCGTGGCGGCGATACCGGCGGCGCGCAGGCGATCCAGCAGCGCCTCGCGGCCGCCGGGACCGGCCTCCAGCAGGTAGCGGTTGCCGGAGCGACCGCACAGGCGCGCACCGGTTTCGCGCAGCACCGCGTCGAGCAGGGCGCCGTCGTCGGTGCGTGCCACGGCGCGCTCGCCGAGCAGGGCCGCGGCCGACACCGAAGCACGCAGTGCCACAGCGGGTTCCAGAATTCCGGTGATCGCGGCGACGACGTACTCCCCCACCCCGACGCCCAGGACGGCAGCCGGGCGCAGTCCGAATGCCAGCAGTTGGCGAGTGATGGCGTAGCGGTGTACGAAGGCCAGCGCATCCGCCAGGCCGGGTACCCGCTGCGCCTGATGGGGTGCCAGCCCGGCGAACAGGGCGGTCCGGAAACTCTCCCGGGACGAGGTCGCGTCCAGGCATTCGTCGACCGCGGCGCGGAAAACGCCGGAGCCGGTGTAGTTCTCGCGATCGAGCGGCTCCACCCCGGGCTCGCGATGGTCGATCAGCAGGGCGGTACGCACGGCTCGGCCGCGCGGCACATGGCCGGTCACGACCGACGGCTGCCACTGCCCGGCGGAATGGGCGTCCAGGGCGGCCGCCATCGCGGTCGTACTCCCGGCCACCACGGCGAGCCGGTGTTCGAACGTGTTGCGGCCGAGATTGGCTGTCGCGCAGACAGGTTCGAGCTGTGTCGGATCGGCGGTACGCAGCGCCAGCGCGAATCGCCGCGATTGCGCCCGCAACGCTTCGTCGGTCCGCGCGGACAGCGTCAGCAGACCCGAGGGCACGGCGGTGCCGGATGCGGGGGCCACCGGCGGCTGTTCGACCACCACGTGCGCATTGGTCCCGCTGAACCCGAACGAACTGACACCCGCTATCCGCGATCCCGCCGGCCACGGGGTGGTCTCGGTGACCACCCGCGCCGAACCGGACGCCCAATCGATGCGCGGATTCGGTTCCCGCACATGCAGGGTCGGCGGCACCACACCGCGTTGAACGGCCAGGGCCGCCTTGATCAGGCCGGCGATCCCCGCGGCCGTCTCGGCGTGCCCGAAATTCGATTTGATCGACCCGACCCACAGCGGCGCTCGGGCGGCGCCGAAGACGGAATTCAGCGCGCCGATTTCGATCGGATCGCCCAGGGCGGTGCCCGTGCCGTGGGCCTCGATGTAGTTCACCTGCGCCGGTTCGACATTCGCCGTCCGCAACGCGGCCCGCACCACCGCCTCCTGGGCGCGGGCGCTCGGCACGGTGAGCCCGCCGGTCCGCCCGTCGTGGTTGACCGCGGAGCCGCGGATCACCGCGTAGATCCGGTCGCCGTCGCGCTGTGCCTGCGACAACCGCTTGAGCACCACCAGACCGGCTCCCTCGGCGCGGCCGTACCCGTCGGCGGAGGCATCGAAGGTCTTGCAGCGGCCGTCCGGCGACAGCGCGCGGATGCGGCAGCAGAACATCGTCGAGAACGGCGAGAGGATCAGATTCACACCACCGGCGAGCGCGGTCGAACAGTCGCCGTTGCGCAGGCTCTGCACCGCCTGATGCACCGCGACCAGCGAGGATGAGCACGCGGTGTCGACCAGCGACACCGGCCCGTGCAGGTCCAGCGTGTACGCCACCCGGCCCACCGCGATACTCGGTGTATTGCCCAGCCCCGCATAGGCGTTCATGGCCTCGGGGACATCGGCGACGGCGACGCGGTCGTAGTCGCGCCAGCTGAATCCGACGAACAGCCCGGTATCGGATCCGCGCAGCCGCTGGGGCGCGATACCCGCGTTCTCCACCGCCTCCCACGCGATCTCCAGCAGAAGCCGCTGCTGCGGGTCCATCGCATGCGCTTCGCGCGGCGAGATGCCGAAGAAGTCGGCGTCGAACATGTCCACGGCGTCGAGGAATCCGCCGCGAGTGGTGTAGATGGTGCCGGGCTTGTCCGGGTCCGGATCGTAGAACCGCCGCACATCCCAGCGATCGCCGGGCTGTTCGCCGGTGGCGTCGACACCGCCGGCGACGACGTCCCACAGGCTGTCCGGATCGGTGATGCCGCCGGGGAACCGGCAGCCGATGCCGACGATCGCGATCGGTTCCGCCGGGCGGGGTTCGGCCAGCCGCTCGCGGGCCGCGCGCAGGGCCGCGGCGATGCGCTGTTCGCGGTCGGGTGTCGCACCGCCGGTGCCGGCGGATTCGGAAGGTGCTGCGGACATATCCCTCACCACTGTGCGTCGCTGTGTAATGCCGCCTCCAGCAGAGCCAGCTCGGCGGCGATCGGATCCTCCGGCGGGGATGCGGCGGGCCGGGCCGACGAGGCCGGTGGCGACTCGGCCGAAGCCGGACCGGCCGGACTCGCGGCGGCGATGACCGGCGCGGGCGAACCCGATGCGGCCGGACCCGAGACAGGCGGAGCCGACCCGGCCGCGGCGGGTTCACTCGAAGCCGCTGCGCCCGAATACGACTCGGTCGGTACGGATCCATCCGGCGATGTCGCGGCCGGGTGCGGCGGTCCGTCCTGCGTCGTCGGCTGCTGCGGCCGGACACGAGGCGCCGCAGTGGCCACGGTCGCGTCCGGCGTGTCGGCTTTCTCGGCAGCAAGTGTGGCCGAGAGGTATTCGGCCGCCTTCTCGATCGTCGGATAGTCGAATCCGAACGTCGCGGGCAGCGCGAGCCCGAAACCGTCCTGCAGGCGCGAGCGCAGTTCGACGACGGCGAGGGAGTCCATGCCGAGCTGGGTGAACCCCTCCTCCGGGTCGATCAGATGCCCGTCGTCGAGTCCCAGCACTGCCTTCACCTCGGTGGCCGTCAGATCACGAACGAGGGCCGGCCGATCGGTCCGGGCTGCGGCCAGCACCCGTTCCCGCAGCGATGCGGCCGGTCCGGCAGCGGCGGGAGTGGCGGCGACACTTCCGTACCACGGGTCACCACCCGCGGCCGCGGCCAGTTTCGGCCAGTCCAGATCGGCGGCGACGACGGTCGGGCCGGCTGCGACCAGATTGCCGGCGAGCAGTCGCAGCCCCTGTTCCGGCGAGAGCGGGCGATAGCCGCGCAGCCGGGACCGCTCGCGCTCCTCGGCGTCGAGACGGGCCGCCATCCCGATCTCCCCCCACGGACCCCACGCGATGCTGGTGGCGGGGATGCCCTGGGCCCGCAGCACGGACGCGTTCCCGTCCAGATAGGCGTTGGCCGCGGCGTAGTTGGCTTGCCCGCCCGCACCGACGGTCGCCGTCAGCGACGAGAAGCACACCACGAAATCGGTTTCCGCGCCGATGATGTCGCGCAGCGAACGAATTCCGCCGACCTTGGGCGCGAGGACCTTCTCGAATCGCCCGGCGTCCAGCCCGGCGATCGTCGCATCGTCCAGCACCCCGGCCGCGTGCACGATCCCGCCGAGCGGATGCGGCGCCGCGGCGATCACGCCGGCGAGCGATTCGGTGCCGATATCGGCGGTGTGCACGGTGACCGGGCAACCGCCGTCGCGGATCTCGGCCAGCAGCTGCGCGGTCTCCGGATCGGGGGCGGTGCGGCCGACGAGTACGAGGTGGCCCGCGCCCTGTTCGGCCAGCAGTCGCGCCACGCGCGGGCCGATGCCCCGGAGACCACCCGTGACGAGATAACTGCGATCGGAGCGTATCCGCACGTCCGTCCCCGGATGCGCACGGCGAAGCCGCGCGACGTAGCGATTCGCCCCGCGATGCGCGATCCGCATCTCCGGCGACCACCGGTGGATCTCCGCCGCCAGCCGCACCAGCGACGAATCCGTGTCGTCGTCCAGATCGACTGTGCTGCAGCGCAATTCCGGATACTCGCGACGAACGACGGTGGCGATGCCCCACAGCATGGTCGCGGCCGGCTCGGTGACGTCGGTGTCGCCGGTCACCGGCTGAGCGCCGCGAGTCGGCCACCACACGCGGACGCGTTCCGACGCCAGCGCCGGTAGCGGTCGCACAGCCGCGGCACACCGCTGGGCGGCCTCGCCGACGAACTGCGCGCTCTCGCCGTCCGTCGAGGACAGGCCACGGAGGTCGACGAAGCCGCGCCGGTCCGCCGCGGCGAGTTCGGCGGGCCACGAACCCGTTTCGGCATCGGTGACCGCGTGCCGGGTGATCCCCGATGCGGGCGGAACCTCCGCGCCGATCAGCACGGTCACCGCCGGAATCGCGCGCTCGCGCAGCACCCGTGCGAACCGGCTCAACCGATCGGGCTCGTCGTCGACCACCAGTAGCGATACCGGCTCGGCGCCCGCCCCGGTTGCCTCGGTGCGCTGCCAGTGTTGTTCGTGGGTGGTATCGGCCGTCTTGTGGGCGAGCGCCCGCTCCACCTGTGCGCGGCTGATGCGCCGCGATTCGAAGCCGTCCACCGCGACCACCAATTCGCCGGTGACGTCGTACATCCGGATATGCGCGGTGAACGCCTCGTCCCCCGCGCCGTGCCCGCCCGCCAAGCGGGCGTGGATCCACAGCGGGCCCGCGGTGCGGCGACCGGAGAAGTAGTAGCGGTCGATACTGAACGGAACGTAGATGTTCTCCTGCGCCCGCAGCAGAGCGTTGTCGTATTTCCAGCAGCTGTTGAGCACCTGGAACGCGGCTTCGACCAGCCCTGCGTGCAACGGTTCCGGTCCGATCTCCACACCCTCGGGGCGGGTGGTCAGGCACAGTGCCTCGTTGTCGCCACGCCAGATGGTCTCGATCCAATGGAAGGAGTTCCCGGTGTCGAGCCCCGGCACCCAGACGTCGCGATAGAACTCGAGTCCGGACAGCTCCTGTGGACAGCGGGCGAGAACATCGCCGCGAGCGGCATCACCGAAAGTCGAATCCGATTCGGCGACAGCGCTGTCCAGCGCGGTGCGGAACAGCGCCGGCCACGCCGCGCCCGCACCGGATTCCTCCTCCGCCACGAGGGTCACGTCCCAGCCCGAACCGTTCGGGCGCAGCACCAACTGTGCGCGGCGGCTCCCGCCGTCGGACACGGCGAACGGATTGAGGAACAACGTGTCCCGCAGCGCATACGGCCCGTCGATGTGGTGGGCCGCGGCGGCCAGCACCATCGCGATATGCGAGGCGCCGGGCACCACCGCGGTGCCGAACAGCCGGTGATCGGTCACATACGACGGGGAGTCGCAGGCGAAACTCCGCTCGTAACGGATCTCCTCCGAGAGCGGCAGATCCACCGGACGGCCGGGCAACCCGGTGTCCTCGGCGGCGCCGACGGTACGGCGAAGCGCACGTTCCGGTTCGACCCAGAAGCGGCTGCGCTGGAAGGCGTAGGTGGGCAGCGGGATTCGGCGTCCTACGGCGAACGGGCCCCACGGCGTCGGGCAGATATCCATACCGACCGCGTAGAGTTTCGCCGCAGCGATCAGAAAGGTGCGCTGGAAATCGTGCGGCCCATCGGCCGCGAGTACGGTGTGCACCCCGTGCCGATCGGCGGCCAGCCGCAGGCGGGCCCGTTCATCGCTGCGCCGGCCCAGGACCAGCATCCGATCGCAACCTGCGGCCGTCACGCACGACTCGACGTCCGATGCTTGCGAGACGAGCCGCAGCTCGCGGCGATCACCACCGGTCGTCAGCGGTGTCGCAGCGGCGGCGTACCGCAGCGCGGTCGCCAGATCCACGACACCGGATATCGCGGCCGCCACGTATTCGCCTGTGCCGTAACCGATCACCGCATCCCACTGCAGACCGCACGCCCGCCACACCTGCATCAGGACATACAGCCGGGCCAGATCTGCTTGAACTCCGGTGGGTTCGGTGCCGCCGAGCGCGTCGGTCACCTCCGCCCGCGCCGTGCGCACCACCGAATCCTCGGCGTACAGGTCGAGGAATGCGTCGACACCGGCTTCGGGAGCGTCGCCCAGGACCAGGCACAGCCGCCGGTCCGCATCCTGTTCCGCCTCGGTGAACAACGCCGCCGCGGGTTCACCACGCAGGTACGCCGCCAGCGCCGCCCGCAACTCCGGCAGCGAGGAGATCACCGCGGCCAGCCGGCGCTCGTGCTGTTCGCGACCGAAACCTGTTGTGTAGCAGATATCTTCGATCGACGTATCGTCGTTCAGCCGATCGAGGTAGCGGTGCGCGAGGTCACGCAGGGCCGCATCGGAACGCGCCGACAACCGGAACAGTCCGGTCCAGCCCTCGGGTACGGCGGTGGCGGCGCGCGGGGGCGCGGCCTCGAGCACCGCGTGCGCGTTGGTGCCGCCGATGCCGAACGCCGACACGGTGGCGACCCGCGGCCGATCCGACGGCCACGGCCGCGACCGCGGCGACACCTGGAACGGCGTCTCGGACCACGGGATCCGGCTACTGGGCCGCTCCAGATTCGCCAGTCCCGGCAGGACCGCGTGGTCCAATGCCAGGACGGCCTTGACGAATCCCGCGACGCCGGCGGCGGTATCGAGATGGCCGATATTGGCCTTCACCGACCCGACGTCGCACCGATCCTCGCGCGGGCCACCGAAGGCTTCGGTGAGCGCGGCGATCTCCATCGGATCACCCATCGGGGTGGCCGTACCGTGCGCCTCGACGTATCCGATCTCCGCGGGCGCGACCCCGGCCACACGATGCGCCCGGCGGATGACCTCGACCTGGCCGTCGACACTCGGCGCGGTGAAGCCGACCTTCGCCGCGCCGTCGTTGTTGATCGCGGTGCCGCGCACCACCGCGAAGATCCGGTCACCGTCGCGCACCGCGTCGTCGAGCCGTTTGAGGACGACCACACCCGCCCCGTTGCCGAAGATGGTGCCGCCGGCCTGTTCGTCGAACGCGCGGCAGTGCCCGTCCGGCGAGGCGACCATCCCTTCCTGATGCAGATAGCCGACCCGATCCGGCACCCGCACCGCGACCCCACCGGCCACGGCGATCTCACATTCGCCGCGGCCGATGGATTGGCAGGCCAGATGGACCGCGACCAGCGAGGTCGAACAGGCGCTCTGCACGGTGACGGCAGGTCCGTGCAGGTCGAGACGGTAGGCGATCGAGGTGGGCAGGAAGTCCGGTTCGTTGCCCACCTTGATCTGATAGTGCTGGGTGGAGGGCAACCGGGTGAAGTCGTCGGCGAAATAGCGATGGAAGTAGCTGCTGGGCAGTCCGCCCACGAACACCCCGGTGCGCGGCCGCTGCGGCGCACCACCGTAGCCCGCGTGTTCGAGCGCCTCGACCGCGCATTCCAGCAGCAGCCGGTGCTGCGGATCGGTGACCTGCGCCTCGCGGGCGGTGAAACCGAAGTAGTCGGCGTCGAATCCGGCGATATCGTCCAGGACCGCCGCGGTACGCACGTAATTCGGCGCGGCGATGCGCTCGGCCGATTCGCCCGCGGCCCGGAGTTGCTCGTCGTCGAGTTCGGTCATCGTCGTGCGCGCATCCGCGATGACATCCCAGAATTCGTCGAGATCGGCGGCGCCCGGCACGCGCACGGCCATCCCGATCACCGCGAACGGACCACTGTGGTCGCCGGCCTCGTCGGCTACGTCCCGGGCGGCCACCGAGCCGGCGAGGGCCGCGGCCAGCGCGGCCACGGTCGGATAGCGGAACAGGTCGGTGCGCGCGATCGAGATGCCGAGTGCCTCTTCCAGGGCCACGTGCACCCGGGCGACGAGCAGTGAATTGCCGCCGAGATCGAAGAAATTCGCGGTGGCGGGGACCGAGTCGCATTCGAGCACTCGCGCCCACACCGCCGCTATCGCGTCGGAGAGTTCGTTCGCCGACGCCGTGGTCGTGCCGCGTACCGTCACGACGGGTGCGGGTAAACTCCTGCGATCGATCTTCCCGGCGGCGTTGCGCGGAAAGTCCTCGAGCACAACAATTCTCGCCGGAACCATATAAGCCGGCAGCAGAGCGCGGGCATGCTCACGCAACGCATCGGCGTCGACCGCCGCGTCGTCGGCGGGGCTCACATAGCCGACCAGTTCGCTGCGCTCGGGGTCGTCGCCGAAGACGGTGACCACGGCCTCGCGCACCTCGTCGGCGGTACGTAACGCCGCCTCGACCTCACCGGCCTCGATGCGCAGGCCGCGCAATTTGAGCTGATGGTCGGCACGGCCGAGATATTCCAGGCGGCCGTCCGGCAGCCACCGCACCCGATCGCCGGTGGCGTACAGCCGTTCTCCGGTCCGCCGATCGGCCACGAAGCGGCCGATCTCGTCGGCGGGATCGACATAGCCGCGCGCCAGGCAGACTCCGGCCAGATGCAGCTGACCCGGAACTCCCACGGGCACGGGCTGTCCCGCCGCGTCCAGGACGAGGGCGCGCACGTTCTCGATCGGCCGGCCGAGGGTGACCGCCGCACCCGGAAGTACCTGTTCACAGGTGACGTCGACGGCCGCTTCGGTCGGTCCGTAATAGTTGTGGAGCGCGGTATCCGGTAGCAGCCGATGGAATTCGGCGGCCACATCCGCGGGCAGCGCCTCACCGCTGGTGGTCACATAACGCAGCGAGGTGCACGCCTCGACTCCCGGCTCGGCCAGCCACGTGCGCAACATCGAGGGCACGAAATGAGCGACGGTGATCTTCTGCGCACGAATGGTTTCCAGCAGGTAGCGCGAATCCCGGTGTCCCTCCGCATCACACAGCACCGACTGCGCGCCGTGCACGAGCGGATAGAACAGATCCCACACCGACACGTCGAAGGTCAGCGGCGTCTTCTGGAGCACCCGATCCGATTCGTCGATGCGAATCGCATCGTGCAGCAGCCGATTACAGATCGCCGCATGTTCGATCAGCACACCTTTGGGCCGGCCGGTCGAGCCGGAGGTGTAGATGACGTAGGCCAGATCCGTCGGCGCGCCGACCCGCGCGGGCGCGGGCTCGACCTGTTCCAAGTCTTGCCAGACTTCATCCAGATCGATCGCCGTGACCCCCTCGGCCGATAGGCGTCCGGCGATGCCGGCATCGTCGCACAACACCACCGACGCACCGGAATCGGCGAGGATCGTCGCCAGCCGCGCATCCGGATCCGCCGGATCCAGCGGCAGATAGGCCGCACCGGCCTTCATGACGCCCAGCGCCAGCACCGGCACCCGGGGCGAGCGCCGCAGGCACAGGGCGACGATCTGCCGGGGCCGCACACCCACCGCGCTCAGATATCCGGCGGCCCGCGCCGCGCGATCGTCGAGTTCGCCGTAGCTCAGCGTGCCCGCCTCGGAGATCACGGCGGGACTGTGTGGCCGGCGCGCCGCTCGTTCGGCGACCAGTGCGTGCAAGGTGGTCGCCGGGCGGGCCACCGGCGGCCCGGCCGACCACCCGTCGAGGGCGGCCCGGTCGTCCTCCGGCAGCATCGGCAAGGCCGCGAGCTCGGTATCCGGATGTGCGGTGAACGCGTCGATCAGCAACGCCCACTGCGCGAGGAGCCGGCGCACCGTCCGCGGCTCGAACAGCTCCGCGTCGTATTCGCAGCGCAGTTCACCGGCGCCGCGATCGTCGACGAAGACCAGATCGCAGCCGACGACGGCCTCGAGCGCATCCTCCGCCGCGTCCGGATCGTGGTCGCCGGTGAGCTCGCAGTAGGCGATCTGAAACAGCGGATGCCGATCGAAGACCGGTGTGGGGCAGAGTTTCCCGATCAATTCGTCGATGTCGAAGCCGGCGCGCGCGGCCACCAGCCGCGACCGGGCGGCGTCGACCTCGGCGGCCAGCGCTTCCGCCGTACGATCCGGTTCGACGGCGATCCGCAGCGGAATCGGTGAATCATCTTCCGGCGCAATCACACCGAGTGTGACCTCGGCGTGTTCGGAATACCTGTGGATCAGGGCGATCAACGCCGCCACCGCCGGACCCGACGCGCCGGGACGGTACTCCTCCCGGGCACGGAGATATCGCTGCACCGGTGCGCGGCGGAAATCGGTGGCGATGGCGAGGACGCCGGGAAGAAAGTCGGCTTGCACAGTAACTCGATCCCACTTATCCGGCGCGAACCGGCTCTACCAGGTAATTGCCGATGGCCAGCACATCCAGTCCGGCGGTGACGAAGGTGTCCAGGCCCTCGGCCGGCGTGCACACGATCGGCTGGCCCTTCACGTTGAACGAGGTGTTCAGCAGGATCGGCGTACCGGTTTCCTGCCGGAAGGCGTCGATCACCGTCCAGAACCGTTCGTTGCGCTGTCGCGACACCGTCTGCACCCGGGCCGATCCGTCGACATGGGTGACCGCCGGCAACCCCTCGCGGAATTCCGGCCGCACCGAGGTGATGAACAACATCCAGGCGTAGGTGTCGATTTCGGCGTCCTTGATGTCGAAATACGTGGTCGCGTATTCGTCGAGGACCGCGGGGGCGAAGGGCCGGAAGCCCTCCCGCTTCTTCACCTTCGCGTTGATGATGTCGCGCATCCGCGGATGGCGCGGGTCACCGAGAATGCTGCGATTACCCAGGGCGCGCGGACCGTACTCCAGGCGCCCCTGGAACAGCGCCCCGATCTGCCCGGCGGCCAACCGGCGGCCCAGTTCCCCGGCCAGCGTCGCGAAGTCGTCGAATCGCGTTGCGGTGCAATCGGTCCGGGCCGCCAGCGCCGCCACGATCTCCTCGTCGGAGTACTCCGGGCCGTTCAGCGGGGTCTCGATGCCCGCGATCGGGGCCGCCTGGTCACGCTGATGATGCACGTACAGCGCGGCACCCAACGCGGTGCCGTCGTCGCCGGCCGCGGACTGGATGAACATCCGCTTGAACTGGCGGCTGCGCAGGATCACGCCGTTCGCCGTGCAGTTGAGCGCGACCCCGCCGGCCATGCACAGATTCTTCGCACCGGTCTGTTTGCGGAAGTGCCGCAGCGTATGCAGCAGCGTCGCCTCGAGCGCCGCCTGCAGGGCGGCCGCGATATCGCGGTGGTGGTCGGTCAGTTCGTCCTCGGGCCCGCGGGCCGGCCCGAAGATCTCCTCGACGGCTTTCAGTGTGCCGCGGTAGGTTTCCCGGTCCAGATCGGTTTCGTTGCGGTACAGGATGGGAATGGTGAAAGTACCGTCCGGCCGCAGATGAATGAGATCCATCATCGCCGCGAAGTGTTTGCGGTGGTCACCGTAGGGCGCCAGCCCCATGATCTTGTATTCGTCGAGCCCGAACGCGAAGCCCAGATAGTAGGTGAAGACGCCGTAGAGAATTCCCAGGGAATTCAGCTCCGAGACCGTCGCGATCGGTTCGATGCCCGCATCCGTTCCGAGCGCGACGGTCGCGCTGTGCTGCTCCCCCATGCCGTCGGCCACCAGGATCAGCGCCGAATCGAATCCACTCGGATAGAACGTGCTGGCCGCGTGGGCCAGGTGATGCGGCACCTGCACCAGCCGGTCGTCCCAGTCGCCGCCGAAAGTCTCCGCGAGTGCGTCCAGCAGCACCTGCCGGGCGAAGACCTCGCGGAAGCGCGCGCGCCCGAGTTCACTGTGGTCGAATGCGGCGCGCAACGGTTCATAGGAGAAACCGTGCGCCAGGACGTCGAGCGAATCGACCGAGATTCCGGCCCGCTCGCAGCCGAAACGGATGGCGTGTTCGGGAAAGGCGCCGGTCGCCTTCTCGCCGGTGAACCGCTCCTCGGCGACCGCGCTGACCAGCTCGCCCTCGTGCAGCAGCGCCGCCGCGGAATCGAAGCCCTGGGTGATGCGATAGTCACGCCATTCCAGTCCCGGGAAGCGGGCCCGCTTGAACGGCACACTGTTGTGCAGACCGCTGATCCCCATGATCGACTTCGGTTGCGCGGCTGGTGTTCTCACCATGGCGGAGGCTCACAATCTTCGTGCCCGCGGACGTTTGCGGGCGAAATACTGGCTGGTCGCATACAGTTCGACGGCGATGTCGGTATCCGGGACGACGCGCTGCAGGAAGGCGCGATGGGCATCGATGGCCGCCGGGTCGGCGCCGGCGTGTTCCAGGTAGGCGGGCACGCACTGTTCGAAACCCAAGGCGTGCAACATCTTCGCCTCCGGCATCGCCGATACCGGCTGGAAGCGGTCGCGGCGCGCGATGATGAAGCCGGCCTCGGTGAGCAGCTGCGGCGTACGGTCGTAGATGTCGTGCGCGGCGCCGCGCGCCCGGCCGAGGGCGAACCACCACTCCCGCCACAGATCCGCGGCCGGATCGTCGGCGGGGACGAATCGCAGTGCCCCGACGTCGGACATCTCGAGCAGCAGCGCACCGTCGTCGGCGAGCATGCGCTCCATCGCGGTGAGCGCGGCGGCGGCATCGGCCACGTGCATCAGCAGGAAGCGGCTGTACACCCAGTCGATCGCACCGGGTTCGAGCGGTGCGTCCTCGATGCGCGCGTGCACGTAACGCACCTGCGGCAGATCGCCGACCAGCCGGCGAGCGATCTCGAGCTGTTCGGCGGAGGCGTCGACGGCGTAGACGATGCCGTCCGGCCCGACCCGCTCGGCCAGCCAGGCGGTCATCGCGCCGTGCCCGCAGCCGATATCGGCCACCGTCGCACCGGCACAGACTCCCACCGACTCGAGGAAGGCCCGGGAACTCGGGTTGTAATGCTGATCCAGCAGGGCCAGGCGCGCCGCGTCGCGATCGCCGACGGCCATGCTGTAGGTCATCGCTGCAGCCATATCGGATTCGTCTCTCTACGAACGCGCGGCCGGTTCGTGCTCGAGCGTGGAGGCCCATTGCAGGCTGTGCGCCCGCTCCGGATCGGGCAGCAGATAGGCCCCGTCCTGGCGCGGCCGGCGGCCGGGTGTCACCAGACCGACCGGCGGCCCGGCGCCGAAATCCAGCCAGGAGGCGGGGATCCGGGACAGATTGCTGACCAGGAAACCCGACTGCGGCGGATACCCCCACACCCGGTCGAGTCCCGCGATGCCGTGCACCTGCAGGAACGCCTCGAGTTCGGCGATCGCGTCGTCGATGCGCTCGGGTGCGGAGGCGACCGCGTCCCGTACCCAGCCGGCGATCTCCGGAACCGAGGCGTTGCGAACCCGCTCGGTCTCGACATCGACCAGCACCTGCACGAAGGCGTTGCCGAAATACGTGGGACCCAACTCGCGGACGAAGCGACGGATGTCCACCGGGCACGCGAGGGTCACGTGGTCGGTGTCCTTGGTCACCGCGTAGTCGCGAAACAGGCCCGCCGCCACCAGATCCGCGGTCGACAGACCCGACACCTCCGCCTGCGCCTCGCATTCGGTGAGATCGAGCCGGCCGGTGTGGACGTCGAGTTCGGGCAGCTCCAGATCCGGCTCGACGGTGACGAAACCGGCCCGGCGCAACGCATCCGGATCGACGCTGTCGCGTTCGCGGGCCTGCGGCCGCGTCAACACCTCGCGGTCGCAGCGCGGCGACAGGAAGCGCGCACCGCGTGCCCTGGCCGCCCATGCCGCCAGGAAGAAGAACATGCCGTAGCCGTCGGCCAGGCCGTGCGACATCGACAGCCCGACGGCCGTGCGGTCGCCGCGGGTCACCACCCGGCCGCGTGCGAGCACATGGCCCACCCCGATCTCGACCGGGTCGAGGCATTCGCTCAGCGGCACGGTGGATTCGGCGACCGTGGCCCGGATCGCGGGGCGCGGGTCGTCGACGTCGAGCGCCAGGGTGCGCTCGTCGAGTTGCACCAGTGCCGCGTCCGCACCGACGAATTCGCGGGCGGTCTCGACATAGGCCTCGACGATCCGATCGGCGTCGAGCACCTCGCCGAACTCCACCACGAACTGCAGCGGACCGGCCATATTCGCCGTCCACATGTGGTCGACGGTCGACAGCGGTACCGGCGCCATCGTCAACTCCTCTCCAGGGCGTCGAATTCGCCCTGCAGCAACTGGTTCCACATCACCCGCCGCCGCGGCTTACCGCTGGTGGTGCGCGCGATGAGTCCGCGGTCGCCGATGAACAACCGCAGCGACGTCTCCGCTCCGAGCTGCCCGGCCAGGACCTGCCGCAGTCGCACGGCCTCCACCGGCTTGTCCTCGACCAGCACGGCGACGCGTGCGGAGCCGAAGGCGTTGCCGGCCAGCGCGACCACACGATTGGCGGGCACGCCGAACGCCTCCACCACGGCCGCCTCGATGTCCTCGGCATAGACCGTGCGCCCGCGCACCTTCACCGCGTCGCCGACCCGGCCGATCGGATACAGCTGCCCACCCACCAGCAGGCCCGCGTCCCCGGTCGCCAGAGCGCCGTCCTCGGCACGCGACAGGTCGCGAGTGCCCTCCGCCGTCTGGTACTCCCGAGCGACGCTCGGACCACCGACGATCAATTCGCCCGGCGCTCCGGCATATTCGTCGGTCGACGCGGTCCGCACCGTCACCCCGTAAAGCGGTGCGCCGCAGCCGACCAGCCAGCGCCGGCCGTCCTCGAGCGGGGCGGACATCAGGTCGAACGGACCGTCCACGGCGCCGGTGTCGGGTGTCACCGCGGCGGCCTGCACCGGCTCCGAGGGGCGCAGACCGGAGACCGCGAGCGTGCCCTCCGCGAGCCCGTAGGCGGGACACGGTGTGCGCGAATCGAATCCGTACGGCGCCAGCCGCTCGGCGAAGCCGCGCAGGATCGCCGGATCGATCCGTTCGGCGCCCACGATCATCACCCGCCAGGGATCGAAATCCATTCCGGCCAAGGCTTCGTCGGTCATCTTTCGCAGCAGATACGCCAGCGCGAAGTTCGGTGTCGCCGTGATCGTCGCACCGTCGCGGCCGAAACAGGACAGCCACGACAGCGGATCCCGAATGAAATCGATCGGCGTCATGGCCTGAATGTCCAGATTCAGAATGGTCGGCGTGATGATGCAGCCGATCAGCCCCATATCGTGATACGGCGGCAGCCAGGTGGCGATCCGGTCCGTCGGCCGAAACTCCAGCCACCGGTCGATCGCGGCGCAATTGGCCTCCAGATTCGCCACCGATACCCGCACCGCTTTGGGCGAACCGCTACTGCCCGAGGTGAATTGGAGCAACCCGATCCGGTCGGGCTCGCAGCCCGGCAGTTCCGTCACGGCGGGAGTCTCATTCGACGTCCCGACAATTGTGACCCCGCCCAGGGATTCGAGCACCGGATGAACCACCGCGGCGAGTTCCTCGGCCACGATGATCGCCGACGGTGCGGCCGCGGCCAGCAATGCCGACAGTTGCTGCCGATACGCCGACTCGTTCTGCAGCGGCAGCGGCGGCGCCAGCGGATTCGGTGTCGCCCCCGCGGCCAGCACGCCGAAGAAATTCGTCATGAATCGTTCCGGGGCCGATTCCACGATGGAAACCACCGCACCCGGACGCACCCCGGCGGCGAGACAGGCCGCGGCCACCCGTCGTACCTGCTCACTCAGCCTGGGGTAGCCGACGCGCCGCCATTCGCCCTCGTCGGCGATGGTCCAGCCCCGGTCCTCGCCGTCGTAGGCCAGCCAGTCGAGCAGGCCCGTCACGGCTGTTTCGCCCGCAGCGCGTCGCACACCATCTGCTCGATATCGCCGACGGTCACCACATTCGTCGCACCGGAGTCACCACCGGCGTCGATTCCGAAACGCACCTGCAGGCCGAGCGCGAGTTCGATCAGGGCCAGCGAGTCGTAACCCAGCTGTTCGGCCAGCACATCATCGGAGGCCAATTCCGCCGAAGGCTGGGGGGCGTGCCGGCGGACCAGTTCCCGTACCTGGTCGCGCACTTCATTTTCGTCCACGAAATGCTCCCGAATTGTTTGTGTTCACTGCACGAGGTACGTGATCGGATGTGGTTCGCCGTGTATATCGGCATATTCTCCGGCGGCCGCCGCGCAGGATTCCCGCCAATTCTCCGCGAGTTCCGAGATGATGTCGCGCGGTATTCCGATCGACGTCATTCTCCGGCCGAGAGAACTTTCCGCGAATTCCCATTGTTCGTGAAGTATCTCGGCGCGTTTCCGCAAAACCGGAACCAATCGCGGAAACGGATCCCGCGTTTCCGGATCGACCAGAGTACGGGCCGCCGCCGGGAGATGTCCGCGAATCATCTCGACAATATGATCGCGATATCCGCCGCGAACTCCGTTGCGCAATGCCAGCACACCGAAGGAAATATGCCGCGATTCGTCACGGGCGACATTCGTGATACCGGTCCGCAGGATGTCGAAGCCCGGCAGTGTCCGCACGGTGCCCAGCACGGTGTGCAGACCGGTCATCGCCACCGCACCCTCGACCAGCAGGTGGTAGACCACCACCCCCTCGTACCAGGCCGCAGTGTCGGCCGGGTCCGCCCGCACCCGCTCGACCGCGTCCACGAGCGCCTTCTCGAACAGGTCACCCACCCGATCGACGCCGCTGACCTGGGATAACTCCTCGTTGCCGAGGGTGTCGGAGAGGAAGGCCAGGTAGCGCCGGAAGAAGACGGTGTGGCGCGCCTCGTCGGCCAGCTGGGTGGCCAGATACATCTTGTAGTCGACCTCGGGCGCGGCGTAGGCCAGCGGCGCCAAGGTCTCGGTCACGGTCGTCTCGCCGATCAGGAAGCGGGCGAGGGTGGCCAGCAGCGGCAACCGCGCGAAGGCCGGCAGCTGGGTCCACCCCTCGGCATCACGCTCGTATTCCAGGCTCTGCGCCTGCCATTGCTGCATTTCCCAGCGGCGATAGAGATCGAGCGCGGTGACCCGTTCGGCAAGATCGATCTCGATCTCGTCGATGACCGTTGAATTGTTCATCGCGATTTCTCGATCTGTTACGACGGCAGGCCGGTGAAAATCGATAGCAGAGTGCTTTCATACACGTCGATCAACCCTTCCAACCGCCCAGCTACCCCACGCGCAGCGTCCTCACCTGCTGCGGCGTGTCAATACCCGTGACCACGCATCCGTACCGGAAGGATTAAATCCTTCGATCTTGTGGACAGCGATTCTGCACGGTGTCCGAGCTTACTCCCGAAATAGCCCGCGAGCCACTCGTAACGGGCAGATCACAACGGCAAAAGGTTATCTATGAATTTGCCGCCTTCTCGGCACTC
The DNA here is from genome assembly GCF_000308535.1 of Nocardia cerradoensis NBRC 101014. Taxonomy (GTDB): domain Bacteria; phylum Actinomycetota; class Actinomycetes; order Mycobacteriales; family Mycobacteriaceae; genus Nocardia; species Nocardia cerradoensis. Next base: position 397 of record NZ_BAFW01000373.1, on the reverse strand, counting down.
CCGGTGAGTGGACACGGGCGTTTCACATTCCGGCTGCCAGCTCACCACACCCCACCCCCCGAGTGGGCTGCGGGAAGTTAGCCACAGACGCCGATCCGCCCGCTCACAGCGGTGAAAATCGTCCCAGCACGCCGAAACGGCCGCCGCTCGCAGCCCCTGGCTACGATGCGGCGGCCGTCGGCGACCGGCTGTCCGCTCCTATTCGCCTGCGGCGCGGCGGATTTCGCCACCCGCGGCCCGGTTCCGGGTGGCCCGGGCAGCGGCGGCGTCGAAGTGCTCCAGATGGTCGAACAGTGGGTCCTCGTCGTCGACGTCGAGCACCACCGCGCGGCGACGCAGGGCCCGAGCGGCGTCGCGGTCCATGCCCGGGCGCCGCTCGGCCCGGACCTGGTCCTGC
>NZ_BAFW01000374.1 GCF_000308535.1 Nocardia cerradoensis NBRC 101014 | reverse complement strand
TCGACGGGGGTGGTGTTCTCGGGTCAGGGTGCGCAGTGGGCCGGTATGGCGGCGGGGCTGCGTGCGTATCCGCTGTTCGCCGAGCACTTCGATGCGATCGTCGCCCGGCTGGAACCGCTTCTAGGACAAGCGGTTTCGCTGTCACATGCGTTGGCTGACGAGAAACTGATCGACCGGACGGTGTACGCGCAGGCGGGTCTGTTCGCATTCGAGGTGGCGCTGTATCGGCTGCTCGAATCGTGGGGATTCCGCGCGGAGGTGGTCGCGGGCCATTCGATCGGTGAGGTCGCGGCCGCCCACGTGGCGGGAATCCTGTCGCTGGCGGACGCGTGTGTGCTGGTGGCGGCGCGCGGGCGACTGATGCAGGCGCTGCCCGCGGGCGGAGCGATGGTCGCGGTGGGCGCTGTCGAGGCGGAGGTGCCGGCGCTGCTGGATTCCGCCGGGACGGCCGCCGGCGACGTGTCGATCGCGGCGGTGAACGGTCCGTCCTCGGTGGTGCTGTCCGGTGTCGAAGCCGATGTGCTGGCTGTCGCCGCGCGGTGCGCGGAAAAGGGTTGGCGCACCCATCGTTTGCGAGTGTCGCATGCCTTCCATTCGGCGTTGATGGAACCGATGTTGGACGAATTCGCCGCCGTGATAGACACATTGGCGTTCGGGCAGCCGACCGTGTCGTTGGTGTCGACGGTGACCGGTGCCAGGGTGACCGACGAGATGTCGGTGCCGTCGTATTGGGTGAACCAGGTTCGGGACACGGTGCGGTTCGCCGACGCGGTGACGGCGATGGCGGAGTCGGGGGTGTCCAGATTCGCCGAGCTCGGGCCGGATGCAGTCCTGACCCCGATGGTCACCCAAACCCTCGACGCCACATCCCCGGTGGTGGCGCCGTCGTCCCGCCGGCATCGGGCGGATCCGTCGACGCTGACGGCCGCACTGGCGACCCTGTTCGTCACCGGCACGGACGTGAACTGGGGCGCCCTCTACTCCGGAACCGGTGCCCGGCGAATCGATCTGCCCACCTACGCATTCCAGCGTCGGCGGTATTGGTTGTCCGACGAGTCCACGGCATCCGGCAGCGCCCGCGCGATGGGCCTCGTCGCCACGGAACATCCGCTGGTCTCGGCCGTAATCTCCCAACCGGACTCCGACGGCGCGGATCTCACCGGCCGCCTGTCCCTGCGGACACATCCCTGGCTGGCCGATCACGCGGTCATGGATACCGTCCTGTTCCCCGGCGCCGGTCTGGTCGAACTCGCCCGGTACGCCGGTGAACAGGTCGGCTGCGCCCACCTCGAACAGTTGGTCCTGCGCGCCCCGCTGGCACTGTCGGAAACCGCCGGCACCGCGGTGCGCGTCGTGGTCGGCGCCGAGGACGAGGCCGGTCGTCGCCCGGTGCGGATCTTCTCCCGCCGCGAGGACGAGGCCGATGCGCTGCCGTCCTGGACGGTGCACGCCGAAGGCACCGTCACATCCGAAAACGACGGTGCCGCTGTCGAATTGCGGCAGTGGCCGCCCGCAGGCGCGGTCGCGGTGGACATCGACGATGTGTACGACGCCCTCGGCGCGCAGGGATACCACTACGGTCCCGCGTTCCAGGCGCTGCGCTCGGTCTGGCGAGCGACCGGCGACGTCCTCTACGCCGAGGTCGCGCTGCCCCAGACCGCCGACGCCCAGCGGTTCGGCATCCACCCGGCGCTGCTGGACGCGGCCCTGCATGCGCTGCGATTCGCCGACGCGCGCCCGGACGGACCGGCGCTGCCGTTCGAGTGGTCCGGAGTCACCGTGTACGCGGCGGGGGCCGATGCCCTGCGGGTGCGGCTCACCCGCGTGGGGGAGCGGGGTGTGGCGCTGGATCTGGCGGATACCACCGGTGCTCCGGTGGCGACGGTCCGTCATCTCGCCTCCCGTCCGGTCGATCCCGCGCAGCTCACCACCGGCGCAGCCGTCGGCAACGCCCTGTTCCGGATCGACTGGACACCGATCGAGGTGGGCACGGCCGAAACCGCCACGGCCACATGGCCGGAACTCGGCGACGAGGTACCGCCGGTCGTGGTGCTGGACTGCCCGGCGGGCAACGATCCCGCCACGATCCACGCCGCGACACACCATGTGCTCGAGGTCCTGCAGTCCTGGACGAGGAGCCGGCGATTCACCGAATCGGTCCTCGTGGTCCGGACGGCCGGTGCGGTGTCGGTGGCCGGAGAGGACATCACGAATCGGGCAGGCGCCGCCGTCGGCGGCCTCGTGCGCTCTGCACAAGCCGAGCATCCGGGTCGCATCGTCCTGATCGACATCGATGCCGAACTCGATGATCTGCTCGGCGGCATCCTGGCCGCGTCCGAACCGCAGGTGGCCGTGCGAGGCGGGCGAGCGTACGCCGCACGGCTGGTCCGGGCGGCTCCCGCCGCCGAGACCGTCGAGTTCGATCCGGACGAGACGGTGCTGATCACCGGTGCCGGCGGGCTCCTGGCCGGGCTCTTCGCCCGGCATCTGGTCGCCACCCGCGGCGTCCGCCACCTGCTGATGCTGAGCCGGCGCGGCGAATCCGCTTCCGGCGCAGCCGCGTTGCGCGCCGAACTCGGCGACCTCGGCGCCGACGTCCAATTCGCCGCCTGCGATGTCGCCGACCGCGACGCGCTGGCCGCCGTGCTGGCGGACATATCCGCAGAACACCCACTGACCGGCGTCTTCCACCTGGCCGGTGTGCTCGACGACGGCGCCGTCGCGTCGCTGACCCCGGCGCGGATGGATACTGTGCTGGGGCCCAAGGTCGATGCCGCATTCCATCTGCACGAGCTGACCGCCGACCTGCCCCTGCGGGCATTCGTCCTGTTCAGCTCGGTGGCCGGTGCGTTCGGCAACCCCGGCCAGGGCAACTACGCCGCGGCCAACGCATATCTGGACGCGCTCGCCACGCACCGCGTCGCGTCCGGCAGGTGCGGCACATCTCTGGTGTGGGGCCTGTGGGACGGCGGCATGGCCGGGCAGCTCGGCGATGTCGACCGGCACCGCATGTCCCGCTCTGGCCTGCTGCCGCTCTCGGCGGATCAGGGACTGGCGCTGTTCGACGCCGCGACCGGGATCGCTGTGCCGGTGCTCGCCCGGCTCGACACGGAGAGCATTCGGCACGCCGGAAACGCCACGCCCGCATTGCTTTCCGGTCTGGTGCCGACCCGTCGCAGTGCGGCATCGGGTACGTTCACGGCGCTGCGCGCCCGGGTCGCGAGCACTCCCGACAGCGAGCGCTTCGGGGTGCTGGTGGAGATCGTGCGCGGACAGATCGCCGCGACTCTCGGCCACGAGAATCCGAATTCGATCGCGGCGGATCGGGCCTTCAACGAACTGGGCTTCGATTCGATCACCGCCATCGAATTCCGCAATGCCCTCCAAGCCGTCACGGGCCTGCCGTTGCCCGCCACCCTGGTGTTCGATTATCCGACGCCCGAGTCGCTGGCACGACATCTCGCCGAGGAGTTCACCGGAACCGGCCGGGACAGCGAGGTGACCGCGACCCGGGCGGTCGACGACGACCCGATCGCGGTGGTCGGCATGGCGTGCCGGTACCCCGGCGGGATCACCTCCCCCGAGGAACTCTGGGATCTGGTGCGCACCGGCGCGGACGCGATCACGACGCTCCCGGCCGACCGAGGCTGGGATATCGCCGGCATCTACGACCCGGAACCCGGCCGCGCGGGCAAGTCCTACACCAGAGAAGGCGGATTCCTGCACGGCGCAGCCGATTTCGACCCCGAGTTCTTCGGTATCGGCCCCAACGAAGCCACCATGATGGACCCCCAGCAGCGTCAGTTGCTGGAGACGAGCTGGGAAGCGTTGGAGCGCGCGGGTATCGACCCGACCATGCTGCGGGGCAGTTCGACCGGTGTCTTCGCCGGCGTGATGTATCACGACTATGCCCAGGGCAGCGGCAACAGCGCGACCGGCAGCCTGGTCTCCGGGCGGATCGCCTACACACTGGGGCTGGAAGGCCCTGCGGTGTCGGTGGATACGGCGTGTTCGTCGTCGTTGGTGGCGATGCATCTGGCGGCGGGTTCGTTGCGGTCCGGGGAATGCGATCTGGCGTTGGCCGGTGGTGTGACGGTGATGGCGACGCCGGAGACGTTTGTGGAGTTCAGTCGTCAGCGTGGGTTGTCTCCTGATGGCCGGTGTAAGTCGTTCGCGGATGCGGCGGATGGTGTGGGTTGGGCCGAAGGTGTGGGTGTGCTCGTGCTGGAGAGGCTTTCCGATGCGCGGCGCAACGGTCATGAGGTGTTGGCGGTGCTGGCGGGTTCGGCGGTGAATCAGGATGGTGCGTCGAATGGTTTGACGGCGCCGAACGGTCCGTCGCAGCGGCGGGTGATCCGGCAGGCGCTGGCCAATGCGGGACTCTCGCCGGTGGATGTGGATGCGGTCGAGGCGCACGGCACCGGTACGACGTTGGGTGATCCGATCGAGGCCCAGGCGCTGCTTGCCACGTATGGGCAGGATCGTGCGGCGGATCGGCCGTTGTGGTTGGGGTCGTTGAAGTCGAATATCGGTCATGCTCAGGCGGCTGCGGGTGTGGGTGGTGTGATCAAGATGGTCATGGCGATGCGTCACGGCGTGCTGCCGAGGACTCTGCATGTGGATCGTCCGAGTTCGAAGGTTGATTGGGCGCAAGGCAGTGTCGAGTTGTTGACCGAATCGGTGTCGTGGCCGGAGGTGGATCGGCCGCGTCGGGCGGGTGTGTCCTCGTTCGGGATCAGCGGCACGAACGCGCACGTCATCCTCGAGCAGGCCCCGGCCGCCGAGACCGCGCCGACAGCGACCACTGTCCCGGCCGTCCTGCCGTGGACGCTCTCGGCGCGCAATGGTGACGCCCTCACCGGTCAGGCGGCCCGCCTCGCCTCGCATGTGGCCGCCCACCTTCCGGATCCGCTCGATGTCGGCTTCTCGCTGGCGTCTACGCGTGCGGTGTTCGAGCATCGGGCCGTTGTCGTGGGCCGGGATCGTGACGGTCTGCTCGCGGGAGTGCGTGCGCTGGCGGCGGGCGAGGCTGTGTCCGGTGTGGTGTCGGGTCGGGTGGTGCCGGGTTCGACGGGTGTGGTGTTCTCGGGTCAGGGTGCGCAGTGGGCGGGGATGGCCGCGGAGCTGCGTGCCGCTTTCCCGGTGTTCGCCGAGCGTTTCGATCGTATTGTTGATGAGCTGGAACCTGCTTTGGGGCAGCCTGTTTCGCTGGTCGAGGCGTTGGCGGACGAGGATCTGGTCGACCGGACGGTGTTCGCGCAGGCGGGGTTGTTCGCGTTCGAGGTGGCGCTGTATCGGCTGCTGGAGTCGTGGGGTGTGCGTGCGGATGTGGTGGCGGGTCATTCGATCGGTGAGGTTGCTGCCGCGCATGTGGCGGGTGTGTTGTCGCTCGAGGATGCGTGTGTGCTGGTGGCGGCGCGTGGTCGTCTGATGCAGGCGCTGCCCGCGGGTGGGGTGATGGTGGCGGTGGGTGCGTCGGAGGGCGACGTGTTGCCGCTGCTGGGCGCGGGCGTGTCGATCGCCGCGGTGAACGGTCCGTCCTCGGTGGTGCTGTCGGGTATCGAAGCCGATGTGCTGGCCGTCGCCGCGCGGTGCGCGGAAAACGGATGGCGCACAAGCCGTTTGCGCGTGTCGCATGCGTTCCATTCCGCATCGATGGAACCGATGCTGGACGAATTCGCCTCGGCGCTGGGCGCTGTGACGTTCCGGCGCCCGGATATGCCGCTGGTGTCCACCGCAACCGGAGCCAGGGTGACCGACGAGATGTCGGATCCGTCCTACTGGGTGCGCCAGCTGCGCGACGCGGTGCGCTTCGCCGACGCGGTCCACACGATGGCGGAACTGGGAGCGACACGCTTCGCCGAGGTCGGACCCGACGCGGTGTTGACGCCCATGGTCGCCCGAACCCTCGACGCGACCACGATCGCCCTCGCCACCCGCCACCACGCGGACCCGGAGACCGTGCTGACCGGGCTCGCCCGCCTGTACGTCGCGGGTGCGCCGGTGGATTGGGCCGGCTACTACGCCGGCTCCGGCGGCACCCGGACGGATCTGCCGACCTATCACTTCCAGCACCGCCGCTTCTGGGCCACGGGCCGGCTGCACGCCGGAGAGCCGTCGGCGCTCGGCCTGCGGTCCACCGAGCATCCCATGCTGGGCGCGTTGGTCGCGCAGCCCGAAGGCGGCGGCGTCCGCCTCACCGGGCGGTTGTCCACGGCCACGCATCCGTGGCTGGCCGACCACGACGTCCTCGGTGTGGTGCTGCTGCCCGGAACCGGCTTCGTCGAGTTGGCGGTCCACGCCGGAGAACAGGTCGGCTGTCCGGAACTGGCCGATCTCACACTGCTGGCGCCGCTGACGTTCAGCGGGCCCGGAGTGCAGATCCAGGTGGTCGTCGGCGATGGTGACGAGACCGGTCACCGGCGGATCGACATCTACTCTCGCCGGGACGAGGACGATCCGGCAGTCCCGTGGACGCATCACGCGCAAGGGCGGATGAGCCCGGGCGGGGAGGCCGACGACCCGGCGGACTGGGCCGATTTCGTGCAGTGGCCGCCGGTCGGCGCCACGGAGGTCACGGTGGTCGGCGCGTACGACGAACTCGCCGACCACGGATACAACTACGGTCCCGCCTTCCGCGGTCTGACGGCGGTGTGGCGGCGCGGCGACGACCTCTTCGCCGAGGTCGCGCTGCCGGAGCAGACCTCCGCACGGGGTTACGGCATGCATCCGGCGCTGCTCGACGCGGCCCTGCACGCGCTCACCGTCGGCCTGCCGCGGGACACGGACGAGGAGGCCGAGCGGCAGACCCTGGTTCCGTTCACCTGGTCGTCGGTGCGTCTGTACGCCGACGGCGCCCGCCGGGTGCGGGTGCGCCTGACCGAACCGAACGAGGGCGCGGTCACGGTGGCGCTGGCCGATTCCGCCGGCGCGCCGCTGCTGTCGGTGCGCTCGCTCGCCTTGCGTCCGCTCTCGCCCGAACTGCTCGCGGCATCGTCTCGTCCCTCCGGCGACGCCCTGTACGAACTCGCGTGGCGGCCGGGCCCGCAGCCGCGCCCCGCGGCGGAGAATTCCTGGGCCGAGTGGGGTGCGCCGGAGCCGGCCTCGGTCCTCGTCTACCGGCCCCCGGCCGACGAGGTCGCGGTGCCGGCGCGACTGCGCACGGCCCTGCACGACACACTCGGTGTCGTTCAGGAGTTCCTGAACGATGAACGTTGTGCCGCAAGCACTCTCGCGGTTGTCACCGATGCCACCGGTGATCCGGCCGCCGCCGCGGTATGGGGCCTGGTACGCGCCGCACAAGCGGAGAATCCGGGACGAATCGTGCTCGTCGAGGCGGACAGTGCCATCGCGGCGAACGACCTCGTGGCCGCCGCGGCGACGGGTGAACCGGAACTGGCTGTCGACTCGTCCGGGATTCGGGTGCCGCGACTCGTCCGGGCCGCGGCTCCCGAGACGGCGCCGCCCACCGCGTGGGATTCCGAACGGACCGTCCTGATCACCGGCGGCACCGGCGGGATCGGCCGCCACCTCGCCCGTCATCTGGTGCACGAGCACGGAGTGCGTCACCTGGTGCTGGCCGGTCGGCGCGGACCGGCCGCGGCCGCGGATCTCGTCGCGGAACTCGGCGCTCTCGGCGCCCGGGTTCGGGTTGCGGCCTGCGATGTCACCGACCGGGACGCGGTGCGGCAACTGCTCGACTCGATCCCCGCCGAGCATCCGCTGGGCGCGATCGTGCACGCGGCCGGTGTCGCCGACAACGGCCTGGTCGACACCTTGACCCCGGCCCAGATCGACCGCTGCCTGAGCGCCAAGGCCGATGCCGCCTGGTACCTGCACGAGCTCACCCGCGATGCCGGTCTGTCCGCGTTCGTCACGATCTCCTCGGTGGCGGGGTCGATCCTGCCCGCCGGCCAGGGCGGATACGCGGCGGCGAACCTGTTCCTCGACGCGCTCGCGACCTGTCGCCACGCCGAAGGCCTGCCGGCCACGTCACTCGCCTACGGCATGTGGGATATCGACACCGGATTGTCGCAATGGCTCGGCGAGGCCGACCGCCACCGCCTGCGCCGCCAAGGCTTTTCGCCGCTGCCCGCCGGCGCCGCCCTCGAATTGTTCGACGCGGCACTGTCTTCCGGCCGTCCGGTACAGGTGCCGGTGGCGATCGACCACGCCGTACTGCGTGCCCGCGACGCTGTCCCCGCACTACTCAGGGATCTGGCCGCGAAGCCGGGACGGCGGCAACGGGTCACGACACCCGACGCCGCGGCACTGCGCAACCATCTGGCGCAGCTGCCGGAGCCCGATCGGGAACGGTGGCTGCTGACGCACATCCTCGAGCATGCCGCCCGGCTGCTCGGCCACGACAGCACCGATGCGCTCGACCCGGAGCGGGACTTCCTCGAATCGGGCTTCGACTCGCTGGCCGCGATGGAGTTGCGCGGCGCGCTCAACGCGTCCACCGGACTGGCGCTGTCCACGGCGGCGATCTTCGACCACAAGACGCCCGCCGCGCTGGCCCGGCACCTACGCGAGGAACTCGGCACCGCGCCCCGAGCGGTCGACGGCCCTGCGGGTGTGGACGATTCGCTGTACGGGATGTTCCGCGGCGCGGTGACGACCGGTCAGGCCGGCAAGGGCTTCGCCCTGCTGCGAGCGGTGGCGGAACTGCGGGACCACTTCACCGCCGACGAGCAACCGGAACGGCTACCGGCGCCGGCACGGCTCGCCGCGGGCTCGGCCCTGCCCCGGATCATCTGCCTCAATCCGCCGCTGGCCACCGGCGGCGCCCACCAGTACGCCCGGATCGCAGCGCAACTGCGCACCGGGCGCGACGTACTGGCGCTGCCGCTGATCGGTTTCGGTGCGGGCGAACCACTCCCGGCGACACCGGTCGCGGCGCTCGCGGCGGTGGCGCGCGGCGTGCTCGAGGCCGCGCAGGGTGAGCCGTTCGTCCTGCTCGGACATTCCTCGGGCGGTCTGCTGGCCTATCTGGTCACCGAATATCTGGAGGCGGCGGGCGGTCCGGCTCCCACCGGCGTGGTCATGCTGGACACCTATCCCGCGCACGAGGGCGGGGAGTGGCTGCTGCAAGAGATGGCCGAGCACATGGTGGCGAACGAGGCCACATTCGGTCGGTTCGACCAGGCCCGGCTCACCGGAATGGGCCGGTACGTGCAGGTGCTGCACGAGCTGGTGCCGGGTTCGGTCGACACACCGGCGCTGTTCGTCCAGTGTGCGCGGTCGTTCCTGGACGGCTCGTCGGAGCGTGCGGACTGGCAGACCCGGCCGTGGGACGCGACGCATACCGTCGTGCCGGTGGCGGCCGATCACTTCACGATTCTGGAGGACGGAGCGGCGGAGGTCGCCCAGGCGATCGAGCACTGGCTCGCACGCTGAGGGCGGCGACCGGGCGGGCTTTTACGCTCGCCCGGTCGCTGCCGCCTGATTCGACAGCGCTCGCGAACTGTGCTGGGAAATCAACTGCGCCACCGCATCACGATTGGCGTCGAGAAAGAAATGACCGCCGGGAAATGTGCGGGCGAGGAAATCTCCGGTGGTGTGCGCGCGCCAGGCCTCGATATCGGCGAGGCTCGCATCGGCGTCGCGATCACCGGCCAGTGCCACGATCGGACATTCGACGGTCGCCCCCGGGGCGCAGGCGTAGGTTTCGATGGCCCGGTAGTCGTTTCTGGTGACCGTCAGGATCATGTCGCGCATTTCCGGATCCTCGAGCAGCGCCGCCGGGGTGCCGCCGTAGTTCAGGAGATGATCGGCCAGCGCACGGTCGCTCAGCGTGTGCATCACCTCGGTGCCCTGTTGCGACGGGGCACGGCGGCCCGAGGCGAACAGCACCGCCGCTCGCGTCTCGGTGTCCCGTTCGAGGCGCCGGCAGGTTTCGAATGCCACCGCGGATCCCATGCTGTGGCCGAACAGGGAGAAATGCGAGACGCCGGCGAGCGTCTCGGTCAATTCGGTGAACAGGCCGTCGACGAGATCGGAAATGGTGCCGACGAGCGGCTCGCGCCGTCGGTCCTGCCGCCCGGGATATTGCACGGCGACGACGTCGTATTCCGATCCGAGGCTTCTGGCCAACGGCCCGTACGAGATGGCGGATCCGCCGGCATGGGGAAAGCAGACCACCGTGTGCGATCCGTTCTCCGGAGCGGGGGACAGACGACGCAGCCAGCTATTACCCACGGGCCGAAAGCCTACACCGACGGAAAACCCTGACGCCGCAGATGTTCTCGCAGGCGGTGCCTGCCTTTGAGACTGTCGCGGTCGGCGAGGCGCTGGAGGACGGTGGCGATCCAGCCGCTCGAGCGACCGTATTCGGCGTTGTATTCGGTCAGCCGGGCGTCGTAGTCGTCGATCACGGCATCCCCGGCGGCGTCGTAGACGTCGTGGTGCAGGACCGCGCGTTGCGGCAGCCGCGGTTTCACCCCGGCGGATTCGGCCGGGTCGGGCACACCGACCGCCAGCCCGAAGGCGGCGAACACTCGGTCCGGCAGATTCAGCTCGGCGGCGACGCCGTCGGGGTTGTTGCGGATACCGCCCACGAAAACCGTGCCCAGTCCCAGTGATTCGGCCGCGATCACCGCGTTCTGCGCCGCGAGGGACGTATCCACGAAACCGAGGATCGTGGACTCGAGGTATTCGGTCGCGTCGACCGTCGCCTGCCGCGCCGCCGCGAGCCGGGCGATCCGGCCCAGGTCGGCCAGCCACACCAGGAACAGCGGTGCGCGGCGGATGAAATCCTGATCGCCCGCCAGCGTCGCCAGCCGATCGCGGCGCGCCGGATCCCGCACCGCGACGACGCTCCACGCCTGCAGATTCGACGAGGTCGAGGCCGACTGCGCCGCCGCGACGATCGCGGTCAACTCCTCCTCACCCACGGGCTCGTCGAGAAAGGCGCGCACCGACCGGTGCGCGAGCTGCAACTCGATCACCGAGTTGGTCCGCGCCAGCGAGGTCAGTTCCGGATCGCGGTAGCGGCCGCGCACGGGATGCAGGTTCGTCGTCGTCACCCGGACAGTGTGGCGTCCCTCGGCGGCCGAGCTCCATCGTTGCGATCACCGTGCGCCGATGGATCGCCGTCGGAAGTTCACGCGATTCATGGGCCGCCACCAGGCGTTTTGGTTTTCTCCGGACGGTTGCGTAGGGTTGAACCTACCGACGCGGGGTGGAGCAGCTCGGTAGCTCGCTGGGCTCATAACCCAGAGGTCGCAGGTTCAAATCCTGTCCCCGCTACTAGGGAGTGCGGTCCCGGAACCACTGGTTCCGGGGCCGTTTTTCGTCGGTCCGGTGTCGCGCGGAAACGCGTCGCTCGCAGCGCGCGGGAGCCGGTCCGAAGGCGGCGAGCGCGGCCTATGCTCGCACCATGACGCGTGACGCTCGGGATGCGGGTGGGACGGCAAGGGTGTGCCGGGTGGGATCGGCGGGGAGCGCATCGGGCTCGGCATGCGGCTGTTCCATCTCGCCGACGTCGTCGAGGTGCTGCATCGCGAGGCCGGCATCGACGCCGCCGTCGATGCCGCGCAGTCCCGGCGCGGAACCCAGTTCGATCCCGCCGTGGTGGACGCGTTCTGCGCTGACCGCCCCGGCGATTCCCGTCACGGCGCGCATACTGGCCGCGGCCGATACCTGTCGAGCCGCGTCCGAGCCACGCGCCTATCGAGAGGCCCTGTCGCCCAAGCGAATCGCCGCCGAGCTGCGCGCCGAGGTCCGTGCCGGGCGACTCGACGCGGCGGCGGTCGACGCGGTCCTCGACACGGCCGGGCAGCCCCGCGGGCGGCGCCGCTGCGGCCCCGACGGACTCACACCCCGCGAACTCGAAGTCCTCGTCCTCATCGCCCGCGGCGCCTCGGCGCGCGAGGTCGCCCGCGCGCTCGGTATCACGCCGAAGACCGCGGGCACCCATATCGAACGCATCTACGTCAAGACCGGATCGTCCACCCGATCGACCGCCACCCTCTACGCCGTGCAGCACGGCCTGCTGGACACCCGGGCCGCCGACTGAACGTTCCCCGATCAGGGACGCACGGCCCCGGCCGGGATGCCGGGCTCCACGGGCGCGCCGAACCAGGACCTCAGCGCTGTCCGCAGGCCGAGTTCGGCGGTCTCTGCGTGTTCGCCGACCGTCGCCGCCCAGGCTATGTGCGCATCCGGGCGGATGAGGAGGGCGTCGGCGGGCCGATCGGCGGTCTCGGCGGTGCGAATGTCGATGCGGTGCTTCCATTCTCGTGCCGCCGCGCGCAGCTCCGGCCGGTCGGCCAGATCGAGCAGGACCGGGCGCGCGTCCGGCAGCAGTGCGGTGCTGCCTTCGCCGGTGCCGCCTCGGCCGGTGAGCGCAGCCAGGTTCGGCGCGAAAGTACCGGTCAGGGCGTGACCGTTCGGGTTGGGTAGCTCGTAGCGGATGTCGGCGCCGGCGATGAGCGCGCCCATGCGCCGCAGGGGCTGGTCGTCGGTGAGCAGCTCCTGGAAGACCGTTCGGAGCGCTTCGGCGGCCGGGTCGTGCCCACGCCGCAGCGCGACCTGCGCCCGGGTGTGCAGCATGGTCCGCGCCCCCGCGACATACCGTTCGTCGTGGTAGGTGTCCAGCAGCCCGTCCGGCGCCCAGCCCTGGACGTCGGCGGCCAGCTTCCAGGCCAGGTTGACCGCGTCGAGCATGCCGACGTTGAGGGCGACGCCCGTGGCCGGGAACAGATGGGCCGCATCGCCGGCGAGCAGGATCCGTCCGTCGCGGTAGCGTTCGGCCTGCCGGGCTTCGAAGGTGAAACGAGACAGCCGATATGTCTGCGCCACAGGGAGTTCCGCGCCGAGCACACGGTGGATGCTGTCCTGTAGCTCGGCCACGGTCATCGGCATGTCGTCGTCGTATTCGACGGACTCGTCCTCGGTCGTGTAGACCGACAGCACCTCCGATGTGGGTGAGACGCCCAGCCCGAACAGCCCGCGCTCGGTGCGCGTGAAACCCGCCCGGATGATGCCGAACCCGTCGAGGTCGAGGTCGCCGTTGTCCAGCCGGGACACGGAGTCGGGCACCGTGATCTGGGCCAGCCGGTTGACCTCCGGATAGACGGTGCCGGGAAACGGGATTCCGGCCATGTCGCGGACCCCGCTGCGGGCGCCGTCGCAGCCCACCAGGTAGCGGGCGGTCACCCGGTATGTCCCGTCCGGCCCCTGCACCTGCGCGGTGACCGCGTCGGCATCCTGCGTCACGTCCAGCACCCGGTGTCCGCGCCGGATGTCGACGCCGAGTTCACCGGCGCGTTCGCCGAGTAGCCGCTCGAGCTGCTGTTGCGGCAGCGGCAAGGCGTGCATCGGCGATTCGGCGAGCGAGGTCAGGTCGACGTGGACACCGCCGAACGGGAACCGCGGCGCCGGAATCGGATCGGTGCACGCCGATTCGAACCGGTCCAGCAGGCCCCGGTAGCGCAACAATTCGAGAATCTGCCCGCCGAGCCCGCCGGCCTTCGGAGTGTCGCGAGGGCGTGGCTGCCGTTCCAGTACCAGCGGCCGGACTCCGGCCGACCGCAGTTCGGCGGCCAGCATCAGGCCGGTGGGGCCCGCGCCCACGATGATCACGTCGGTATGCATTCCACTCCCAATCCGGGCCGTTTCCGGCCGGTCGAACGATTCGGACACCTGGCACTGCCGTGCGTTACCGCGCCCCGTGCCTGCCGTGCCGGGGCCAGCCGCCCTTGGAATGGGTGACCGTGCGCGGAGGCACGGGACGCGTGCCGAAGCGTCGCTGATCGGCCTGGGCCGGGAAGGTGCTGCGTTGCTTTCGCATATCGGTACCGCCTCAGCTGTAGTACTCTGATCGAAGTGTTTTGAACCGTAGTACTACAGATGGAGTGGTGTCAAGTGGTGCGCACGAATCCGGAACGCCGGCAGGCTCTGCTGGACGCGTCGATCGAGGTCCTGGCCCGGGAGGGGGCCCGCGGGCTGACCTTCCGGGCGGTGGATCAGGAGGCGGGAGTCCCGGCGGGCACGGCGTCCAACTACTTCCCCAACCGGGACGCGCTGCTCGTGCAGGTCGGCAACCGCTATTACGAGCGGCTGATCCCGAGCGAGGAAGCGATGGCGAAATCGCGCGGCCCGCAGACCCGCGAGAGTATGACCGAACTCATGACCGAGGTGGTCGAGCGCGTCTTCCATTTCCGCACCGGCTATCTCGCGATTCTCGAACTGCGGCTGGAGGCCACCCGCCGTCCCGAACTGCAGGCGCTGCTGACCGAGCGAGTCCGCGCGGACCTGGACTTCAACATCGCCAACTTCCGGGAGTCACAGCTGCCCGGCGACGAGGACGCCGTGGTGCTGCTGTATCTCGCCTTGAACTGGCTCATCCTCGAACGGCTCACGCTCCCCGGCATTTTCGACGAGCGGCGGGCGGCGGAACTGGTGCACACGATCGTGGAGCGTGCCATTCCCGCCGCGGGTTGATCGGCATTTGTCGGGAGAACACCCGACGACAGGGACCCGCGTCGCGCCTAGCGTTCCTGGGACGAACCACGCACGAATCGAGGTTTCGCAATGTCGACGACCACACTCGATCTGGCCTCCCGATTGACCGATCTACCGCGGCGACGCGGCTCGGCGCCGTGGCCGGACCACGAATACGTCAAGGGCTGGGGCGTTTTCGGCCTCCCGTTCGACAGCGGCCACGTGCTCGCCCTCCGGGTCTTCCCCGAGAACGACTTCGGCCCCTACGTCACGGTATGGCACCGCGATCCGGAAGGCCGCTGGTCGATCTTCGTCGACGGTGACCGGCTCGAGACCGCCTGCCCCCGCTACTACGGCCCCGCCTGTACCCATACCGGATTCGCCACCATCGCCGTGGCGTGGACCGGTCCGGCCTCACTGCGGGTCACCGTCGACCGGCCGGCTCTGGAATGGACCCTGACCGCATCCGACACGCCGGCACTGCGTGCGCTCAACGCCGCCGGGAAGCGTATGCCGCTGATCACCTGGCGGTGGCGTCCACTGGTCCGTGCTCGGGAGAAGGCCGCTGCCGCACTGGGTTTGGGCCGGCTCCGGATGACCGGCGTGATGCCCAGCGGGCACACGGGAACGCTCATGCCCCAGCAGCTGTATTTCGTGGCGCGGTCGTCGGCGCTCCCGCCACCCGGCGCTCGCCGTTGTTGCGTTCCTGCCATCGGCGGTAGACGTCGACCGCATCGGCGCGGGGTTCGTGGCGCATCGGCAGCCGGCGCTCATCCCACGGACGTGCGAATTCGTCGTAGAAGGTGTTGAGCTCGAAGTACTTCCGGTCGTCGACGTAGTGCGGCGCGTAGGCCTCGCGGGTGGTGAGGAAGACGACCTCGTCGGGGGAGCAGTAGTACAGCGCGCCCAGGCACATCGGACAGGGCAGGGCGAGGATGTAGATCGTGGTTCCGGTCAGATGTTCGGTGCCGAGGGTGGTGCAGGCCTGGCGGATCGCGAGGATCTCCGCGTGTGCGGTCGGGTCCGAGGTCTGCGCGACCAGGTTGGGGCTCTCGGCGAGAATCTCCCCGTCCTTGACGATGACCGTCGCGAACGGCCGGCCGCCCTCCTCGACGTTGCGGCGGGCCAGATCGATGGTGCGTTGTGCGAAATCCATGGCACTCCTGGGTGAGTCGTGTTCGGGAAGTGAGTGTTCAGAAGGGCTTGGTGGGCAGGTACTTGCCGTCCAGCGTGATCACGGCGCGTTCGCCGCCCTCCGGATCGGGCACCTTGCGCACGTCGAGCTCGAAGTTGATGGCGCTGATGATGCCGTCGCCGAACTGCTCGTGGACCAGCGCTTTGAGCGTGGTGCCGTACACCTGCAGCATTTCGTAGAAGCGGTAGATCGTCGGATCCGTCGGCACGCCGCCCGGAATCGACCCGCGGGTGGGGATGGTCTGCAGCAGCGCCGCCGCGTCGTCGCCCAGCCCGAGCAGCTCGGCCACGGCCTCCGCGGCCTGTTTCGGCAGGGGATGCTGCCCGAGGATCGCCGCGGTGACGAAGGCCGTCGAATAGCCGGCGGTGTCGGCGATCTGCTGCCAGGTGAGATCCTTGGCGATCTTGGCCTCGACCGCCGTCGCGGCCAGCGCCTGACGCGCGGCCGGATCGAATTGTGCGTGCACCATAGGGTTTTCCTCTCTTTCGGCCGCCGTCATGCACGGCGGCGCGGGGGTTTCAGGCGGCCAGGGTCCGGTCGGATCCCGCCGGGTCGATCACGGTGACGGTGCCGGTACCGATGTCGAAGACCCAGCCTTCGACGGTGACGGCTCCGGTCGACAAGGCCCGCGCCACCGCCGGGTGGGTGGCCAGATTCGCTTGCTGAGCAACGACGTTCGCGCGGATCAGCGACGCGATCGCCGCCGAGCCCGGGCGGGCCGCGGCGGCATCGGCATGGCGCAGCCACGCGGCGACGGTGGGCATCGTGCTGAGATCGTGGCGTTCGGCCAATGCCGTCATCGCCCCGCAGCCGGAGTGCCCGCACACCACGATGCGTTCGACGCCCAGCACCGCGACGGCGTATTCGATACTGGCCGCCACGCCGTCGGACCCCGGCCCGTACGCGGGGACGAGATTGCCCGCGGTGCGCACGACGAACAGCTCACCGGGTTCGCTACTGGTGATCAGTTCGGGCACGACACGTGCGTCGGAGCATCCGATGAACAGGGTGCCGGGCGTATGCGTCGTGGTGAGCTGGGCGAACAACTCCGCCTTGGCGGGGAAGACGGCGTCGCGGAAGTGCGTGACGCCGGTGGTGAGGTCATGCATGAAGCGCTCCGTTCGGAGTGGCTGGGGACTGAGACCAGCCTGCATGACCTGTAGCTATAGGGTCCAATACTTGTATCGGATCGTAACCATAGTTCGAATCAATAGTCTCGGGCGATCGCATGGACCGCGCCGGTGAACGCGCGGGCGGCGGCCGAGTGGTAGGCGGTGTGGCGGCGCAGCAACTCCACCGTGCGGATCGGCAGGGGAGGGTTCAGGGGGATCGGGTGCAGATCGGCCTGTGCCCGCGTGATCGCGTCGGGCAATACCGTGGCGAGCGATCCGCGCCGGACGAATTCCAGCAGCGCGCTGATCGAATTCGCCTCGACCGCGATATCCGGAGCGACGCCGCATTCGTCGAAGTATCGGTCGATGTGCAGGCGGGTGGCGAAGTCCGCACTCAGCAGCCCCAGCGGGACGCCGGCCAGCGCCCCGGCCGACAGTGGTTGCGCGGCAGTGGCGAACGGATGGTCCGAGCCGACGACCAGGCCGAGTTTTTCGGTGAACAGCGCGGTGTGCTCGACTCCCGCGGCGTGCGCGCCGGCGAAGGCGATTCCGAGATCGAGCCGGTCGGCGAGCAGATCCGCCTCGATCGCATCCTGGGTCGTCTCGCGAATGGTGAGGCTGATCCCCGGATGCTCGGAACGGAAGCGGTGCACGAGCGGACCGATCAGATAGGCGGTGAAGGTCGGCGTCGTCGCCACCCGCAGATGGCCGCGGGACAGATCCTGAACGTCGTGCACCGCGCGTTCGCCGGCCTCCAGATCGCGCAGTGCGAGCCGGGCGTGGCGCGCATACGCCTGCCCGGCATCGGTCAGCCGGACCGTGCGGCCGGAGCGGTCGAGCAGTACCACGCCCAGCATCCGCTCGAGCTGTTTGATCTGCTGCGACAGCGTCGGCTGTGAGATGTGCAGCGATTCCGCGGCACGGGTGAAGTTGCCGTGGTCGGCGACGGCCAGCAGATACCGGATGTGGCGCAACTCCATCGGCCAACTATAGGTCGCGCCAATGACGATGATGGGGAGAGTGTCTTGGACACTATCGCCGCTGTTCTGCATGCTGGCGAGGGAACGCGCGCAGCCGATCGAAGCGAGGACAGCGATGCAGCACGACAACGACCACCTGCGCCGGGCGATCGCCTTGGGCGAGGAAGCCGGCCGCCGGGGCAACCGCCCCTTCGGCGCCGTGATCGTGGCCGCCGACGGGACGACGGTCGCCGAGGGCCGCAACGAGGTCGCCGCATCCGGTGTGGTCACCGCACATGCCGAACTCGGCGCCCTCACCGCCGCGGGCCCGTCCGCCGATCTCGTCGGCGCGACCGTCTACGCCGGCGGCGAAC
Organism: Nocardia cerradoensis NBRC 101014; assembly: GCF_000308535.1. Classification (GTDB taxonomy): domain Bacteria; phylum Actinomycetota; class Actinomycetes; order Mycobacteriales; family Mycobacteriaceae; genus Nocardia; species Nocardia cerradoensis. Next base: position 14,559 of record NZ_BAFW01000374.1, on the reverse strand, counting down.
CGTGCCCGATGTGCAGCGCGGCGCTCGTCTGGGCCGGCGTCGCCCGTATCGTCTTCGCCGCCGCGGAGGCGGATTTCGCCGCGATCATCGGCGGACATCCGCGGTTCGCCCTCGGCTGCGCGGAGGTCGTCGGAGCCAGTGACGCGGAGATCGCCGTCTCGGGACCGCATCTGGGGGAGGAGGCGCTGGTCCCGTTCCGGCGCTATGCCGAAACCGCCGGCCCGACACCGTGATTCACATGATCGCTCAGCGTGCCCACTCCACCCAGTGGCGATTCGCGGTGAACACCACCGACGTCGAGTGGTGGTAATTCCGGGCGTTCAGCTGTGCGTCGATATCGGCGCGGACGGCGTCGAAGGATTCGACGGTGCGCTCGGTGGTCCGGGGACCGACGACGAAGGCGAGTTCCAGATCGAGGCGGCTGCCCACGGTGGAGGCGCGAACGAACGATGCGGCGAAGTCGTGGTCGGCGCGGACCCGGTCGCACAGCCGCTCGACGTCGGTGACCACCGAATGCGGGGCGGCCATGGTGAGAATTTCGCGAAAGGCGGAGCGGAACAGCCGGATCGGGATCCAGAGGTAGGCCAGGGACACGATGATCACCAGCGCGGGGTCGACGTAGCGCGCGATGTCGTCGCGGCCGGCGGCCTCCAATGCCACCGCCGCGCCGAATCCGGCCAGGGTGATCAGGCTGAAGGCGGCATCGCCGCCCCATTCGGCGGCCTCCGCCCGGACCAGCCCCGAACCGGAGCGTCCGGCATGCCACAACACCAGCGCCACCAGCACACTGAGCAGTGACGCGGTGATCGCGTACGCCAGCGCGGAGACGGCCGAGACGGCCCGGCCGCCGTGCAGGATCTCCCGCACGGCGTTCACCGATCCGTAGACGCACAGTCCGCCCAGGGCGGTCGAGCGGACCACGATGGCGACCGGCTCCCAGGTCTCGCGCCCCCACGGATACGACGCGTCGGCCCCCTTCGCGACGGTCCGCTGCGCCGCCACCGACACCGCCGAAAGTGCAATGCCCACAAGGGAATACAGTCCGTCGAACACGATCATCTGCGATCCCGCGGCCAGCCCCCACGCCAGCGAGACCACCACGAACACCACCGAGGCCCACATCGAGAACACGAGCGCGCGCATGTGCTCACGCTACGACCTGGCTGTCACCGGCGGACCGATTCGCCCCGGGAACGGGCAGGTGTCGGTGGCCCGCGGTCATTTCCCGGAAATCATCGATTGACGAGGTTTTGTTAGCCGCCTAATGTTTATCGATAGGCGGCTAACGATTGGAGTGAAATGATACTGGTAACCGGTGCGACCGGGCATATCGGCCGAGAGCTCGTGGCCGAACTCGACAGAACGGGTGTGGCGATGCGCTTGTTCGTCCGGGACCCGGCGCGTGCCGCCGATCTCCCGTCCGCCGCCGAACGGGTGGTCGGCGACCTGACGGACCCGGCGGCGTTGCGGGCGGCGTGCGAGGGGATCGACTCGCTGTTCCTGCTCGTTCCGGGACTGGCGGTGGAGCCCGCGCGGCATGCGGTGGTGGCGGCGCGGCACGCCGGGATCCGGCATGTCGTGCTGGTGTCGTCGTACAACGTGCTGGGTGATCCGATGCCGGCGATGGGGCGCTGGCACCACGAACGAGAGCAGATCGTCGGTGGCTCGGGCATGTCCGCGACGATCCTGCGTCCCGGCGGCTTCATGACCAACGCGCTCGAGTGGGCGCCGGATATCCGTGCCGGCCGGCCCGTGTTCGATCCCACCGGCCCCGGCCGCTACGCGCCGATCGACCCCGCCGATATCGCGGCGGTGGCGGCGATCGCGCTCACCCAGCCGGGGCACGACACCACCTACTGCCTCACCGGCGAGCAGACTTTCACCATCGCCGAGCAGGTCGCGGTGCTGGCCGACGCGATCGGCCGCCCGATCGCGGTCGAGACCGCCACCACCGCCGAGGAGGCCGTCCGCTCCCGCTATCCCCAGGGGGCGCCACCGGCCCTGGCGGAAGCGATCCTGGAGGGATTCACGCTCATGCGCGCCGACACCGTCGGCCTGCGGACCGACACGGTGCGGCGCCTGCTCGGTCGCGCGCCGCGAACCTTCGCCGACTGGTGCGGCCGCAACCGTGACCGATTCCGTTGACGGACAACGGTTTCGGCGCCGCGAACGCAGTGGGGGCTACGACGGCGAGTTCGTTCGCGAGCCCGCGGCATTCGGGCGCAGCCGCCCCCGCATCTCGCTGGTGAGGACCGCCGCGGTATCGCGCAACGCCTCGATGAACGCCTGCGTCGCAGCCGCGGCCGCTGCGCTGGCTTCATATCGGGTCGCTGCGCTGGGTTCCTCTCGAGTCGCTGCGCGCCGTACCACTCGGGTGGGGCGCACCGCCGCCGGGTGATCGATCCTGACCAACGCGCGGCTGCTCGAGGTGACCGAATACTGTGACACCGCCCTGGTCGAGCGAGTTCTCGAACCCCTGCGCTGAGTGCACCCGCCCGGCGGCCGGGCGATACGGGGCCGTGCCGCCGCTCCGAGATTCAGGATTCGATCAACGCGTATATCGACGCCGGTGACCCCGAGCCGCCCGCGGTGACGAATCCGCCCACGACGACGGTGAAGCCGCGGTCCGGCAGATCCCCCAGGTGGGCGAGGATCTCGAGGCTGAGGCGGTGTTCGCGGTACAGCAGCTTCGAAACCCGGAAGGTGTCGTCGATGCCGATATCGGGACTGAAGGCGTCGGTGCCGAGGGCGCCGCGCCGGCCGAGTACGCCGTGGTCGAGCAGCCAGTGCACCGCCGCCACCGAGAAGCCTGGGTGATGTATGCGGCCCTGCGGATCGACCGACGCGAAATCGTCGGTGCCCCAGTGTCTTTCCCACCCGGTGCGCAGGAGGACAGCGGCCTCGGCGGGGAAGGCGCCGTGCCGGTCCTGCCATTCGAGCAGATCATCGACCGTGAGCGCGTAGTCGCGGTCGTGTTCCGCTCGCGCGCTGATATCGATGCGGACGCCGGGCAGGACGAAATCCCCGGGAGTGAGCCGATCGGCCGTCGCCGCACCGGCGGTGAAGTGAGCCGGTGCGCCCCAATGGGTTCCGGTGTGTTCGCCGACGGTGACCGCCTGCAGATGGAAGCCGTGTTCGTCGAGTGTGGCGATGGTGTCGATCCGCGGCGCGGGATCGCCGGGGAACACCGACACGACCTCGGCGGACAGGGGATGCGACAGGTTCAGCACGGCCGAATACGCCATCGGTTCGCCTCCCGTGTGGACACTACCCGGACGAGATCTCGCGATTCCGCGCCGGCGCCGATGTGCCGGCGCGGAACCCGCTGAAACTATCGCAGGTACACCGGAACCGAGATGTGCCCGTTGGAGATGAAGCTGCCCAGGGGGTTCAGCTCGGACGGATCGACCGCGAGCCGCAGATCCGGGAAGCGGTCGAACAGCGCCGGCAGCGCGATCGAGGCCTCCATCCGCGCCAGGGGAGCGCCCAGGCAGTGGTGCGCACCGTGGCCGAAGGCGAGGTGTTCCTTGTTCGCGCGGTGTACGTCGAACTCGGCGGCGGTCTCGCCGTGCACCTTCGGATCGCGGCATGCCGCACCGTAGGAGGCCAGAATCGCCTCACCCTTCGGAATCCGGATCTCGCCGACCTCGATGTCCTCGACGGCGTATCGCAGCGGCAGATGCGCGACCGGCGCCTGATAGCGCAGCGTCTCCTCGACCAGCTCCGCCCACGGCACCCGGCCCTCGGTCACATCGGCACGCTGATCCGGATGGCTGAGCAGCGCCACGATGGCCTGGTCGATCAGGTTGAGCGTGGTCTCGTGGCCGGCGTTGATCACCAGCATCAGGGTGTCGACGAGTTCGGTCTCCGAGAGCTGGGCGCCGTCCTCGTTGCGGGTCGCGATCAGCACACTGGTGATGTCGTCGCCCGGATTCTCCCGCCGGAACGACACCAATTCACCGATCAGGCGGCCCATTTCGATGAAGTTCGCCTGCGCCTGCTCCGGTGTGAACGAGGTGTCGAAGAAGCCGTCGACACAGGCGTGGATGGCCGAGTCCAGATGGTCGGGCACGCCCAGCAGTTCGCTGATCACCCGGATCGGCACCGGGTAGGCGTAATTCGGGCGCAGGTCCACGACCTCGCCCGGCGCGGTCGCGCTCAACCGTTCGAGCAGATCCGCCACGATCGCCTCGATCCTCGGGCGTATCGCGGTGGTGCGGCGATGCGTGAACGCCGGGGCGACCAGTTTGCGCAGCCGCCGATGCTCGGTTCCGTACGCGGTGAACATGTTCTGCGCCGCCACCCACGGTTGCAGCGGCCACGACTCGTTGATGTCACCGTTGATGTAGGCCGACCAGTGCTGACGCGGATCCTTCGACACTCGCGGATCCGACAGCAGATTCTTCAGCACGACCGCATCGGTCACCGACCAGGCCGGCACTCCGCCCGGCAACTCCACCAGCGCCACGGGACCGCGTTCCCGGATGCGCTCGTTCTCGGCCTGGATATCGGCGCCGGTCAGATCGAGCACCAGTGGTTCCTGCTTCATCGGAAGCTCCTTACACCAGATTCAACGGAGGAGATGCGGGGAAGGTGACCGGCAGCGCTGCCATCGCACGGTGGAACGGGCCGGGACGCCAGGTGATTTCGCTCGGCTCGACGGCCAGGCGCATCTCCGGCAGCGCGTCGAGCAGCTGGTCGATCGCGTCCTGCACCACCAGGTACGCCACCGAACGGGCCGGGCAGGCGTGCGGGCCGGCGCTCCAGGCCAGATGCGAGCGGTTGCCGGTGCGGTCGCCGCCGGCGATGACCGGATCGTTGTTGCACGCGGACAGGCTGATGACGACCGGCTGATGCGCGGGCAGCCAGGCGTTGTCGATCAGGATGGGCTGGCGCGGATAGCTGATCGAGAAGTTCGCCATCGGCGGATCCTTGAACAACACCTCGTCCAGCGCGTCGCGGGTGGAGAGACTGCCGCCGAGCATGCCGCCGCCGAACCGGTCGTCGGTGATCATCAGCAGCAGGGTGTTGGCGATCAGGTTCTGCTGGGGCTCGATGCCCGCACCGTAGAAGCTGATCAGGTTGTAGAGCATCTCCTCGTCGCTGAGGTTGGCCGGGTGGTGGGCCAGCCGCGAGGTGACGTCGTCGCCGGGGTCGGCGCGGCGCAGGTGGATCAGCTCCATCAACGCCTGGCTCAGATGTTCCATACCCCAGGCCGCGTTCACGGTGTCGAACAGCGCCGCCATACCGGTGGCCACTCGCTGACCCAGCTCGGCCGAACATCCCACCATGCGGTTCAGCGATTCGAAGACCAAGGGGAAGGCGTACTGCGACACCAGATCCGCCGATCCGGCCTCACAGAAGCTGTTGATCAGCGGGATCGCGATCTTCTCCACCGTGCTGTGCAGCGCGTGCAGGTCGATGCCGTCGACGGCCGCCGTATACGCCTGCCGGTAGCGCAGGTGGACATTGCCGGCATTGCGCAGCGCGTTCGGATACCACTGCATCATCGGCCGCACCGGGCAGTCCTCGGGAATCGTGTCCTGCCACGCCCGGGGGTCGGCCGGGAAGTGTTCGGGATCGTTGAGGATTCGCAATGCGGTGTGGTAGCCGATCACCAGCGTGGCCGGGACGCCGGGAGACAGCTCGATCGGGACCAGCGACCCGTAGCGACGGCGCATCTCCCGATACGTGCCGTGCGGATCGGCGGCGAATTCCGGTGTGTCCAGCAGAATCCGGGGGCCGTCGGTGTCGACCGGGGAGCCCATGTGCTGGACCGGGCAGGTGGCGGGACCGCCCGCGCCGGGTAGTGCGGACAGTGCAGAACGTGGTGTGGTCAAAAGATGTGACTCCAGAGAATGAACTGTCGAGCGCGACGAAGAATTCCGCTGTCGGTATGGTCCTACAGCGTCACCCCACATCTGTTGTAGGACAAGAGGCTTGGTTAGCCGCCCGGCCGGACATCCGTAACCGGACTGTCGACCAGGGTAGCAGGAACGTACCGAACTCTCCGTCGGTCTTCCACTCTCGGCGCACCGGTGCGGGGCGGGCCGGTGAACCACCGTGAAACACCTTGTGAGCGGGCATATTCACACCGGTTCCGCAGAACTGTCGGTCCGGTGTGTTTGCATACCACCATGACGAGCACCGATCTGCTGGCAGACGCCTTCGGGCGGATCAAGGAGAACGTGCACGGCGCGGTCGCCGGGCTCACTCAGGAGGAACTGGCCGCGCGGCTGGACCCGGGGGCCAATTCCATCGCCTGGCTGATCTGGCATCTGACCCGCGTGCAGGACGACCACATCGCCGATGTGGCCGGCACCGAACAGGTGTGGACGACGGCCGGCTGGTCGCGCCGCTTCGACCTGCCCTTCGACGAGTCAGCCACCGGGTACGGCGACGATCCGGAGGAGGTGGCGGCCCTCGACGGTGTCTCGGCCGAATTGCTGCTGGGCTATCACGACGCCGTGCACGACCGCACCGTCGAGTACGTCCGCACCCTCACCGACGCCGACCTGCCGCGGATCGTCGACACTCGCTGGGATCCGCCGGTGACCCTCGGCGTGCGGCTGATCAGCGTGGTCGACGACGACATCCAGCATTCCGGGCAGGCGGCGTTCATCCGCGGGGTGCTGCTGCGCCGCCGCTAGCGCCGGTACAGGGTCACCGGAATCGCCGACGGCGAGAGGACGAAGTCCCGGTTCGAGGCTCGCACGACGTAGGCCGGGTCCGGCTCGGGCCGCCATCGCGCCAGCAGCGCCGCCGAGGCGAGCGTGATCTCCAGCAGCGCGAAGTGGTCGCCCAGGCAGCGCCGGCGACCGACTCCGAAGGACAGGTTCGCCTGCTTGTCGATCTCCGCGACGCGGACGGGTGACCAGCGGTCGGGATCGAAGGCCTCCGGATTCGGGAAGTGGCGCGGGTCGTGCTGGACCAGATACGGGCTGAACATGATGGCGGTGCCGTCGGGAATGGTGAGTCCGCCGACGGTCACCGGCCCGGACGCGTTCCCGGCGCTGATCCACGGCCCCCAGAACCGAAGAGTCTCCGAGACAACCTGTTTCAGGTAGACGAGCTCGCCGATGTGTTCCGCGCGGACCGGTCCGACGCCCACCACATCGTCGAGTTCGGCTCGCACCCGTTCGGCGATATCGGGCCGCCGCATCACCTCGTGCCACAGCCAGCCGGTGAGCGAGGCCATCGATCCCACTCCGCCGGCCAGCATCAGAATGGCCTCGTCGATGATGTGGTCGTCCGACAGTCGCGCGCCGGTCTCGGGATCGGTGTGGCGGATCAACGCCGACACCACGTCGTTGAAATCCTCGTCGCGGCGGCGGTACTCGGTGATCGCGGCGCCGATCGCGGCCCGCAGGTGGCGCGCCTTGCGCTCCCAGCGCCGATTCGCGATCACCCGCAGGCGGCGGATCTGGGGCGGCAGGGCGGTGCGCAGAATGACCTGGCTCAGCAGCCACGGCACGTTGTCGCGAATCCGGTGCCGGGCCGCCGCGCTGAATTCGGCGGTGAACAGGGTCGAGGACACGGTGTCGAGGATCAGGCCGTGCGCCTCGTCCATCAGGTCGACCCGGCCTCCGGCGGGCAGTGCGGCCGACCAGGTGTCGGCCAATTCGGCCGCGGTGACCGTGTATTCGGCGAGCCGGCTCTGCCGCAGTGCGGGCGCGATCATGCGCCGCCGCAGTTTGTGTTCGGCGCCGCGCAGCACGTTCACCGAACCGCCGGCCACATCGGCGATCGCTTCCCGCAGATCGTCGCGATTCAATTCCGCGTCGCCGAGGCCGACTTCGCGCACCAGCTCCGGCGTGGTCAGCACATAGCCGGTCTTGCGGCCGAACCGGATGCGCACGATCGGGCCGAGTTCGGCGAGCGAGGTCACGAAACCCGGTGCGTCGCGCAGGGCGCGCAGGCTGTGACCGATCAGCGGCAGGGCGCCGGGCGCGGTGGGCACGTCGGACAGCCGTTGTGGCACCGGTCGCTGTGCGGCGGGCTCGATGTCGGCCTGGGCCTGCCGATAGACCTCGACGATCGCGTCGATGCGGCCGGACTGTCGCACCGAATCGCGATGACGGGTCATCTCGGTACGCATCGCGAGCAGCCTGTCGCGGTCGGTCGCCAGCACGCCGATCGCCTCCGCCAAGGCCGCGGGGGAGGCATCGCCGGCGCGCAGACCGCCGCCCGCCGGAACGGATTCGGTCAGGTCCGGATCGCAGTACAGCACGGGCAGGCCGGTGGCGATCGCTTCGAGCAGCACCATGCCCTGGGTGTCGAAACCCCACGACGGAAACAGCAGCACGTCCGCGGCGGCCATGGCGTCGAGGCACTGCTGCTGAGAAACCCTGCCGTGCAGCGTGATCCGATCCGAGAGACCGTGTTCGGCGATTACCGCGGCGGCGCGGGCGGACAGTTCGCCCTCGCCGTACACGTCGAGAAGGCAGTCCGGGACGCGCCGCACCGCCTCGATCGATTCGAGCAGTCGCTTCTCCGCCGAGAGCCGCCCGCACCAGATCAACCGCAGCGGAGCGTCGATGTCGCGTGCGGCCGGGGCGCGCTGATCGTCGAACAGTGCCTCGTCGACGCCGTTGGAGACCACCCGGATCGGGCGGGTGAGGCCGTGGTCGAGCAGCAGATCCGCGAAATGGCGAGTCGGTGCGATGACCCGGTCGGCGGCCTGCCCCTGGCCCACGATGGTGTGCCACGCGTGCCGGGCCGCCCGGCTCTGCGCGCCCCGCGGCATCCGCGTGGGATGGATGACGAAGCGGCCGTGCAGGATTCGCAGCGCCAGCGCCGAGAGGTAGGGCGCCGGTGCGGTGTGCTCGATGAAGGCGTCGTCGCGGCTCTGCGCGGTGTGCACCAGCGGAATGCGATGCCGCCGTGCGGCTTTCATCCCCGCGATCGCCACACCGTAGGTGGTGTGGGTGTGGACGAGATCGACGGGACCGCGGGCGGCGAAGGCGGCATCGATCAGCGCGGCGTTGCGCGCGGTCGGCAGCACCATCGGGAACCCGTTCACCACCGCGCCGGCCAGGGGAGCCAGCTCGACCACCCCGTCATCCGACGGCATCGCCGCGCCCGACAGTGGCGCCACGAACAGCGTCACCCGATGTCCGGCGCGTTCCAGGCCGTGGCGCAATGCCGCCACCGCGGTCTGCACCCCGCCCAGCGTCGCCGGGTGATAGTCCATGAACATGGCGATGTGCACGCCCGGCACGTTACCCACGCGCCCGGTTGTTCGATATCCCATAGTGTCCCCATCGGGTTTCTCGGCCGAAAGTGTTGCGCTCTCGGAAAAAGGGGAGATAACTCGACATGAGAATCGCCATTCCGCTGACCGGCACCCGCGGCGACGTGCAACCGGTGCTGGCCCTGGGGCTGGAATTGCGGCGCCGCGGCCACGACGTGGTGCTGGGCGCACCGCCGAATCTGGTCGATTTCGCCACCTCGGCGGGGCTCGCCGCGCGCGCCTGCGGGCCCGATGTGCAGCAGCTCTACAGCTCCGAGGAGGGGCAGCGGGCCCTCGCCGCGGGCAATACGCTGCGGCTGATGCAACTGGTCGCCCGGCAGATGGCCGACTATGCCGATCGGATGAACCGCGAGGTGGTCGAGGTGTGCGCGGGCGCCGACCTGATCGTGGCGAGCACCGTCACCGAGGACCGGGCCTGCTCGGTCGCCGAGGCGATGGATGTGCCGCTGGTGAGCCTGCACTACTACCCGGCGCGGGCGAACGGGGCCTACCCCTTTCCGGGCGCGCTGCCGGCGAGTTGGGCGCCCCCCGCGCCGGTGAATCGCGCGACGTGGGCCGTGGCGGAGAATCTGCGGCGCATCGTGTTCATGCGCTATCTGAACGATCTGCGCGGCATGCTCGGACTGCCGAAGTCGCGGGCGAGTATCGCGGCGGTGCTGGCGCGGCGGCGGGTCCCCGAAGTGCAGATCTACGATCCGGCGCTGGTGCCCGGGCTACCGGCACAGTGGGACGGCCGGCGCCCGTTCACCGGATTCCTGACCCTGGATCAGGACACCCGGCACGCGGTCGGCGAACTCGGCGACGACCACACCGACATCCTGTCCTGGGTGCACGCGGGGGAGGCGCCGGTGTTCTTCGGATTCGGCAGTATGCCGATCAGCGATCCCGCCGCCGTGCTGGCCATGGTGCGCGAGGTGTCGCGACGGCTCGGTGTGCGGGCATTGGTCAGTGCCGGCTGGAGCGGTATGGAAACCGCTCGTACACAGGGTGATTCGACGGTGAAGGTGGTCGGCCCGTTCGCCTACGACCTGGTGTTCCCGTACTGCGCGGCCGCGGTCCATCACGGCGGGATCGGCACGTTGTTCGAGAGTCTGCGCGCCGGCCTGCCGACGCTGGTGTGTTCGGTGTCGTTCGAACAGCCGATGTGGGGCGGGCAGGTGGACCGGCTCGGACTCGGCGCCCATCTGCGTTTCACCGACCTCACCACCGAACGCCTTGTTCGCGGCGTCACCACACTGCTGGAACCCGAACGCCGCGCTCGCGCAGAGGAATTCGCCGTGACTTTGCGCACCGAGGGCGCCGCCGCGCATGCCGCCGATATCGTCGAGGCGGCAGCACGGTGAGGACGATCGCCGCGGATTCGGCGGTGATGTTCCGCCGGTGCGCCCGGCACACCCTGCGCAGCCCGGACACGCTGATCATCTCGCTGCTCATGCCGATCCTGGTGATGATGCTGTTCACCTACGTCTTCGGTGGCGCGATCGACGTCGGCGGTTCCTACCTCGACTACGTCGTGCCCGGAATCATGTTGTTGTGCACCGGATTCGGCGCGTCCATCACCGCGACCGCGGTCTCGGCGGATATGACCAGAGGCAGTATCGACCGGTTCCGGACGCTGCCGATGTTCCGGCAGGCGATCCTCGCGGGGCACGTCGGCGAGGGCGTGGCGCGCAATCTCGCCGCCATCGCGATCGCGGTGGCCGTGGCCGTACTGCTCGGCTATCGCCCGCACGCGGACGCGCTGGGCTGGCTGGGGGCACTGGCCATGATCGTGCTGTTCGTGGTGGCGATCTGCTGGATCGCGGTGGCGCTGGGACTGGTGGCGAAGAATCCCGAAGCGGCCGGAGGGATGACCTACGCGATCATGTTCATCCCCTACATCAGCAGCGCGTTCGTGCAGACCTCCACCATGCCCGGCTGGCTGCGCGGCTTCGCCGACTATCAACCCGCCACACCCGTGGTCGACACCGTGCGCGGCCTGCTGAATTCGAGCGGTACCGGCGGCAGCGCCGCATCGGCTCTCGTCTGGTGTGCGGGCCTCGCGGTACTCGGATTCGCCGCGGCCGGTGCGATATTCGATCGGCTCTCCCGGCGATAGCCGACCACGGTTCGCCCCGCCCCGGTACCGGTGCCCAATGCCTCAGCGTCGCGGCGGCGCGGTCAGATCCAGCTGAGCACCCGCGGTGGCGTCCAAGGTCGCCATGCACATCCGCAGCACTTCGTCGCGCGAAATACGTTGATGGGCAAGCCATTCGACGGCCACCTCGCGAATGAAGGCGATCCATCCGGTCAGCGCCGCGGCGGCCACCTCGCGCGTGTGCCCCGTGGCGCCACAGGCGTCGAGGACGCGCTCGCACAGGGCGTTCAGGTCCTCGACCACCGGCCCGCGTACGGCCGGATCGGCGGCCCAGGTGGTGCGGTTGGCGATGAGAACCAGCGGAACGTGGGCACGGTAGAAGTCCAGATGCGCCACCAGGCTCCGGTAGACGGCGGTGCGAACCGGCTCGTCGGGGTCGATACGCAGTTCGGCGAGCAGTCGATCGTGCGCCCGTTTCCAGATGGCCGCGAAGAACTCTCCCTTGGTGGGGAAGTAGTGGTACATCAGGGCGCGGGAGGCGCCGGCGGCCTACCGTGGAGCTTATTCAACAACCGTCTAATAGGGGTCGGCATGCGACGACTGCTGCAGATCTGGCTACTGGTGTTCGGGCTCGCGTGTACGGGAATCGCGCTGACGCACTTGGTATTCGGTACCGCCAGCATCATCGGCGGCGGGCCGGTGAACGCCACCGTCGATTCCGATATGCGCTTCTACGCGGTCGTGTTCGGCGCCTACGGCCTGGCCGTGGCGTGGTGTGCGCGTGATGTGGAGCGCCGAGGGCCGGCGATCAACGCACTCGGCGCCGTCTTCTTCGCCGGCGGACTCGCCCGCATGCTGGCATGGGCGGTGAGCGGGGAGCCCAATTGGTTCTATGTGCTCATGACGCCGGTGGAACTGCTGATTCCGGTACTGAACTACGTTTTGGTGCGGGCGGTGTGCGTCGGCCGTGGGCCGGACGACGGCCGCGGATCCGGCGTCGGGTCTCTCGGCGTGGCGCCGGCGATACGGCGAGAAGGGACCGGATAGCCGCGGCCGGTTCGCGTGGCTCAGTGCGGGCCGCGGTTGTCACCCGCGAGCCGGCCGCGCCGGATCAACGCTCGTTTGGCGCCCGGCGCGATCGGCGGCAGCGGCGCCTCCGAATCCGGTTCCGGCTCAGCGGGATTGGGCCGGACGAACAAGGTGACCGAGGCGGCCGGACTGAATCCGCTTCGGGTCATCAACGTGGCCGAGGCGGTGTTGCTCTGCTCCACGTCGGTCACGATGCGCCGGGCTCCCCGCGCGAACAACGCCTCCGAACAGATATCCACCAGTCGCCGCGCCAGTCCGCGCCCCTGCATATCCGGTGCCACCGCGATCCATTCGAGGTATCCCCAGTCGTCCCGGAGTTCGAATTCCATGGACCCGAGCACGAATCCCACCACCCGATCCGAATCCAATGCCACCCAGCAGGCGTTGTCCGCCGAATCGAGGTGCTCGGCCACCGACGTCAAGGACCACGACGTGTAGGGCTTGACGTCGGTGTCGAACACCTCGTGACCCAGGTCCAATACCTGCCGCAAATGCCCCAGACCCATGGGCACGATCACCGCATCGCTGTCCATTCGCCCAGTTTGCCAGAGGTGTGCCGGGCGGCCGGAGTGTGCACTCAGCCGTTGGGCTGATTCGGAGCGCCGTCCATCGGCGGTGCCATACCGGGGCCGCCGCCCTGTCCCGGAGCCGCGCCACCCGGACCGGGACCGTTCTGCCCCGGATCACCGCCCTGCGCCATCCCGCCGAAGCGGCTGGACCGTCCCGTGCGGCCATCCGTCCGACCGGATTCGGTGCCGCTCGTGATCGCCGTCGCGGTCGCGGTCCCGTTCACCTCCGTGCCCTGAATGCGCACGGTGTCACCGACTTTCACCGCCGAATGCTGGGTGCTGCCGGAAATCGTGTAGGTCTGGCTGAAGTTGTCGGCGCTCTTGGCGGTGATCGAGGTGTCCGAGACCGCGGTCACCGTGCCCGTCTGGGTGATCTCGGTGGTGTAGCCGCCGTTGCCGTCGGAGATCACGAACTGGCCGTGCAGGCTCGCGCCCGTCATGCCCATACCGCCGGGACCCGACGCATTGCGCCCGCCACCCCAGCTGGTCCCGGGGCCGCCCGGCCCGCCCGGCCCGCCCGGCCCGCCGTGCTCACTGCCGCTGGAATGGGTGGCCGCGTAGACGACGCCGCCCCCGGCCGCCGCGATCGCCGCGGCGATGCCGACCGCGGCCAGCGACTTCTTCGTCGACCAGGTGGCGGCCGGCTGGGTCTGCGGTGCGCCCCAGGTGTGTTCCGGCCCGGCCGGCGGCTGTGGGGTGGACTCCGTCATCGCGTACTCCTTGTCGTCGAAGACGATCGCGGGCCGTCGATGCCGCGATCGCGTTGCTCGGTCAACCCTGCGGTGCGAAGCTGGGTCTGCGCTGTGGACTCGTTCGGTACTCGCTGTGGTGCGCGGGTCACGACCGCCGCACTCACAGCCGACCCCCAGACATGGCACAGCGGACGCATAGCAGCCGTCCCCAGACTGGGGTCATGACCAGCACGAACACCCCGGCCGAGCGCGTCGTGATGCGCCGCGCGGACGGCAGCCCCGTGACCGTCCTCGTCGTCGACGACGAACCGGTGCTCGCGGAAATGGTGTCGATGGCGCTGCGCTACGAAGGCTGGCAGGTCGTCACCGCCGCCGACGGTCGCACTGCGGTCACCGCCGCCCGCGAGAACCGCCCCGACGTGGTGGTTCTCGACGTGATGCTGCCCGATATGACCGGACTCGAGGTGCTCGCGAAGCTGCGCCGCGATCTGCCGTATCTGCCGGTGCTGCTGCTGACCGCGAAGGATTCGGTCGAGGACCGCATCGCCGGGCTCACCGCCGGCGGCGACGACTACGTCACCAAACCGTTCAGCATCGAAGAGGTGGTCCTGCGCCTGCGTGCGCTGCTGCGCCGCACCGGCATCACCACCGTCGACAACGACGCTCAGATCGTGGTGGGTGATCTGATGCTCGACGAGGACAGCCACGAGGTGACACGCGCGGGCGAGCCGATCACCCTGACGTCCACGGAATTCGAACTGCTGCGCTATTTCATGCGCAACCCCCGCCGCGTGCTGAGCAAGGCGCAGATCCTGGACCGGGTCTGGAGCTACGACTTCGGCGGACGCTCCAATATCGTCGAGCTCTATGTCTCCTATC
>NZ_BAFW01000375.1 GCF_000308535.1 Nocardia cerradoensis NBRC 101014 | reverse complement strand
GTGCAGTCGTGGCTGGCCGAAGAACGCCTGGCCGAAACCCGGTTGATCGTGATGACGGGCAACGGCGCCGCGCTGCCGGGCGAGACGCCGGATCCCGCCGCGGCTGCCGTCCGGGGGCTGATCCGCAGCGCTCAATCCGAATATCCGGGCCGGTTCGTCCTCGTCGACACCGACCACTCGACGGCCGCGGCCCGGGACGCTCGGGCGGTCCTCGACGTGGTGCTCGCGGCGGACGAGCCTCAGGTCGCGGCGCGACGCGCAGCGGTACTCGTGCCCAGGCTGGCGCGGGTGCGCGACGAGCACCCGCAGGAGCCCGCGTTCGGCGACGGCACCGTTCTGATCACCGGTGGCACCGGAGGTCTCGGTGCGCTTGTCGCCCGTCACCTGGTCTCCGCGCACGGCGTCCGCCGGCTGCTGCTGATATCCCGGCAAGGCGAGAATGCCCCCGGTGCAACGGAATTGGCCGCCGACCTCGCGGAGGCCGGCGCCACCGTCGAGGTGGCGGCCTGTGACGTCGGCGATCGGGCGGCCGTACGCGGGCTGCTCGGCTCGATCGCGCCCGAGCATCCGCTGACCGCGGTCATCCACGCGGCCGGTGTGCTCGACGACGCCACGCTCGCCGGACTCGACGCCGAGCAGCTGCGGCGGGTCTTCGACGCGAAGGCCGCCGCCGCCCGCCACCTGCACGACCTCACCGGTGACCTCTCGGCGTTCGTGCTGTTCTCCTCCGTCGCGGCGACGATCGGATCGGCCGGTCAGGCGAACTATGCGGCCGCCAACGCCTGTCTCGACGCGCTGGCCCAGGCCCGGCGGGCCGCGGGGCTGCCCGCGGTGTCGCTGGCGTGGGGACCGTGGAATTCCGCCGGTGGTATGACCGGCGATCTGGACCGCAGCGCGATCGCACGCTGGGAGCGGCTCGGGCTGCGCCCGCTCGGCGACGCCGAAGGTCTGCGACTGTTCGACGCCGCCGTCGGCCGCGGGGCGGCGCACGCGGTGGCCATGCGGTTCGATCCGGCGCAGCTGCGGCGTGAAGCCCGCCACGGTGTGGTGCCCGCGGCGCTGCGCGGTTTCCTGCCCCGGACCGCGGACCGGCCCACGGACCGGCCCGCAGCCGCATCCGGCGCGTTGGGCGCTCGGCTGAGCGAGGTTCCGGACAGCGCGCGTGCGGAAGTGGTGCTCGAGTTGGTCCGCGAACACGCGGCCGCCGTGCTCGGGCACGCTTCCACGGCGGACGTCGACCCGGGGGCGCGTTTCGACGCCCTGGGCTTCGACTCGCTCGGTGGCGTGGAATTCCGCAACCGGCTGTCGAAGGCCACCGGCGTGCAGCTGCCGTCGACTCTGGTCTTCGATCACCCGACCGCCGACGCGGTCGCCGCTCTGCTGCGCGCCAAGATCGAGGGCACCGACTCCGCCCGCCCGGCCCGCGCGCCCCGGCGGGCCCGCGTGGACGAACCCATCGCGATCGTCGGCATGAGCTGCCGATTCCCAGGTGGCGTCGACAGCCCCGAGCAGTTGTGGGATCTCGTGTCCTCGGGGACCGATGCCACCACCGAATTCCCGGACGATCGCGGGTGGGATCTGGCGCGGCTGATCGACCCGGATCCCGACAAGCCCGGCACGGTGTACAGCCGCGGTGGCGGATTCCTCGGCGCCGCAGGCGATTTCGACGCCGGATTTTTCGGCATCAGCCCGCGGGAGGCGCTGGCGATGGACCCGCAGCAGCGACTGCTGCTGGAAACGTCCTGGGAAGCGCTGGAACGCTCCGGCATCGATCCGATGACGTTGCGCGGCAGCGATACCGGTGTCTTCGCGGGCGCCTGTGCCTCGGGCTATGTCGATCACGTGACCGGCGATCTGGAGGGATTCCGGCTGACCGGCACCACCCACAGCGTGGTCTCCGGGCGCGTCGCCTACGTCTTCGGGTTGGAGGGGCCGGCGGTCACGATCGACACCGCCTGCTCATCGTCGCTGGTGGCGTTGCATCTGGCGTGTCAGGCGCTGCGTCAGGGTGAAACGTCGCTGGCGCTGGCGGGTGGTGTGACCGTGGCGGCCACTCCTTATCTGTCCGTCGATTTCGCGCGGCAGCGCGGCCTGTCACCGGACGGCCGGTGCAAGGCGTTCTCCGCCGCGGCCGACGGTGTCGCGTTCTCCGAGGGTGTCGGCGTCCTGGTGCTGCAGCGGTTGTCGGATGCGCAGCGGCAGGGTCACGAGATCCTGGCGGTGATCCGGGGCAGCGCGGTGAACCAGGACGGCGCGAGTAACGGCCTGACCGCGCCGAACGGCCCCGCGCAGGAACGAGTGATCGGGCAGGCCCTCGCGGCTGCCGGACTCACACCCGCCGATGTGGACGCGGTGGAGGCACACGGAACCGGTACGCCACTGGGCGATCCGATCGAGGCCAACGCGTTGATCGCCGCCTACGGTCGCGACCGCGGGGACCGCGAGCCGCTGCGCATCGGTTCGATCAAGTCGAATATCGGTCATACCGTCGCGGCCGCCGGTGTCGGTGGCGTGATCAAGATGGTGCAGGCGTTGCGTCACGAAACCCTGCCACCGACCCTGCACGCGGAAACGCCGTCGCCGCACGTGGATTGGTCCGCGGGCGACGTGCGTCTGCTGTCCCGTGCGGAACCCTGGCGTGCCGGGACGAGCGTTCGGCGAGCGGGTGTCTCGTCGTTCGGTGTCAGCGGTACGAACGCCCACTTGATCGTCGAGGAGGCACCTGCCCCGCAACCGCCGGGCTCGGCGCCGGTCGCCGACGGCCCGCGCCTGCCGATGCCCTGGCTGGTGTCGGCCAAGAGTGAGACCGCGCTCGGAGCGCAGGCGGCGAAACTGCGGCAGTGGCTCGATGACCACGTCGACGCCGACCCCGCGGACGTGGCCTATTCGCTGCTCACCACCCGTACACACCACGAGTTCCGGGCGGTGGTGCTCGGCGGTGAGCGCGACGAACTGCTCACCGGGCTGTCGCGGCTCGCGGACGGAAGTATCATTCCCGCAGTGGTTTCCGGCTCGATACGTGCCGGGAAGACCGCATTCCTGTTCACCGGTCAGGGCGCGCAGCGCGCCGGCATGGGCGCCGGACTGGCCGCGGCGTTCCCGGTGTTCGCCGCGGCGCTGGACGAGGTCTGCGCCCGGTTCGATCCGCT
Organism: Nocardia cerradoensis NBRC 101014; assembly: GCF_000308535.1. Taxonomy (GTDB): domain Bacteria; phylum Actinomycetota; class Actinomycetes; order Mycobacteriales; family Mycobacteriaceae; genus Nocardia; species Nocardia cerradoensis. The sequence goes on along the minus strand of NZ_BAFW01000375.1, from coordinate 31,184 downwards.
GCTGGGATGTTCGCTGCGGCAGGTGATGTTCACCGGACATGCGGACGATCGGGACGCAGCCGCACCGGACGGGATGTTGGATCGGACCCGGCTGACACAGCCGGCCCTGTTCGCGTTCGAGGTGGCGCTGTACCGGCTCGTCGAGTCGTTCGGCGTGGTTCCCGATCTGCTGATCGGGCATTCGATCGGTGAACTGGCCGCCGCCTATGTCGCCGGGGTGTGGTCGCTCGACGATGCCTGCGCACTGGTGGCGGCGCGGGGCCGGTTGATGGACGCGCTGCCGCCGGGCGGGGCGATGCTGGCGATCGCCGCGTCCGAGCTCGACGTGGCCGCGGCGATCGAGGCATTCGGTGACCGGGTATCCCTGGCCGCGGTGAATTCTCCCGGCGCCGTGGTGGTTTCGGGTGACGAGGAACTTGTCGCGGAGCTCGATCGGCAGTTCTCCGCCGAGGGACGCAAGACCAGCCGTCTGCGGGTGTCGCATGCCTTCCATTCCGCTCGGATGGAGCCGATGCTGGCCGAATTCCGCACCGTCGCGGACGGCATCACCTTCCATGCGCCGCGAATCCCGTTGGTGTCGAATGTATCCGGCGCCATCGCCGGTGACGAGATCGTGGACCCGGGCTATTGGACGTCGCAGGTGCGTGCCGCGGTCCGGTTCGCGCCGGGTGTCGACACACTGGTCGCCGCGGGTGCGCGCCGGTTCCTCGAAATCGGGCCCGACGCGGTGCTGGCGGCGATGACGCGGCAGACGCTCACCGAGGAGGTCGAGCAGCGGTCCGTGGTCGCCGCGGCGGCCCGCCGGGACCACGACGAGGTCGAGCAGTTCCTGACGATGCTCGCCCATGCCCACACCGCCGGACTGGCCGTCGACTGGAACCGGCTGTTCGCGGGCCGCCGGGCGTCACGAATCGCGTTGCCCACCTACGCGTTCGACCATCGCCGGTACTGGCTCGAGCCGCCTCGCGCGGATCGTGCGGCCGCGTCGGAGCATCCGCTGCTCACCGATGTGGTGCGGGTGGCCGACCGCGACGAATGGCTGTTCATCGGGCGGCTCGCGCAGCGCACCCATCCGTGGCTCGCCGACCACACCACCTACGGTGTCGTGCTCGTGCCGAGTGCCGCGCTGATGGAGATGCTGCTGGTCGCCGGTGCGCGCATCGGTTGTGCGGCGGTGGAGGAGTTGACGCTCGAGGCGCCGATCCTGCCCCCTGCCGAGGGCGAGGTCGAACTCCAGGTGCTGGTGCGGGAACCGGACGCCATGGGACGCCGTTCGTTCACAGTCCACTACCGCCGGACCGACGGGCCCGATCGCGAGTGGTCCCGGAACGCCAGCGGCGTTTTGAGCGCCGAGCAGCTCACCGACATCGGACTCGTGGACATGCTGCGCACCGAGCCGTGGCCGCCCGTCGACGCCGAACCGGTGGACACCGACTGGATTCCGGCGCAGGTGGCGCGGGCCGCCGGATTGGAATACGGCCCGTCGTTCCTCGGCGTCGAGGCGGCCTGGCGCAGCGGGGACACTGTGTTCTCCGAGGTCGCGTTGGACGGCGAGGTCCCGACCGAGCGGTTCCTGGTGCATCCGGCGTTGTTCGACATGGTCATGCATGCCGGACTCGCCTGCCTGATCTGGCCGGACCACCGGGGCAATCCGGCCGAGGGCAAACTCCTGTTCCGCTGGGGCGCCACGCAGATCCACCGCACCGCGCCGGTCGGCTCCCTGCGGGTGATGGCGGTTCAGCGCAGCAGCGAGGCGATCAGCGTCGTGGCCGTCGACCGGGACGGCAATGCGGTGGTGACCATCGACGAAGTGGTCATGCGCTCCTACGACGTCCAGCAGTTCCGGGCCACGCTCTCGGGCGGACGGGCCGCGCGATACGGAATGCGCTGGACGACAGTCGATGTCGCGGCGACGGCGCCGCTCGGAAGTACGGTTCTGCTGGGCACCGCGGGCGTGTCCGGCATCGAGGAGCGTTATCCGGATCAGGTGGCGCTCGCCGCCCGCGCGACGGCTCCCGAGGTGGTGGTGTGGTCCGAACATGCTGTGCTTCCGGGTGATTCACCACGGGCCACGCGGGATCGGGTGAAGAACGCGCTGCGGGTGGTACGTGAGTGGCTGACCGACGAGCGTGTCGCGCGGTCGCAGCTGGTCGTGATGACCACGCGTGCGGCGACGCTGCCCGGCGAGATCCCCGACGCCGCGGCGGCGGCCGTGTGGGGATTGATCCGGAGCGCCCAAACCGAATATCCCGGACGGATCGTGCTGCTCGATACGGACGCGGCGGCGATATCGGCCGGTACCGTCCGGGCCGCGCTCACCACCGGCGAGCCGCAGTTGGCGGTTCGCGGCGACCACTTCCTGGCGCCGCGGCTCGAGCCGCTGTCCGCACACCCGGCGGAGACGGTGTCGTTCGGCGACGGCACGGTCCTGATCACCGGGGGGACCGGAGGGCTGGGTGCCCTGCTCGCGCGGCATCTCGTCACCGCACACGGGGTGCGGCGACTGCTGCTGGTCTCCCGGCGTGGTGACCGTGCGGACGGCGCGGCGGAACTAGCGGCGGACCTGTCCCGGCTCGGCGCGCAGGTGCGGATCGCCGCCTGCGATGTGAGCGACCGCGCCGCACTGCGTGATCTGCTGGCCGAGGAGACCCGCGACTGTCCGATCACCGGCGTCGTCCACACCGCGGGCGTTCTGGACGACAGCGCGTTCCACACCCTCACCGACGAGGGCGTCGACCGGGTGCTCGCGGCGAAGGCCGAAGCGGCGTGGCATCTGCACGAGCTCACCACGGGCATGGACCTGTCCGCGTTCGTGCTGTTCTCCTCGATCGCCGGATCGATCGGGTCGGCCGGACAGGCGAATTACGCCGCCGCGAACAGCTTCCTGGACGCCCTGGCGCTCCGGCGCCGCGCTGAGGGGCTGCCGGCCGTGTCGCTCGCATGGGGGCCGTGGCAGCAGGACATCGGCATGACCGTGGTGCTGGACCGCACCGCGCTGGCGCGGCTGGAACGTCTGGGGCTGGCTCCGCTGGACCGCGCCGAGGGCCTGCGATTGTTCGACGAATCGCTCACCGCTGCCGAACCGGCGCCGGTGCTGGTGCACTTGGACACCGACACCCTGCGCATGGAGGCACATACCGGCTCGATACCGGCGGTGCTGCGCGGATTCGTGCGCACGTCCGGCCGGACGGCCACCGCCTCGCACGGGGACGTCTCGCTCGGGCAGCGTCTGCACGGGGTCGCGGAGGAGAAGCGGCGCGGGATCGTTCTCGATCTCGTGCGCGAGAATGTCGCGGCGGTACTGGGTTACGGCTCGGCCGACGATATCGGCGTCGACCGCGGTTTCAGCGAACTCGGCTTCGATTCGCTGGGCGGAGTGGAGTTCCGCAATCGGCTGTCGAAGGTGACGGGGCTGTCCCTGCCCTCGACCCTGGTGTTCGACTATCCGACGGCGGCCGAAGTCGCCGGCTACCTGCTGGCGCACACCACCGTGACGGCGCCGCAGACACCGACCTCGACGGGGGCGCCCGACGACATCGCGCGACTCGAGGCGCTGCTCGAGCGCATCATCGCCGGCGGTGCCGACAGCGACCGGACGGTGGCCGGTCTGCGGGGCGTCAGCGACCGCCTGCGCGGATTTCTGGGGGGCGCGACGTCGGACGGCGATTACGACGACCTCGAATTCACTTCCGACAGTGAGCTTTTCGACCTGATCGACGAGGAGTTTGGCCCCGCATGAACACCCCCGATACGAGCAACGAGGAACGGCTCAGCCGGTATCTGCGGAAGCTGACCGGCGATCTGCGTGCCGCCAAGAAACAGATCCGGGAGTTGGAGGATCGGGCCGGCGAACCGATCGCGATCGTCGGCATGAGCTGCCGCTATCCGGGTGGCGCCGACACTCCGGATCGGCTGTGGGATCTGGTCGCCGCCGGCGCCGACGCCATCGGCCCCTTCCCGGCCGACCGGGGCTGGGACCTCGATCGGCTGTTCGACACCGATCCCGACGCGCCGGGCACCATCTACACCCGTGAAGGCGGATTCCTCGACACCGCAGGCGATTTCGACGCCGCCTTCTTCGGCATCGGGCCCCGCGCGGCCGAGGCGATGGATCCGCAGCAGCGCCTGTTCCTCGAAGCGGCCTGGGAGGCGCTGGAGGACGCCGGCCTCGACCCGGTATCGCTGCGCGGCAGCGACACCGGTGTGTTCGCCGGTGTGATCCACCAGGACTACGGGCCGCGCGTCGGTTCGCCCGGGCTGACCGCCGAGACGGAAGGCCATGCGTTCCTGGGTGTTTCGGCCAGCGTGCTCTCCGGCCGCGTCGCGTTCACCTTCGGATTCAAGGGTCCGGCGCTCTCGGTGGACACCGCATGCTCGTCTTCGCTGGTGGCGTTGCATCTGGCCTGCCAGGCATTGCGGCAGGGGGATATCTCGCTCGCCCTGGTCGGCGGGGTCACGGTGATGTCGGATCCCGGTCTGCTGATCGCCTTCGGCCGCCAGCGGGCGCTGTCCCCGGACGCGCGGTGCAAGGCCTTCGCCGCGGCGGCGAACGGGACCGGATTCTCCGAGGGCCTGGGCATGCTGGCGGTCGAGCGACTGTCGGACGCTCGCCGCCACGGCCACCGCATCCTCGCGGTGGTGCGCGGCAGCGCGGTCAACCAGGACGGCGCCAGCAACCAGCTGACCGCACCGAACGGTCCGGCGCAGGAGAAGGTGATCGCGCGGGCGCTGGCCAACGCCGGGCTGGCACCGGCGGATGTCGACGCGGTCGAAGCGCACGGCACCGGCACCACCCTCGGCGATCCGATCGAGGCACAGGCGCTGATCGCCGCCTATGGTCGCGACCGGGCCGGTGATCCGCTGCGGATCGGCTCGCTGAAGTCGAATATCGGCCACACCTCGGCCGCGGCCGGTGTCGGCGGTGTGATCAAGATGGTGCAGGCCTTGCGGCACGAAATACTGCCCGCGACAGTGCATGTCGATGCGCCGACCCCCCACGTCGACTGGTCCGCCGGAGCGGTGCGACTGCTGACCGCCGCGGAGCCGTGGCCCGCCGGGGACCGGGTGCGGCGCGCCGGTGTGTCCTCCTTCGGCGCCAGCGGAACCAACGCGCACGTGATTCTGGAGGAGGCGCCCGCACCGGAGCCCGCTGCCGAACCCGCGGATCCGGCGCCGGATCAGGATGTGGTCGCATCCGGACTCACCCCGGTGCTGATCTCGGCGAAATCCGAGGAGGGCTTGCGGGGGCAGGCGGGCGCCCTCGTGCGCTGGGTCGACGAACATCCCGAACTCACCGTCGACGACCTCGGCTATTCCCTGCTCACGACCCGCACCCGATTCGAATGGCGGGCCGCGGTGCTCGTAGACGGTCGCGACGCGTTACGGGCGGCGCTGTCCGACCTCGCGGAACCGGGCGCGGTGAGCTCGGCCGTCGTGACGGGGCGGGCGGTGACGCGCAAGACGGCGCTGCTGTGCACCGGCCAGGGCGCACAGCGCGCGGACATGGGACGTGAACTCTACGAGGCGTTTCCGGCGTTCGCCGCCGCCCTGGACGAGGTCTGCGCGCAGTTCGATCCACTGCTGGGAGTGCCGCTGCGGCAGGTAATGGTCACCGGCGCAGACGCCTCCGCTCTCGATCACACCGCATTCACCCAGCCCGCCCTGTTCGCCTACGAGGTCGCGCTGTACCGGCTGCTGAGCTCGTTCGGTGTGACACCGGATGTGCTGATCGGACATTCGATCGGCGAGCTGGCCGCCGCGTATATCGCCGGTGTGTGGACGCTGCCGGACGCCTGCCGGCTGGTCGCCGCTCGCGGTCGCCTGATGGGGCAGTTGTCCACGGGTGGCGCCATGCTGGCCGTCGCGGCGGGCGAATCCGAGGTGACCGAGATGATCGCCGGTGATCGGAGCGTGTGCCTAGCGGCAGTGAATTCGCCTGCCGCGGTGGTGATTTCCGGAGACGCGGACGCGGTCGCGGCGTATCGGGCGCGGTTCGCGGACCGTGGCCGCAAGACCGCACCGCTGACCGTCTCCCATGCTTTCCACTCCCACCACATGGATCCGATGCTGGCCGAATTCGAGTCGGTCGCACGGGGAGTGGAGTATCAGCGTCCGAGGATTCCGCTGGTGTCGAATGTGTCCGGCCGGCTCGCGGGCGAGGAGGTGCTCGACCCCGGCTATTGGGTCCGCCAGGTGCGCGAGCCCGTCCGATTCGCCGCCGGGGTCGACTCCCTGGTCGCCGCGGGTGTCCGGCGGTTCGTCGAGATCGGGCCCGACGCGGTGCTGACGGCGATGACCGGGCAATGCCTGCCGGAGGATCTCGACGGGGAGCCGACCGTCGTCGCGGCCGCGCGTCGCGGGCGCGGCGAGGTCGGGCAGTTCGCGCACTGCCTGGCACGGATGTACACGGCCGGAGCCGAGGTCGACTGGAGCGTGTTCTTCGCGGGCCGGACGGTGAAGCGAGCGCCGTTGCCCACCTACGCGTTTCAGCGTCGGCGCTACTGGCTCCCGTCCGCGTCCGGCGCCGGCGGGGGCGAATCGGCCGGTGTCCGCGCGATCGATCATCCGCTGCTGGCGGCGGTGTTGCCGATGGCGGACGGCGGCTTCGTGTTGTCCGGTCACCTGTCGCCGCGGGCGCAACCGTGGCTGGCCGACCATGTCATCGGCGGGGTCATGTTGTTGCCGGGGACCGGATTCGTGGAGCTCGCCCTGCGCGCCGGCGCGGAGGCGGGGTTCCCGGTCGTGGAGGAACTGACGCTCCGGGCGCCACTGGTCCTGTCCGCGATGGAGGGTGTGCCGATTCAGATCGTCGTCGGCGCAATCGATTCCGAATCGTCGCGGCGTCCGATCTCGATCTACTCGCGCGGTGCCCACGACCCGGACGGTGCGTGGGAGTTGCACGCCCAGGGGTTGCTGTCCGCCACGGATGCGGCTGCGCCCGCACCGGAGATCTGGCCGCCCGCCGCGGCCACCGCCGTCGACGTCGCCTACGGCAAATTCCTCTCCCGCGACTACGCACTGGGGCCCGCCTTTCGAGGGGTGCGGGCACTGTGGCGACGCGGTGAGGAGGTGTTCGCCGACATTGCCGTCGATGCGGACACCGGAGTCCGCGCGGACGGGTTCGGCATCCACCCGGCACTGCTCGACGCGACGCTGCAGGCGGGACTGCTGGCCGATGTGCTCGAGATCGGCGCCGGACAGGTGGTGTTGCCGTTCTCGTGGGAGTCGGTGTCGCTGTTCACCACCGAGGCGTCGCTGCTGCGGGTGCGCCTGACCGTGAGCGGGTCGTCGGTCTCGATCGGAGTCACCGACGGCCACGGGCGGCCGGTGCTGTCGGGATCGGTGACCATGCGGGCGACTCCGGTGGCGCAGCTCGCGGCGGCGGCCCTCGCCGATCCGGTGCTGGAGCTGGTGTGGTCGCCGGCCACGGCAGAAGCCGGGGCGGCCGAGGCGAGCGTGGGGTGGTGGGATCGGCTGGAGCCGGAATCGCCGGTACCCGCGGTGGTGGTCGTCGAGGCCGGGCACCCCGCCGGCGCCGGCGTCGTGGCCGCCACACATACCGAGGTCGCGCGCGTCCTCGGCGTGGTGCAGGAGTGGCAGGCCGGTGACCGGTTCGCGTCGAGCACCCTGCTGGTCGTCACCCGCGGCGCGGTGGCGCTGCCGGGCGAGGACGTGACCGATCTCGCCGGTGCGGCGGTGTGGGGGTTGGTGCGGTCCGCGCAGGCGGAGGAGCCGGGGCGAATCGTGCTGGCCGACATCGACTCCGGCCTCGACGAGGACGTCGCCGCCAGGGTGCTGGGTGTGGGCGAACCCGAAGTGGTGATGCGCGCCGGCGTCCCGCACATCGCTCGGCTCACCCGCTCCGCCCCGGTGTCCGAGCCGGACGGCGCCGCGGCGGCATTCGGCGCGGGCACGGTGCTGATCACCGGCGGCACCGGTGGCGTGGGTGCGGTCGTGGCCCGGCATCTGGTGCGCGCGCACGGGGTGCGGTCGCTGCTGCTGGTGAGTCGCAGCGGCATGCGGGCCGCGGGTGCGGCGGCGTTGTGCGACGAGTTGGAGCAGGCGGGCGCGCAGGTGAAGGTGGTCGCTTGCGATGTCGCCGACGCCGGTGCGGTGGCCGGGTTGCCGGCCCACGTGCCGGCACGGTGGCCGCTGTCGGGTGTGGTGCATGCCGCGGGCGTGCTCGACGACGGAGTTGTCGCCTCGTTGACCACGCAGCGCATCGATACCGTGCTGGCGCCCAAGGTGGATGCCGCCTGGTACCTGCACGAGGCGACCGCGGCCCGCGAGCTGGCGGCGTTCGTGCTGTTCTCGTCGATGTCCGGCACGGTGGGTGGTCCGGGACAGGGCAACTACGCCGCCGCGAATACGTTCCTCGACGGTCTGGCGGCGCATCGCCGGGCCCGCGGACTGGCCGCCCAGTCGGTGGTGTGGGGCCCGTGGGCGCGGGCGAGCGGTATGGCCGGACATCTCGACGCCGGCGATGCGGCGCGGATGAACCGGGCCGGATTCACCGCCCTCTCGGACGACGCCGCGCTGGCCGGATGGGATGCGGCGCTCGCGCGCGGCACGGCCCATCCGGTGATCGTGGCGCTGGACTCCGCCGCGATCCGCGACCGGGCCGCCGCCGGCATGCTGCCGCCGTTGCTGCGGACACTGGCGCCGCCGGCCCTCCGCGCCACGAAGGAAGTCGCATCGGCGATTGCCCCACTGCCGCAGCGACTTACGGGTCTGGACGCCGAGCGGCAAGGGCAGGTGGTGCTCGAGACGGTGCGCGAGCACATCGCGGCCGTGCTCGGGCACGACGGTGCGGCCGCGATCGCACCCGAGCGCACCTTCCAGGAGCTGGGTTTCGATTCGCTCGGCGCGGTGGAGTTGCGCAACCGGCTCAAATCCGTCACCGGCCTGTCGCTGTCGGCCGCAGTGGTTTTCGACTATCCGACACCGAAGGCGCTGGCCGCCCATCTGCACACACAGCTGGCCGGTGCACCCGTGGACATGCGGCCCCGCCCGGTCGACGCCGTGCTCGACGACCTGGAAGCCGCGCTGGCACTGGGCGAGTGGGACGACGAGCAGAAGCGGCGGATCGTGGCTCGGTTGCAGTCGGTCGCCGCGAGTTGGGCGGCTCGAACCGATCCCGACGACCTGCTGGAAGACGATGTGGAAAACGCTTCCGAAGCGGAGCTCTTTGCGATTCTCGACCGGGAACTGGATGCCTGAGCACCGGTTTCAGGCTCGTATTCCGTTAGCGTAGAAAGATTCTGGGTTATTCAGATGGCCGACGACACCAAGCACCTCGATTACCTGAAGCGGCTGACCGTCGAACTTCGCCATACCCGTCAACGCCTGCGAGAGATGGAGGATCGGAAGTCCGAACCCATCGCGGTGGTGGGTGCGGGCTGTCGCTTTCCGGGCGGGGTGAGGTCCCCGGAGGATCTGTGGCGCTTGGTGTCGGACGGTGTCGACGCGATCGGCGCGTTCCCGGACGATCGCGGCTGGGATGTGGACGGCCTCTACGATCCGGACCCCGAGGCGCGCGGGAAGTCGTACACCCGATCGGGTGGATTCCTCTACGACGCCGCGGAATTCGACGCCGCATTCTTCGGTATCGGGCCGCGTGAGGCGTTGGCGATGGACCCGCAGCAGCGCATTCTGCTGGAGACGTCGTGGGAGGCACTGGAACGCGCCGGTATCGACCCGTCGACGGTGCGGGGCAGCGACACCGGCGTCTTCGCCGGCGCGGCGAACGGAGAGTATGCCGATCTGCTGCACGACGGCCCGGTGGACCTGCGCGGCTACCTGCTGACCGGTACCACCGGCAGCGTCGTCTCCGGCCGCGTGGCCTACGCCCTGGGGCTGGAGGGCCCGGCGGTCTCGGTGGACACCGCGTGTTCCTCGTCGCTGGTCGCGGTGCATCTGGCGGTGCGGGCGTTGCGCTCGGGGGAGTGCGCGATGGCGCTGGCGGGCGGCGTGACGGTCATGGGCTCACCCGGAATGTTCGTGGAGTTCTCCCGGCAGCGAGGCCTCGCACCGGACGGACGGTGCAAGTCGTTCGCCGCGGCCGCGGACGGCACCGGCTGGTCCGAAGGCGCGGGAATGCTGGTGCTGGAACGACTGTCGGATGCGCGACGGCGCGGGCACCGGGTGTGGGCGGTGATCCGGGGCACGGCGATCAATCAGGACGGCGCGTCCAACGGCCTGACCGTGCCGAACGGTCCCGCGCAGCAGCGGGTGATCCGCGCGGCTCTGGCCGATGCGCGACTGTCGCCCGGCGACGTCGATGTGGTGGAGGCGCACGGCACCGGCACCGTTCTGGGTGACCCGATCGAGGCACAGGCGCTGTTGTCGACCTACGGGCAGGGCCGCGAGCCGGACCGCCCGCTGTGGCTGGGCTCGCTGAAATCCAATATCGGTCACGCGGTGGCGGCGGCGGGTGTGGGCGGCGTGCTCAAGATGATCATGGCCATGCGGCACGGCGCGATGCCGCCCACCCTGCACGTCGACGAGCCGACACCCCGCGTGGACTGGTCGGCCGGCGCCGTCGAACTGCTCACCGAGCGCCGGGATTGGCCGGCCGAACCGGGCCGGCCCCGCCGGGCCGCGGTGTCCTCGTTCGGTATCAGCGGCACCAACGCGCACGTGATCCTCGAACAGGCGCCCACCGACGAACCCGCCGAGGCCGCTGACGCCGGACCGGAAAGCACTGTCGCCCAAACATTTCCGTGGGTGTTGTCCGCGAAGTCGGAGGCCTCGTTGCGGGCGCAGGCCGAGCGTTTGCGCGAGTTCCTGATCGCCGATCCCGCCCTGTCGGTGGCCGATGTGGCGTATTCCCTGGTCTCGACCCGCGCGGTCTTCGATCATCGGGCCGTGATCCTGGGAGACGATCACGCCTCGATGCTGGGTCGCCTGGCCGCGGTGGCCGCCGGTGAGCCGGGTTCCGGAATCGCCACCGGCGTCGCGGCGCCGGCGCGGGTGGCCGTCATGTTCGCCGGTCAGGGATCACAGCGGACCGCGATGGGGCAGCAGCTGTACCAGCGGTTCCCGGCGTTCGCCGAGGCGTTCGACCGAATCTGCGCCCAGCTGGATCCGCTGCTCGGGTGTTCGTTGCGCGAGGCGATCGATTCCGGAGCGGACCTGGACCGGACCTGGCTGACCCAGCCGGCGCTGTTCGCGGTCGAGGTCGCGCTGTATCGGCTCCTCGAAACATGGGGTGTCACACCGGAGGTCGTGTTCGGACATTCGATCGGTGAGATCGCCGCCGCGCACGTGGCCGGCGTGCTGAACCTGTCCGACGCCTGCGCGCTGGTGGCGGCGCGCGGCCGGTTGATGCAGGAATTGCCCTCCGGCGGAGCGATGCTCGCGGTACAGGCCGGTGCCGCCGAGGTCGCCGAACTGCTGGACGGGCTGGACGGCGTGGACGTGGCCGCGGTGAACGGGCCTGCGGCAGTGGTGATCTCGGGCCACGCGGAGCGCGTGGACGAACTCGCCGAGCTTCTGCGAGCGCGTGGGCGGCGCGTCAAACGATTGCGTGTCGGTCATGCGTTCCACTCCGCCCTCATGGAACCGATGCTGGAGCGTTTCGCCCAAGTGGTCGAGACCCTGCGGTTCGACCCGCCGCGAATTCCGGTGATCTCCACGGTGACCGGCGCGGTGGCCGATCCCGAGTTGTGGTGCTCGCCGCGGTACTGGGTCGATCAGGTGCGCCTGCCGGTCCGGTTCGCCGACGCCGCGGCCGCCGCTTGGGCGCAGGGCGTGGACACCTTCCTCGAGGTGGGGCCGGATGCGGTGCTGTCGGCGGCCGCGGCCGACTGCCTGCCCGACGACGCGGCCACGGTGCCCGCGCTGCGTGCCGACCGGGACGAACCCGCCGACCTCTTGGCCGCCGCGGCGCGGCTGTTCGTCCGGGGAGTTCCGGTGCGCTGGAATGGGGTCTTCGCCGGGCGGAACCCGCGGCAGGTGGAACTGCCCACCTATGCCTTCGACCGCCGGCACTTCTGGCTCGAATCCTCGCGTGGCCCAGCCGATGTGGGCGCAGCGGCTCCGGCCGGGAATCGCGACCGGAGCCCCGAGACGCTCCTGCGCATCGAGTGGGTCGCTGCCGCGCGCTCGACACGCATCGTCGATCCGGAACGCATCGCAGTGGTGGGCTGGAACGCGGCGGACGTGCGGAGTTATCCCGATGCGGCGGCGCTCATCGCCTATCTGGATGCCGCGGCGGAGTCCGCCGTCCCGGACATCGTGTTGTGGAAGTGCCCGACGTTCGAGGGCGCGCCGCCGCTCGCGGCCCGGCGGGTCGTCGCCCAGCTGCTCGAGACCGTGCACCTGTGGTTGCGCGATGCGCGGCTGACCGGCTCGCGGCTGGTCGTGGTGACCGACCGTGCCGTCTCCGTCGATGCGTCCGAGGCGGTGAATCTCGCGCAGGCGCCGGTGTGGGGTGTGGTGCGGGCCGCGCAGGCCGAGCATCCGGGCCGTTTCCAGCTTCTCGACGTGGACCACGATGTCTGGGAACAGAGCGCGAGAACACTTGCGAAACACGCCTTTTCGACCGGAGAAGAACCCGAGGTCGCGTTGCGCGGCGAAGCTCCGTCGGTTCCGCGGCTGCGTCCGCACGATGCGGCGTCGGCCATCCCGGCGCTCGGATCGGGCACGGTGTTGGTGACCGGCGGGACCGGTGGGCTCGGTGCGTTGCTGGCTCGGCATCTGGTGGTGAATCACGGTGTGACGCATCTGCTCCTGGCGTCGCGGCGGGGCTCGGTTGCGCCTGGTGCCGAGCGCTTGCGTGATGAGCTGGTGGATTTGGGTGCGCAGGTGCGCATCGCTTCCTGTGACGTGTCGGATCGTGACGCGTTGTCGGGGTTGATCGACGGTATCTCCGATGAGCATCCGCTGATCGGTGTGGTGCACGCGGCGGGTGCCGCGGATAACGGTGTGGTCGAGACGATTACGGCGGAGCGTCTCGATCCGGTGTTCGCGCCGAAAGTAGACGCGGCGTGGCATCTGCACGAGTTGACCCGCGATCGGTCGTTGTCGTTGTTCGTGTTGGTGTCGTCGGCCGGTGGTTTGGTTTTGGCGGCGGGTCAGGCGAATTATGCTGCGGCGAACGTGTTTCTGGATGCGTTGGCGGTTCATCGCCGTGCCGCGGGCCTGCCCGCGACCGCCATCGATTTCGGTCTGTGGGAAGCGACCGGGCTGGGGGCACTGCTGTCGGACGGGGACGTCGCGCGGATTCGGCGGCAGGGGCTGCCCCCGCTGACCGCGGCCGAGGGGCTGGCGCTGTTCGATCTGGCGATCGCCACCGAATCCGCGCAGGTGGTGGCGGCGCGGATCGATACGGCGGCCCTGCGCGACCGCGGCGACGAACGTCCGGCACTGCTGCGCGACATCGCTCCCGCGACCGCCGGCGACCGGGTGCCGGCCCGCACCTCGGGTGGTGCCCCGGCGGACGAGTCGGCGGCACTCGACCTCGTGCGATCGGTGACCGCCGAGGTTCTCGGGCATACGTCGGCGGACGAGGTCGATCCGCGGCGCACGTTCCAGCAGCTGGGTGTCGATTCGCTCGGCGGCGTCGAAGTGCGCAAGAAGCTCGGTGCCGCAGTCGGCCTGCACCTTCCGGCCACACTCGTCTTCGACTATCCGACCCCGCAGGTCGTGGCCCGATTCCTCGCCGCGGAGCTGAGTGGTGGCGTCGACGAGAGCGTGGCCGATCGACCTCGCACCGGCGACGATCCGATCGCCATCGTGGCGATGAGCTGCCGCTATCCCGGTGGCGTGTCCTCACCCGAGGATCTGTGGCGACTGGTGGCGGACGGCGTCGATACCAACGGCGACCTGCCGGTCGATCGCGGCTGGGATATCGAATCCCTCTACGACCCGGAGCCGGGCACGCCGGGCAAGACATACGCGCGCACCGGCGGATTCCTCTATACCGCCGCAGATTTCGATGCCGAGTTCTTCGGGATCAGTCCCAATGAAGCCAGGGCGATGGATCCGCAGCAGCGGCTGCTGCTGGAGACCTCGTGGGAGGCGCTGGAACGCTCGGGTGTCGATATGGCCTCGCTCCGGGGCAGCTCCACCGGGGTGTTCGCCGGAATGTCGTTTCACGACTACCCCGGCAGTGCGAACTCGGGATCCATTGCGTCCGGCCGGGTGTCGTACGTATTCGGCTTCGAAGGCCCCGCCGTGACAGTCGATACGGCGTGTTCGTCGTCGCTGGTGGCGATGCATCTGGCGGCGGGTTCGCTGCGGTCCGGGGAATGCGATCTGGCGTTGGCCGGTGGTGTGACGGTGATGGCGACACCGGAGACCTTCGTGGAGTTCAGTCGTCAGCGTGGGTTGTCGCCGGACGGCCGGTGCCGGTCGTTCGCGGATGCGGCCGATGGTGTGGGTTGGGCCGAAGGCGTGGGTGTGCTCGTGCTGGAGCGGCTTTCCGATGCGCGGCGCAACGGTCATGAGGTGTTGGCGGTCATCGCGGGTTCGGCGGTGAATCAGGACGGTGCGTCCAACGGGTTGACGGCGCCGAATGGTCCGTCGCAGCGGCGGGTGATCCGGCAGGCGCTGGCCAATGCGGGTTTGTCTCCGGTGGATGTGGATGCGGTGGAGGCGCACGGCACCGGAACGACGTTGGGTGATCCGATCGAGGCTCAGGCGCTGCTTGCCACCTACGGCCAGGGCCGGGACCCCGGCAGTCCCCTCTGGTTGGGGTCGTTAAAGTCGAATATCGGTCATGCTCAGGCGGCTGCGGGTGTGGGTGGTGTGATCAAGATGGTCATGGCGATGCGGCATGGTGTGCTGCCGAGGACTCTGCATGTGGACCGTCCGAGTTCGAAGGTGGATTGGGCGCAAGGCAGTATCGAGTTGTTGACCGAGCCGGTGTCGTGGCCGGAGGTGGATCGGCCGCGTCGGGCGGGTGTGTCCTCGTTCGGGATCAGCGGCACCAACGCGCACGTCATCCTCGAACAGGCACCGGACACCGGTTCACGACCGGCAACGACGGTGCCGGCCGATGCCGTGCTGCCGTGGGTGGTGTCGGCGCGCACGGGTGTGGCGCTCGCCGACCAGGCCCGGCGGCTGGCATCACATCTCGCCGCCCGGGAACACGATCCGGCCGACATCGGCTTCTCCCTGGCGACGAGAGCGGTGTTCGACCACCGTGCGGTGGTGATATCGGCCGAGCGCGACGCCCTGCGGGCCGGAATCCGAGCGCTGGGGCGCGGCGAGCCGGCGCCGGGTGTGGTGTCGGGCCGAGCGACGCCGGGGACGACCGGCATGGTGTTCTCGGGTCAGGGTGCGCAGTGGGCCGGTATGGCAGACGGACTGCGCAGCGCCTACCCGCTGTTCGCCGAGCACTTCGACGCGATCGTGGGTGAACTGGAACAGTCTCTGGGACAGCAGGTGTCGCTGTCGGATGCACTGGCGGACGATGACCTGGCCGACTACACGGTGTTCGCGCAGGCGGGGTTGTTCGCGTTCGAGGTGGCGCTGTATCGGCTGCTGGAGTCGTGGGGATTCCGTGCGGATGTGGTGGCGGGTCATTCGATCGGTGAGGTTGCTGCCGCGCATGTGGCGGGTGTGTTGTCGCTCGAGGATGCGTGTGTGCTGGTGGCGGCGCGTGGTCGTCTGATGCAGGCGCTGCCCGTGGGTGGGGCGATGGTGGCGGTGGGTGCGTCGGAGGGCGACGTGTTGCCGCTGCTGACCGGCGACGTCTCGATCGCCGCGGTGAACGGTCCGTCCTCGGTGGTGCTGTCCGGCGCCGAAGCCGCCGTCACCGCCGTACTCGAGGCGAGTGCCGAGCGCGGATGGCGGACGAAACGCCTGCGCGTCTCCCATGCGTTCCATTCGTCGCTGATGGAACCCATGCTCAGCGAATTCGCCTCGGCGATAGCGGGTCTCACGTTCGCACGCCCCGCGTTCCCGCTGGTCTCGACCGTGACCGGTAGGCAGGTCGGCGATGAGATGTGCGATCCGGCGTACTGGGTGGGACAGGTCCGCGACGCGGTCCGATTCGCCGACGCGGTGAGCGCGATGGCGGAGATGGGGGTGTCCCGCTTCGCCGAAATCGGGCCGGACGCCGTGCTGTATCCGATGGTCGATCAGACTCTGGACGGACGAGCGGCGCCCCACGCCCCGGCCGTGGTGGCGTTGGCGCATCGGGGCCGGGCCGATGCCACGACCGTGATCGCCGGTGTGGCCGGGCTGTTCGTCACCGGCGCCGAGGTGAACTGGGCCGGGCTCTACGCCGGCACCGGAAGCCGACGAATCGATCTGCCCACCTACGCTTTTCAGCATCAGCGATATTGGGTGAACGCCGCGCCCCCGGCCGCCGACGGAGGGGCTCGGGCACTGGGATTCGTCGATACCGGACATCCGTTGCTGTCGGCGATGGTGTCGCAGCCCGACTCCGGCGCCGTCACCCTCAGCGGTCGTCTCTCGGTGCGGACCCAGCCGTGGCTGGCCGATCACCGGGTGATGGATACGGTGCTGTTTCCCGGCACCGGATTCGTCGAACTCGCACGGCATGCCGGAGAGCAGGTCGGCTGCCCGGCTCTCGACGAGCTGGTGCTCCGGGCGCCTCTGGCGCTACCGGAGATCGGCGGCGTCGCGATCCGCGTGGCGGTCGGTGAACCGGACGAGACCGGACACCGCGCCGTGCGGGTCTTCTCCTGCCCCGACGGGGAGGTCGATTCCGTCCCCTCCTGGACACTGCACGCCGAAGGCGTTGTCGCACAAGCCGGCACGGCGCCCGATTTCGACCTCATCTCCTGGCCTCCGGCGGGCGCCACCGCGGTCGACATCGACGGTGTGTACGACGCACTCGATGCCCTGGGCTATCGGTACGGGCCCGCATTCCGGGCGTTGACCGCGGTCTGGCGCGGGGACGGCGGAATCTACGCCGAGGTGGCGGTGCCGGAATCCGTGCACGCCGACGCGACCGGATTCGGGCTGCATCCCGCACTGCTCGACGCGGCGCTGCACGCCGTGCGTTCGGCATCGGAAATGCCCACGACGGAGATCGCCCTGCCGTTCGAATGGTCGGGCGTCACCGTGTACGCGGGCGGCGCCGATTCGCTGCGGGTCCGGCTCACCCCGGAGGGCGACCACGGCGTCGCGCTGGACCTCGCCGATTCGACGGGCATACCCGTGGCGACGATCCGGCACCTCGCGTCTCGGCCGATCGACCCGGCCCGGCTCACCGCTGGGGCAGCCACCGGACGGAATGCGTTGTTCGAGGTCGGATGGACACCGGTGGCGCTCCCCGAGGTCGAGGCGACCACGGCCCGATGGGCAGAGCTGGGCGACGACGTCCCCGGCCTCGTCGTGTGGGACTGCCCGACCGGTGACGAACCTGGCGCCGTCCGTGCGGCGACGCATGATGCGCTGCACGTGCTCCAGGCATGGACGACCGACTCCCGTTTCGCCGATTCGGTGCTGGTGGTCCGCACCGACGGCGCGGTATCCGTTGCGGGCGAGGCGATCACGAACCTCGCGGGTGCCGCGGTCGGCGGTCTCGTGCGTTCCACGCAGACCGAACATCCGGGCCGGATCGTGCTGCTCGATACCGACTCCGGCGTACCGGACGGGGTGCAGGCCGCAGGAGAACCCCAGATCGCCGTCCGGGCCGGACAGGCCTACGCCGGCCGCCTGACCCGAGTCACACCGGCGGCGGCTGTCCCGGACGACTCCTTCACCGCCGACGACACCGTGCTGATCACCGGTGCGAGCGGATATCTCGGCGGGCTGATCGCCCGGCACCTGGTCACCGCGCGCGGTGTGCGCCGGCTGCTGCTGTTGAGTCGCCGGGGTGAATCCGCGCCCGGCGCAACGACATTGCGTACGGAGCTGGAAAACCTCGGGGCGCGAGTCGGCTTCGCCGCCTGCGATGCCGCCGACCGCGAGGCACTGGCCGCGGCATTGTCCGCGGTTCCGGCCGGCCATCCGGTGACCGGCGTCTTCCATCTGGCCGGTGTGCTCGACGACGGTGCGATCGGTTCGCTCACCCCCGGCCGGCTGGACGCGGTGCTGCGCCCCAAGGTCGACGCCGCCCTGCAGTTGCACGACCTGACCCGTGACCTCCCGCTGAAGGTGTTCGTCCTGTTCGGTTCGGTGGCAGCAACATTCGGCAATGCGGGGCAGGGGAACTACGCCGCGGCGAACGCGTGCCTGGATGCGCTGGCCGCGCAGCGGCGGGCATCCGGCCGGTGCGGGCAATCCCTCGCCTGGGGTCTGTGGGAGGCCGAGGGCGGTATGGCCGCCGAACTCGATGCCGCCGCACGGCAGCGGATAGCTCGCTCCGGTGTGCTGCCGCTGGCGGCCGAACACGGGCTGGCCCTGTTCGATGCCGCCATGCGTATCGATGCCGCGACGCTGGTCCTGGCCCGGGTGGATCTGGATGCGTTGCGCGGCGCGGGAACGGTCCCACCGCTGTTGGCCGACCTGGTCCCGCAGCGTCGCACCGCGGCCTCGGGTGCGGCCGCGGCATTGCGTGCCCGCGTGGCCGGCACCCCGGACCACGAACGTTCCGCCGTGCTGGTGGAGATCGTGCGCGGGCAGGTCGCGGCGATCCTGGGTCACGACCACGCGCATGCCGTGGACGTGGACAAGGCGTTCAACGAGCTGGGATTCGACTCGGTCACCGCCGTGGAGTTCCGCAACGTCCTGAAAACCGTCACGGGCCTGCCGCTGCCGGCGACCCTCGTCTTCGACTACCCGACACCACAGGCACTCGCGGGCCATCTGGTCGACATGCTCACCGAGAACGACCCGAGCGAGCCGGACACGGTGCCGGAGAACGAGATTCGACAGGCGCTCCGGACGATTCCGCTCTCCCGGCTCCGGACGGCGGGACTGCTGGACACGCTCCTGGAACTCGCGCGCGAGGGTGACACGCCGCGCGCTGCAACAGACGACACCGGTCGAGGCGTCGCGGACGAGTCCATCGACGAATTGGACATCGACGACCTGATCGACCTGGCCTACAACGGCTCATCAGAGGACTGAGAATGACGAACCCCGATGACAAGACGCAGAAGCTGGCGCAGGCGCTGCGGGTCTCGCTCAAGGAAACCGAGCGACTGCGGGCGCGCAACCGCAAACTCGACGCGGCCCTCCGGGAGCCGATCGCGATCGTCGGAATGGCGTGCCGGTATCCGGGCGGGGTGGATTCGCCGGAGGAGCTGTGGCGGCTGGTAGCCGAGGGCGGTGACGCCACCTCGCAGTTCCCGGTGAATCGCGGATGGGACGTCGAGCGACTCTACGATCGGACGGGGGAAACGCCGGGCAGCACCTACACCCGCGAGGGTGGTTTCCTGCATTCGGCCGGTGAATTCGATCCCGCGTTCTTCGGCATCAGCCCCAACGAGGCCGCGATGATGGATCCGCAGCAGTTCTTGCTGTTGGAGACCTCGTGGGAAGCCCTGGAGCGCTCCGGTGTGAACGCGGGGGCGCTACGCGGCAGCGCGACCGGCGTCTTCACCGGCATGATGTATCACGACTACCCGGCCAACGCGAATGCGGGATCCATTGCGTCGGGCCGGGTCTCGTACGTGTTCGGCTTCGAGGGCCCGTCGGTCACGGTGGATACGGCGTGTTCGTCGTCGCTGGTGGCGATGCATCTGGCGGCGGGTTCGCTGCGGTCCGGGGAATGCGATCTGGCGTTGGCCGGTGGTGTGACGGTGATGGCGACACCGGAGACCTTCGTGGAATTCAGCCGCCAGCGCGGCCTGGCTCCGGACGGCCGATGCAAGTCGTTCGCGGACGCGGCCGACGGTGTGGGTTGGTCCGAGGGCGTCGGAGTGCTCGTGCTGGAACGGCTTTCCGATGCGCAACGCAACGGTCATCGGATTCTCGCGGTCATCGCCGGTTCGGCGGTGAACCAGGACGGTGCGTCCAACGGTTTGACGGCGCCGAACGGTCCGTCGCAGCGGCGGGTGATCCGGCAGGCGTTGGCCAATGCGGGTTTGTCTCCGGTGGATGTGGATGCGGTGGAGGCGCACGGCACCGGAACGACGTTGGGTGATCCGATCGAGGCCCAGGCGCTGCTTGCCACCTACGGCCAGGGCCGAGACCCCGGCAGTCCCCTCTGGCTGGGGTCACTCAAGTCGAATATCGGTCACGCTCAAGCCGCCGCGGGTGTGGGTGGTGTGATCAAGATGGTCATGGCGATGCGCCACGGCGTGCTGCCGAGGACTCTGCATGTGGATCGGCCCAGCACCAAGGTCGATTGGGCGCAAGGCAATATCGAGTTGTTGACCGAGCCGGTGCCGTGGCCGGAGGTGGATCGGCCGCGTCGGGCGGGTGTGTCCTCGTTCGGGATCAGCGGCACCAACGCGCACGTGATCGTCGAACAAGCACCGGCGACCGACGCGGTGGCTGATCCGGTGTCGCGGACCGCGCCCGCGGGCGGGGTGCTGCCGTGGGTGATTTCGGCGCGCAGTGGTCCGACACTCGCGGATCAGGCCACACGCCTGGCGGCCCACATCGGGATTCCGGAATCGAATGCGGAGGAACAGGATCCGCTCGATGTCGGCTTCTCGCTGGCGTCCACACGTGCCCTGTTCGAGCATCGCGCCGTCGTGCTGGCCGGAGACCGTGAGGACCTGCTCGCGGGAGTGCGTGCGCTGGCGGCGGGCGAGGCTGTGTCCGGTGTGGTGTCGGGTCGGGTGGTGCCGGGTTCGACGGGTGTGGTGTTCTCGGGTCAGGGTGCGCAGTGGGCGGGGATGGCTGCGGGGCTGCGTGTGTATCCGGTGTTCGCCGAGCATTTCGATGCGATCGTCGGTGTGCTGGAACCTGCTCTGGGACAGTCTGTTTCGCTGGTCGAGGCGTTGGCGGATGATGGCTTGGTCGACCGGACGGTGTTCGCGCAGGCGGGGTTGTTCGCGTTCGAGGTGGCGCTGTATCGGCTGCTGGAGTCGTGGGGATTCCGTGCGGATGTGGTGGCGGGTCATTCGATCGGTGAGGTTGCTGCCGCGCATGTGGCGGGTGTGTTGTCGCTCGAGGATGCGTGTGTGCTGGTGGCGGCGCGTAGTCGTCTGATGCAGGCGCTGCCCGTGGGTGGGGCGATGGTGGCGGTGGGTGCGTCGGAGGGCGACGTGTTGCCGCTGCTGACCGGCGACGTCTCGATCGCCGCGGTGAACGGTCCGTCCTCGGTGGTGCTGTCGGGTATCGAAGCCGATGTGCTGGCGGTGGCAGACATGTGCTCCGGGCGTGGTTGGCGGACGAAGCGGTTGCGCGTCTCCCATGCCTTCCATTCGGCGTTGATGGAGCCGATGCTCGCCGAATTCGCCTCGGCGATAAGCACTGTGACGTTCGAGCGTCCGCGCGTAGCCGTGGTGTCGACGGTGACCGGGGCCAGGGTGACCGATGACATGTGCGACCCGTCGTATTGGGTGAATCAGGTTCGGGATTCGGTGCGGTTCGCCGATGCGGTGGCGGCGATGGCGGATATGGGAGTGTCCCGTTTCGCCGAGATCGGGCCGGATGCGGTGCTGGCCCCCATGGTCACCCAGAGTCTCGAGGACAGCCGTACCGGTGCCCCGGCGGTAGTGGCATTGGCGCGCCGCGACCGGGCCGATGCCGCGACAGTGTCGGCCGGTCTCGCCGCGTTGTTCGTCGCCGGCGCCGAGGTCGACTGGGCCGGTTGGTACACCGGGACCGGGGCCCGGCGCATCGACCTGCCCACCTACGCCTTCCGGCACGAACGCTTCTGGCTCGACGTGCGGCAGGTGCTGGCGCAATCGTGGCTGGGAGCCGAACTGGGCGGAGTCACCGCCGCCGGCCTCGACGCGGTGTCGCATCCCCTGCTCGGCGCCGCCGTACCACATCCGGAATCGGGTGGAGTGAGCTTCACCGGCCGCTGGTCGGTGGATTCCGTCGAATGGCTCGCCGACCACAGCGTATCCGGGGTGGTCCTGCTGCCCGGCACCGGATTCGTCGAACTCGCCGGCCACGTCGGCGGCCTGCTGGGCTGCGATGTGCTGGAAGAACTCGTCCTGCACACACCGTTGACCCTTCCCGCCCAGGGCGGTGTGTCGGTGCAGGTGGTGGTGGCCGCCGCCGACGACACCGGCCGACGGCGACTGAGTATTCATTCGCGGCCCACCGCGGACGATCCGTGGGTGATCCATGCCGAAGGCACCCTCGCCACGGGCGGGCTCGTCCCCGATTTCGATCTCCGGTCCTGGCCGCCCAGCGGAGCACAGCCGCTGGATATCGACGGCGTCTACGACGAACTGCTCGACCTCGGCTACGGCTACGGGCCCGCGTTTCGAGGTCTGCGGGCGGCATGGCGACGCGGGAACGAACTGTTCGCCGAGGTCGCACTGCCCGACGCCGCGGACGCCGGAAGCTTCGGCATCCACCCGGCCCTGTTCGACGCCGCGCTGCACGTGCGGATCGTGCACGGCTTGCGCAGCGAAGGGGGCACCTCCCCGGCATTGCCGTTCACCTGGAACAACGTGGCGTTGCACGCGGCCGGGGCCGCGGTGGTGCGCGTCCGGATCGCGGTGGACGGTGAGAAGTCCGGCGTGCGGATCGCCGATGCGCAGGGCGAACCGGTGCTGTCGGTGGACGCCCTCGTGTCCCGGCCGGTGACGGCCCGCCATCTCGACGCGAACCGGGTGTCGCAGGCCCTGTTCGGTGTGGAGTGGATCGCCGTTCCGAGTGCGCCGGTGGCCCTCGACCCGAACCGGGTGGCGGTGCTGGGGCCCGCCCGCGAACCGGGGGAAATACGCGGATACCGCGACCTCGAGGCATTGATCGCCGATCTGGACGCGGCCACGGAACCGGTCGTTCCGCAGATCGTCGTCGTCGAATGCCCGCGGGGCGAGGGCGCGCCGCCGACCGCGGCCCGGCAGGTCGTCACCGGCGTTCTCGACACCGTGCAGCGGTGGCTGAGCGATCCGCGCTTCGCCGCGTCTCGCTTGGTCGTCGTGACCAGAAATGCCGTGGCCGTGAGCGTTTCGGACACAGTGGACCTGGCGCAGGCGCCGGTGTGGGGTCTGGTCCGGGCCGCGCAGGCCGAACATCCGGATCGATTCCAGCTACTCGACCTGGACGGCCCGGACAACTCCGACGACACTCGCGCGCCGATGGCTGTGGCGACGCTGTCCGCCGCTGTCGCCGGTGAACCCGAGGCCGCCGTGCGTGGGGCGGTCGTATCGGTGCCGCGCCTGACCCGCCATCCTGCCGGTGACGCAATCCGCCTACAGCCCGGCACGGTCTTGGTGACCGGTGGGACCGGTGGGCTGGGTGCGTTGATCGCCCGGCATCTGGTGGTGAAACACGGTGTGACGCATCTCGTTTTGGCATCGCGCCGCGGTCCGGCTGCGCCTGGTGCCGAGCGGTTGTGTGCGGAGTTGGAAGAGCTCGGTGCACGGGTGCGCGTTGTCGCCTGTGATGTGTCGGATCGTGACGCGTTGTCCGAGTTGATCGACGGCATCTCCGATGAGCATCCGCTGATCGGTGTGGTGCACGCGGCGGGTGCCGCGGACAACGGTGTGGTGGAGTCGATTACGGCGGAGCGAATCGATTCGGTGTTCGCGCCGAAGCTGGATGCGGCGTGGCATCTGCACGAGTTGACGCGTGAGCGGTCGTTGTCGTTGTTCGTGTTGGTGTCGTCGGCTGGTGGTTTGGTGCTGGCGGCGGGTCAGGCGAATTATGCTGCGGCGAACGTGTTTCTGGATGCGTTGGCCGCCCGTCGTCGTGCCGCGGGCCTGCCCGCGACCGCCATCGACTACGGACTGTGGGAGCGCTCGAGCGGACTAGGCACCGCATTGTCCGACGCCGATTTCGACTGGATGCGCAGGCAGGGATTCCCCGCGCTGACCGAGGCGGAAGGGCTCGCGCTCTTCGATGCGGCACTGGCCACCGAAACCGCGCAGCTCGTGGCACTCCGGGTCGACCCCGCCGTGCTCCGGCAGCGCGGCGACAGCGTTCCGGCGCTGGTGCGTGGCATCGCCCCGGTGACCGCTCGCCGCCGCGCGAACGCGCCCGCGGCGGATCGGGCCTTCCTGGACACGCTGGCTGGTTTGTCGGAGGTGGATCGGCATGTGGCTGTGTTGGATGTGGTGCGGTCGGTGGCGGCGGGTGTGTTGGGGCATGTGTCGGTGGATGGGGTGGAGGCGCGGCGTGCTTTTTCGGAGTTGGGTTTCGATTCGTTGGGGGCGGTGGAGTTTCGGAATCGGTTGTCGGTGGCGACGGGTTTGAAGCTTCCGGCGACGTTGATTTTCGATTATCCGAACGCGGAGGTGGTTGCGGAGTTCATCGGTGCGGAGCTGGCCGGTACATCGGTTGTCGAGGAAGGGCCGGTGGGTCGGGTTCGGGTTGATGATGACCCGGTTGCGATTGTGGCGATGAGTTGCCGGTATCCGGGTGGTGTGGCGTCGCCGGAGGACTTGTGGCGGTTGGTCGCCGAAGGCATCGACACCACCGGCGAACTGCCGCTCGACCGCGGCTGGGACATCGAAGCGATCTACGATCCCGAGCCTGGCAAGGCGGGCAAGACCTACACCCGACGCGGTGGATTCCTGTATTCCGCAGCGGATTTCGATGCCGACTTCTTCGGTATCAGCCCCAATGAGGCCATGGCGATGGATCCGCAGCAGCGGCTGCTGCTGGAGACATCGTGGGAGGCGCTGGAACGTGCGGGCATCGATCCTGCGGTCCTGCGGGGCAGCGCCACCGGTGTGTTCACCGGTGTGATGTACCACGACTACGCACAGGGAACGCAGGGCGGCAACAGTGCCGGTGGCAGTCTGGTCTCCGGCCGCGTCGCCTACACGCTGGGGCTGGAAGGTCCTGCGGTGTCGGTGGATACGGCGTGCTCGTCGTCGCTGGTCGCGCTGCATCTGGCCGCGGGATCGCTGCGGTCGGGCGAATGCGATCTGGCCCTGGCCGGCGGTGTCGCGGTGATGGCCTCGCCGGATATGTTCCTGGAGTTCAGCCGTCAGCGCGGTCTCTCACCCGACGGCCGGTGCCGAGCCTTCGCCGACGCCGCGGACGGTGTGGGCTGGTCCGAGGGCGTCGGAGTGCTCGTGCTGGAACGGCTTTCCGACGCGCGGCGCAACGGCCATCAGGTGCTGGCGGTCATCGCCGGTTCCGCGGTGAACCAGGACGGTGCGTCCAACGGTTTCACCGCGCCGAACGGCCCCTCGCAGCAGCGGGTGATCCGCCGCGCGCTCGCCGATGCCGGACTCTCCGCGGGTGAGGTGGACGCGATCGAAGGCCACGGCACCGGGACGACGCTGGGTGATCCGATCGAGGCCCAAGCGCTGCTGGCGACCTATGGCCGGGACCGCGCTGCCGATCGCCCGTTGTGGTTGGGGTCGTTGAAGTCCAATATCGGTCACGCTCAAGCCGCCGCGGGTGTGGGTGGTGTGATCAAGATGGTCATGGCGATGCGCCACGGCGTGCTGCCGAGGACTCTGCATGTGGATCGGCCCAGCACCAAGGTCGATTGGGCGCAAGGCAATATCGAGTTGCTGACCGAGCCGGTGCCGTGGCCGGAGGTCGATCGGCCGCGTCGCGCCGGGGTGTCCTCATTCGGAATCAGCGGCACCAACGCCCATCTCATCCTCGAACAGGCGCAGAGCGTGGCGGCGCCGGTGGAGCCCGCAGGCACCGCTCCGGCAGGCGGTGTCGTGCCGTGGGTGGTGTCGGCGCGCAGTGCTGCGGCCCTCGCCGGCCAGGCCGACCGTCTCGCGTCTTATGTCGGCGAGGAGCACGATCCGATCGACATCGGCCTGTCGCTGGCATCCACCCGGGGCGTGCTCGACCATCGTGCCGTCGTTCTGGGTGGCGACCGCGCCGAATTGCTCTCGGGCACAGCAGGTTTGGCGGCCGGTGAGCATCTGCCGAGTGTGGTGTCGGGTCGGGTGGTGCCGGGTTCGACGGGGGTGGTGTTCTCGGGTCAGGGTGCGCAGTCGGCGGGGATGGCTGCGGGACTGCGTGCCGCCTTCCCGGTGTTCGCCGAGCACTTCGACCGTATCGTTGCCGAGCTGGAACCGGCTCTGGGACAGAATGTTTCGCTGGCCGATGCTTTGGCGGATGATGGCCTGGTCGATCACACCGTGTTCGCGCAGGCGGGGTTGTTCGCGTTCGAGGTGGCGCTGTATCGGCTTCTCGAATCCTGGGGATTCCGTGCGGATGTGGTGGCGGGTCATTCGATCGGTGAGGTCGCTGCCGCTCATATCGCGGGTGTGTTCTCGCTCGAGGATGCGTGTGTGCTGGTGGCGGCGCGTGGTCGTCTGATGCAGGCGCTGCCCGCCGGTGGGGCGATGATCGCGGTCGGCGCGTCCGAGACCGACGTGCTGACCCTGCTGAATTCCGGTGCGGTGCCGACCGGTGAGGTGTCGATCGCTGCGGTGAACGGTCCCGCGGCGGTGGTGCTCTCCGGTGCCGAGGACCAGGTCACGGCCCTGGCCGATGCCTGTGCCGAGCACGGCTGGCGCACGCATCGCCTGCGGGTGTCCCATGCGTTCCATTCGGCGTCGATGGAGCCGATGCTCGCCGAATTCGCGTCGGCGATCGACGGTGTGAACTTCCGACGTCCGGAGGTCGCACTGGTATCCACGGTGACCGGCGCGAAGGTGACCGATGAGATGTCGGCCCCGTCGTACTGGGTGCGCCAGGTCCGGGATACGGTGCGCTTCGCCGACGCGGTGACCGCGATGACGGAGCTGGGAGTGTCCCGCTTCGCCGAGGTCGGACCGGATGCGGTGCTCGCCCCGATGGTCACCCAAACCCTCGAACACCGTGCGGCACCGGCGTCCACGACCTCGGTGCCGGTCGTGGTGGCGGTGGCGCGCCGGCATCGCACCGATGCCCGCACGGTCGCGGCCGGTGCCGCCGGACTGTTCGTCGCGGGCGCGGCGGTCGACTGGGCCGGCTGGTACGCCGGCACCGGAGCGCGGCGAATCGACCTGCCCACCTACGCCTTCCAGCGCCGGCGCTACTGGCTGGGACCGAATGCCGCCGCCGGAGGTGACCTCCGGGCCATGGGCCTGGCCGCCACCGGACATCCGCTGCTGTCGGCGGTGGTGTCGCAACCGGAGTCCGATACGGCGACGTTCACCGGCCGCCTGTCGGTGCAGACCCATCCGTGGCTGGCCGATCACCGTGTGATGGACACGGTGTTGTTCCCCGGAACCGGCTTCGTCGAATTCGCCCTGCATGCCGGGGAACGAGCCGGCACCCCGATGCTCGACGAGTTGGTGCTGCACGCACCGCTGGTACTGCCGGACACCGGCGGAGTCGCGGTGCGTGTGGTGCTCGGCGAGCCGGACGCGGCGGGCCGTCGCGCGGTCCGGATCTTCTCCTGCCCCGACCGTGATGTCGACGCGACGCCGTCGTGGACGATACATGCCGAAGGCGTTCTCACCTCGGACGAGGCCGAGGAATTCGACCCGGTTCCCTGGCCGCCGACCGGCGCCACCGCTGTCGACGTCGACGGCGTCTACGACGAACTCGCGCAGCTCGGCTACGGGTACGGCCCCCAATTCCGAGGATTGCGGGCGGCCTGGCAGCGCGGGCAGGAAGTGTTCGCCGAGATCGCGCTCCCCGACACCGGGCACGCCGACGGATTCGGCATCCACCCGGCGCTGTTCGATGCCGCACTACACGCCGGAATCATGTATGGCGTCCGCAGCGGCGACCTCGGCGATGCCCCGGCATTGCCGTTCATGTGGAACCGGGTGGCACTCCACGCGACCGGCGCCGCGGTCGTGCGCGTGCGGATTTCGCCGGACGCCGACGGATTCGGCGTTCGAATCACCGACCGGCACGGGCAGCCGGTGCTGTCGGTCGGCGCTCTCGTCTCGCGGCCCGTGCCGGCCGAGCGGCTCACCGCGCACCCGGGCTCCGATTCGCTGTTCGGCGTGGAGTGGATCGCCGCCGCACCGGCGTCCGAGACGGTCGAACCGAACCGCGTCGCGCTGGTGGGTTCCGGACACAGCTCCGAGGATCGGCCACATTATCGCGAGCTCGCGGCATTGATCGCCGACCTGGATGCCGCCGGGAACATGGTCGCACCCGACGTCGTCGTTCTCGAATGCCCCGACGACGATTCCGCACCCCCGGTCGCGACCCGGCAGATTGCCGCAGAGGTCCTCGAGACCGTGCAATTGTGGTTGCGCACTTCGTTTTTCGCGAACTCTCGACTGGTCGTTGTCACCCGGCATGCCGTGTCCGTCGACGGGTCCGAGCAGGTGAATCTGGCGCAGGCGCCGGTATGGGGTCTGGTGCGCGCGGCGCAGGCCGAGCATCCCGGCCGATTCCAGCTCCTCGACCTGGACCGTGACCAGGACCCCGTCGCCGCGCTGACCGCGACGGCGCCGGACGCCGAAGAGCCGGAAATCGCGGTTCGCGGGACGGACGTGCTGGTGCCGCGGTTGCGCCGGCACGCCGGCGGTGCGGCCGTGCCCTCGATCGCAGCCGGCACCGTGCTGGTCACCGGCGGAACCGGTGGTCTCGGTGCCTTGATGGCGCGGCACCTCGTAGTGAAACACGGTGTGGCGCAGCTGGTTCTGACGTCGCGCCGGGGACCGGACGCGCCCGGCGCCGAACAGTTGCGTGACGAACTGGTCGAGCTCGGCGCGCAGGTGCGGATCGCGGCCTGTGACGTCTCCGACCGCGAGGCGTTGGCCGCGTTGATCGACGATATTCCGGACGAGCATCCCCTGATCGGCGTGGTGCATGCGGCGGGCGCCGCCGACAACGGACTGATCGAGTCGATCACGGCGGATCGGTTCGGGCCGGTGTTCGCACCGAAGGTCGACGCGGCCTGGCATCTGCACGAGTTGACGTGTGATCGGCCGTTGTCGCTGTTCGTGGTGGTGTCGTCGGTCGGCGGATCGGTGCTGGCGGCCGGGCAGGCGAACTACGCCGCGGCGAACGTGTTTCTGGACGCGCTGGCCGCCCATCGCCGCGCCGCAGGGCTCCCGGCGACCGCCATCGATTACGGATTGTGGGCGACATCGACCGGTCTCGGTTCGATGCTGTCCGAGGGGGACGTCGAGCGAATCCGGCGGCAGGGGCTTCCGCCGCTGAGCGAGACCGAAGGGCTGGAGCTGTTCGATCTGGCGATCGCCACCGAATCCGCGCAGCTGGTGGGATTGCGAGTCGATCCGGCGGCCCTGCGCGACCGCGGTGACGCGCTCCCGGCGCTGCTGCGTGGCATCGTTCCCGCCCCGTCACGCCGCCGGGCACGAAACCAGAGTCCGCAACCCGCATTCGCCGCCACGCTGGCTGGTTTGTCGGAGGTGGATCGGCATGTGGCTGTGTTGGATGTGGTGCGGTCGGTGGCGGCGGGTGTGTTGGGGCATGTGTCGGTGGATGGGGTGGAGGCGCGGCGTGCTTTTTCGGAGTTGGGTTTCGATTCGTTGGGGGCGGTGGAGTTTCGGAATCGGTTGTCGGTGGCGACGGGTTTGAAGCTTCCGGCGACGTTGATTTTCGATTATCCGAACGCGGAGGTGGTTGCGGAGTTCATCGGTGCGGAGCTGGCCGGGGGACAGGTTGTCGATGACGAGGTAGCCGGCCGGGTTCGGGTGGATGATGACCCGGTTGCGATTGTGGCGATGAGTTGCCGGTATCCGGGTGGTGTGGCGTCGCCGGAGGACTTGTGGCGGTTGGTCGCCGAAGGCATCGACACCAACGGGGAATTGCCGCTCGACCGTGGCTGGGATGTCGACGGCATCTACGACCCAGAACCCGGAAAGCCCGGTAAGACCTACGCGCGCGCCGGTGGATTCCTGTATTCCGCGGCCGATTTCGATGCCGACTTCTTCGGTATCAGCCCCAATGAGGCCACGGTGATGGATCCGCAGCAGCGGCTGCTGCTGGAGACATCGTGGGAGGCGCTGGAACGGGCCGGGATCGATCCGGCCGTGCTGCGTGGCAGCGCCACCGGTGTGTTCACCGGTGTCATGTACCACGACTACGCACAGGGCACCGGCAAGGCCGGAAGCGCCGGTGGCAGTCTGGTCTCCGGGCGGATCGCCTACACGCTGGGGCTGGAAGGTCCTGCGGTGTCGGTGGATACGGCGTGCTCGTCGTCGCTGGTCGCGATGCATCTGGCGGCACAGTCGCTGCGGTCGGGGGAATGCGATCTGGCCTTGGCCGGCGGTGTCGCGGTCATGGCCACACCGGATATGTTCCTCGAATTCGGCAGGCAGCGTGGGTTGTCGCCCGATGGCCGGTGTAAGTCGTTCGCGGATGCGGCCGATGGTGTGGGCTGGGCCGAGGGCGCGGGAATGCTTGTGCTGGAACGGCTTTCCGATGCTCGCCGTCATGGTCACGAGGTGTTGGCGGTGCTGGCGGGTTCGGCGGTGAATCAGGATGGTGCGTCGAATGGTTTGACGGCGCCGAACGGTCCGTCGCAGCGGCGGGTGATTCGGCAGGCGTTGGCCAATGCCGGTCTCTCGCCCGCCGAGGTCGACGCCGTGGAAGGCCACGGCACCGGGACGACGCTGGGTGATCCGATCGAGGCCCAAGCGCTGCTCGCCACCTACGGTCAGGGTCGGGACGTCGCCAGTCCCCTGTGGCTGGGGTCGTTGAAGTCGAATATCGGTCACGCCCAGGCCGCGGCGGGTGTGGGTGGTGTGATCAAGATGGTCATGGCGATGCGCCACGGCGTGCTGCCGAAAACCCTGCATGTCGACCGGCCGAGTTCGAAAGTCGATTGGTCCGAGGGCAGTATCCGGTTGCTGACCGAGTCGGTCGAGTGGCCGGAGCTGAATCGGCCTCGCCGCGCCGGTATCTCGTCCTTCGGACTCAGCGGCACCAACGCCCACCTCATCGTCGAACAGGCGCCGGCCGCCCCGGCCTCCGTACCGGAGACCAGGACCGCTCCGGCCGGTGGGGTTCTGCCGTGGGTGATCTCGGCGCGCGACGGTGCCGCCCTGGCCGAACAGGCCAGACGTCTGACCGCGCGGATCGGCGACCAGCACCCGGTCGACGTCGGCTACTCGCTCGCGACTTCGCGAGTGGTGTTCGACCACCGCGCCGTGGTGCTGGCCGCCGAACGCGACGGCCTGCGGACCGGTACCCAGGCCCTCGGCCGCGGAGAACCCCTTCCCGGCGTGGTGTCGGGCCGGGTGGTGCCGGGTTCGACGGGGGTGGTGTTCTCGGGTCAGGGTGCGCAGTGGGCCGGTATGGCGGCGGGGCTGCGTGCGTATCCGCTGTTCGCCGAGCACTTC
>NZ_BAFW01000376.1 GCF_000308535.1 Nocardia cerradoensis NBRC 101014 | reverse complement strand
CTCTTCCACAGTTCGAGTTCACCGGCGCGGCGGCTCGCGGCCTGTTCGGTGAGTCCGTGGCTCCAGCGCCGCACCGAGGTGGTGGCCGCACCGAAGGCGGGTTCGGCGCCGGCGCTGATCTGCTGCCACGCGCCGGCCAGATCGGCGAGCACGATCCGCCACGACACCGCGTCGACGGCGAGGTGGTGGATCACCACCCACATCAGGTCGGGGCCGGTGGTGTCGTCGCTCATCCGCACCAGCTGCACCAGCACACCGTGGGCGGGGTCGAGCCGGTCGGCGGCCGCCTGCAACCGGGTGTCGATCTCGGTGGCGTCACGGCGCGGCAACCGCACCGACTCGACCAGTGCGGCGGCGTCGATCGTGCCGGGCGCGGCCACCTCTACCGACGGGTCGCCCGAGCCGGCACCGCGCAGGACCGCACGCAGCATGTCGTGGCGCTCCAGCACCGCCGCCAGCGCCGCCACCAGATCGGCGTCGTCGACATGTTCGGGTAGTTCGATGAGGGTGGCCTGCGCGAATCGGTCGAATCGGCCGCGGTCGAGCATCGCGTACATGATCGGGGTCAGCGGCATGGGTCCGACCGCGCCGCCGGGCAGTTCGGCCAGTTGCGGGCCGCCGCCGGCGTCGGTGGCGACCGCGGCCAGACCGGCCACCGTCTTGTGTTCGAACACGTCCTGGGTGGAGAAACTCAACCCTTCGGCTTTGGCGCGCGCCACCAGCTGGATGGACAGGATGCTGTCACCGCCGAGGGCGAAGAAGCTGTCGTCGGCGCCGACGCTCGCCACATCCAGAATTTCGGCGAACAGCTCCGCCACGCGCTGTTCGCGCGGGCTCGACGGTGCCCGCCCGGCCGGTGCGGCGCCGAAGGCGGGGGCGGGCAGGGCGGCGCGGTCGAGTTTGCCGAACGCGTTGACCGGCAGCGTGTCCAACGCCATGATCACCGCGGGCACCAGATGCGGCGGCAGTGTGTCGCGGGCGAAGCGTTGCAGTTCCAGCGGGTCGATGTGGCGCCCGCGCACCGGCACCACATAGGAGGCCAGCACGGTGGTGTCGGCGTTGTTGCGCACCGGCACGGTGACGCAGATGTCGACGTCGGCGTGGGCGGCGAGCGCGGCGTCGATTTCGCCGGGCTCGATGCGGTAGCCGCGGATCTTGACCTGGAAGTCGGTGCGCCCCAGCAACTCCAGCTCGGGCACGGGTCCGTCGCCGACCCAGCGCGCCATATCGCCGGTGCGGTACATGCGGGCTCCGGGCTCGCCGTGCGGGTCGGCGACGAAACGGGCCGCGGTTTCGGCGAACCGGTGGCTGTAGCCGCGCGCCACGCCGGGCCCGGCCAGATACAGCTCGCCCGCGGTCCCGGCCGGCACCGCCTGCAGGCAGCGGTCGAGCACCATCGCCGACACTCCGCGGATGGGGCCGCCGACGGTCAGATCCCCGCCGGGTGTGACGGCGGCGCTGGCGGCGGTGACGGTGGTTTCGGTGGGCCCGTACTCATTGAACATCACCGCGGTGTGGGTCCACCGTTCGATCACGTGCGGCGGGCACACGTCACCGCCGACCACCACCACCCGCAGCTCGCTCAGCTGCCGCGGATCCACCGTCGCCAGCATCGCCGGGGTGAGGGTGAGGTGGGTGACGCGCTGGGCGGCGAGCAGTTCGGTCAACTCGTCGCCGCCGATCACCTCCGGCGGGACGACCAGCAGGGTCGCGCCGTTGGCGAAGCACACCAGGAACTGTTCCAGCGAGGCGTCGAAACTCGGCGACAGCGCATACGAGACCCGCGCGGTGGCGTCGACACCGCAGACGTCGCTGCGGTCGGCGATGAGGTTCGCCAACCCCGCATGGGTGACCTGCACCCCTTTCGGGATGCCGGTGGATCCGGAGGTGTAGGTGATGTAGGCGAGGTCGTCGGGGCGCAGCGGGCGCAGGCGTTCGCTGTCGCCGATCGGGGCGCCGGTGGTGTTGTGGCAGGCGGCGGCGGTGCCGCGATCGTCGAGCACCACCGGGGTCACCGTGTGCAGCAGCCGGCCCCGGTAGGCGTCGACGGTGATGCCGACACCGGCGCCGCTGTCGGCGATCATGTGCTCGATGCGTTTGGCCGGATATTCGGGGTCCACCTGCACGATCGCGGCGCCGGATTTGGCGACGGCCCAGGCGGCGACGATCGAGTCGATCGAGCGGCGCAGCATGATCGCGACGGTGGTGCCGGGTCCGCAGCCGTGCGCGATCAGTTGCCGGGCCAGCTGGGAGGATCGGGTGTCGAGCTCACCGTAGGTCAGTGTGGTCTCGGGGGTGGCGATCGCGTCGGAGGCGGGGTGGCGGTAGGCGCTGTCGGCGAGGATGTCGGGCAGCAGCCGGGGCGCGACCGGGTCGTCGCCGTGCACGGGCAGCAGCCGCTGCTGTTCGGCCGGCGCGAGCAGCGGCAGCCGGTCGATGCGGTGATCGGTTCCGCGGGCGAGGAATTCGTGCAGGAACATCAGGAAACGGCCGTGGTGGCCGGCGAGTTCGTCGGGGCGGTAGATGTTCGGGTTGCCCTGGAAGTCGATGTGGGTGCTGTCGCGGCCGGCGCCGGGATAGATGTTGACGAACAGATCGGCGGTGGGCCCGGAGGTGAGCACGTGCAGGTGGCCGATGGTGTCGCCGAGGACGACGTCGTTGTCGATCATCATCAGGTTCACGGCGGGTCCGAACGAGGCGGTCTCGTCGCGGGCGATGCCCATATCGCGGAAGATGTCCTCCTGCCGGTAGCGCTGGCGGCGCAGCGCGCTGGTCAGCTCGCCCTGCACGGCGTCGATCAGTTCGCCGACGCTGCGGGACCCGACCCGCACGCGCAGCGGCACCACGTTGGCGACCATGCCGCCGGATCGGCGCAGCATCGCCGAATGCCGGCCCGACACCGGCAGGCTCAGCAGCACCTCCGTGCTGCCGGTCATCCGGGCCAGATAGGCGGCGAAGGCGGCGACCACGATCGGTGTCACGCTGGTGCTGCGTTCGGCGACCACGGCATCCAGCAGTGCGGCGGTCTCGGGTGCGAGCGCGTCGCTGACCAGCGCCGGATGGATGGTCGGTTTGCCGACGCGACCGGCCAGGCTCACCACCGGCGGGGCGCCGGCCAGATGTTCGGTCCAGTAGGCGCGGTCGTTGTCGAAGCGCGTCGACCCGCGGTAGGCCAGGTCCTGTTCGGTGATGTCGGCCAGATCCTTCGCCGCGGCCGCGCTGGGCTGCTCACCGCGCAGCCACGCGTTGTACAGCTCGGTGATGCGCTGCAGCATGGTCACCGCGGCGAAGCCGTCGAGGGCGATGTGGTGGGCGCGCTGATACCACAGGTAGTGGTTGTCGCCGACCTGGTAGACGACGCAGACCATGAGGTGGTCGTGCAGCAGATCCAGTGGTGCCGCGTAGTCCTCGGTCATCAGCCGGTGGGCGGTGGCCACCGGGTCGGCGTGGCGGCGCAGATCCACCACCGAGACCGGGGCGCCGCGGAAGTGGTCGACGTACTGGCAGGGTTCGCCGTCGACCTCGATGATGTGCAGATGACCGGATCCGAATTCGATGCTCGCGGTGCGGCAGGCTTCGACGAGCAGGTCGGTATCCAATTCGCCGACGATTTCGACATATTGCGCCACCGAAATCGGGGACTCCCCCGCGAGATGTTGGGCGAACCATATTCCGCGCTGCGCCGCGGTCAGCTTGAATACGCCGTCCGGGGCCGGGCGCGGGAATACGTGTCCCGAGCCGTGTGCGTGTGTTCCGGTACCGGATGCCTGGTGACCGCCGAGTGGCGCTGCGCCGATCCGCGGTGACTTCGGTGCCTGTCGATCGCCGCCGAAGTTGCTTTTGAATTGGGTCACCGGTCCTCCATCGGATCTCTTTACTTCGACGCAGTAATAAGACGCCGGACCGTTCGCCGAAACGACGTTCGCCGTAATGCGTGAAGCAGGTCGAAATATGCGCCCGGAATGTATTCAGGCGCGACGAACAACGCCCGCGTTGCTGTGGGCGGACATTCGTCCGGGCGCGAAGGCGGTGGTCACGGCGCCCCGACACGCCGCGCCACCGCCCCCGTGGACCGTCGGGCAAGGTCAGTGCCTGCGTTTGCGGCGAAGCCGGTGATCGCGCGATCGCCGGTCCGCGGATTCGACGCCACCCCGGGGTTCGGAGCCGTCACCGCCGCCGGGCCGTCCGCATATCTCGTGCGGGCCGGGCGGAGCGGGCGGGTTACCCACATCGTTGGTTTTCATCGCGTTCACCGGATCACCTTCTGGCACGTGAAGCCTCACGGCAGTGTGTCGTAGGTAGATTCGGTGGCCGGACACGCCCGGATAAAAAGTAATTTTTTGATAACTACGAAGTTGCCCCGGTACCAGATAGTCGGACTTTCGCCCGCTCGGATGCAGGAAGAACAGGACGCGCCCGATCGCGGGCCGCGGTTTTCGTGCCGGTCGTTATGAAACCGAGCCCCGACAGGGGCCGAATTTCGGTGTGGTCACCGGCATCAGAAACCACAGAAATCACAACGATCACAGATTTTCCGTGCGACGAACACACACAACCGTGCAGTCCTCCGCCCTGCCCGGCATCCGCCGCGTCCGATCGAGGCCCCGCGGCACCCGAGACCGCGCGGGGCGACCCGGACGGAGGCCGGATGTTCGGAAACTGGATTCTCAAATCCGCACCTACCGGTTACTTGAATGAGTCATACTTCGGACCGTGTCCACTACGGCGGATTTCGAGCGCATGCTGCGCCGGGCCGCGCTGCGGGTGACAGCCCCGCGGATCGCGGTGCTGACCGCTGTGGCCGATCACCCGCACTCCGACACAGACACCATCCTCGGCCTGGTCCGCGGCACCCTCGGCACGGTCTCCCATCAGGCCGTATACGACGTGCTGCGGGCGCTGACCGAGGCCGGTCTGTTGCGCCGGATCCAGCCGATGGGATCGGTCGCGCGCTACGAGACCCGCGTCGGCGACAACCACCACCATCTGGTGTGCCGCTCCTGCGGCGTCATCGCCGACGTCGACTGCGCGGTCGGCGACGCACCGTGCCTGACCGCCGTCGACGACAACGGCTTCGTCCTCGACGAGGCCGAGGTCATCTACTGGGGGCTGTGCCCCTCCTGTTCCCTGCCGACGTCTCGATCCAACTCATGATCACAGCCCGTTTCACTCTCTCGGAAAGGAAATACCGTGCCTGAGGAACATCCACCTATCGCCGAGGCCAATACCGAACCGCCCGAGAGCGGATGCCCCGTCGTCGGCCGCATGAAGCGACCGGTCGAAGGTGGCGGCAACCGCGACTGGTGGCCGGAACAACTCAACCTCAAAGTGCTGCAACACAATCCGGCCGAAATCCACCCGTTCGGCGCGGACTACGACTATGCCGCCGAATTCGCCACCCTGGATCTGGCGGCGGTCAAGGCCGACATCATCGAGGTGATGACGACCTCGCAGGACTGGTGGCCGGCCGACTTCGGTCACTACGGTCCCCTGTTCATCCGCATGGCCTGGCACGCGGCCGGCACCTACCGCATCGAGGACGGCCGCGGCGGCGCCGGATCCGGTATGCAGCGTTTCGCCCCGCTCAACAGCTGGCCCGACAACGCCAGCCTGGACAAGGCGCGCCGGCTGCTGTGGCCGGTGAAACAGAAGTACGGCCGCAAACTGTCGTGGGCCGACCTCATCGTCTACACCGGCAACGTCGCCCTCGAGCACATGGGTTTCCAGACCTTCGGCTTCGGCGGCGGCCGCGTCGACGAGTGGGAGCCCGAGGAGGTGTACTGGGGTCCGGAGCTGGAATGGCTCGGCGACGAACGTTACTCCGGGCAGCGCGATCTGGAGAACCCGCTCGCGGCCGTGCAGATGGGCCTGATCTACGTCAATCCCGAAGGGCCCAACGGCAATCCGGATCCGCTGGCCGCCGCGATCGACATCCGCGAGACGTTCCACCGGATGGCGATGAACGATGTGGAGACCGCGGCGCTGATCGTCGGCGGGCACACCTTCGGCAAGACCCACGGCGCGGGCCCCGCCGACAACGTCGGCCCCGAGCCCGAGGCCGCGCCGCTCGAGCAGCTGGGGCTGGGCTGGAAGAGCTCGTTCGGCACCGGTGTCGGCAAGGACGCGATCACCAGCGGTATCGAGGTGACGTGGACCCCGACCCGACCCAGTGGGACAACAGCTTCCTCGAAACCCTCTATGGCTACGAATGGGAGCAGACCAAGAGCCCCGCCGGGGCGTGGCAGTGGGTGCCCAAGGACGGCGCCGGCGCGGGCACCGTGCCCGACGCCCACGACCCGTCCAAGACCCAGGCCCCCGCGATGCTGACCACCGACCTGTCGCTGCGCCTGGACCCCATCTACGGGCCGATCACGCGGCGCTGGCTCGACCATCCCGAGGAACTGGCCGAGGAGTTCGCGAAGGCCTGGTACAAGCTGATCCACCGCGATATGGGACCCAAGGCGCGGTATCTGGGTCCGCTGGTGCCCGAGGAGACCCTGCTGTGGCAGGACCCGATCCCGGCCGTCGATCACGATCTGATCGGTGACGCCGAGATCACCACCCTCAAGGCACGCATCCTGGATTCGGGCCTGACGGTGGCGCAGCTGGTGTCCACGGCGTGGGCGGCGGCGTCCTCGTTCCGCGGCAGCGACAAACGCGGCGGCGCCAACGGCGGCCGGTTGCGGCTGCAACCGCAGAACGGCTGGGAGGTCAACGATCCCGACGAACTGGCCCAGGTGATCCGCACCCTGGAAGCGATCCAGGAGGCGTTCAACACCGAACAGACCGGCTCCGTGCGCGTCTCGTTCGCCGATGTGGTGGTGCTCGGCGGTGTCGCGGCGATCGAGAAAGCCGCCCGCGACGCCGGTTTCGGGGCGACCGTCCCGTTCACCCCCGGCCGCAGCGACGCCACGCAGGAACAGACCGACGTGGAGTCGTTCTCCGCACTCGAGCCCAAGGCCGACGGTTTCCGCAACTACCTCGGCAAGGGCACTCGCCTGCCGGCGGAGTATCTGCTTGTCGACAAGGCGAACCTGCTGCGGTTGACCGCACCGGAGATGACAGTGCTCGTGGGCGGGCTGCGGGTGCTCGGCGCCAATCACAAGCAGTCGCCGCTGGGTGTGCTCACCGACAATCCCGGTGTGCTGAGCAACGACTTCTTCGTCAACCTGCTCGACATGAGCACCGAGTGGAAGCCCTCGCCCGCCGACGACGGCACCTACATCGGCACGGACCGCGCCACCGGCGAACAGCGCTGGACCGGCAGCCGCGTCGATCTGGTGTTCGGCTCGAACTCGCAACTGCGGGCGCTGTCGGAGGTGTATGCCGCCGCCGACGCCAAAGCCAAGTTCGTCGACGACTTCATCGCCGCCTGGGACAAGGTGATGAACGCCGACCGGTTCGACCTGGCCTGATCCCGTAACGACCGGATGCCCCGCGCACCACCACCGGTGCGCGGGGCATCCGCATGTGCGGGCGAGCATGTCGATCGCCGCGAGTGCGCGGGCGCGGACGCTACAGTCACCCGAGACCCCTCGCCGCCCAGGAGGCCGCCGTGACCGTTCCGCTGCTGGCATGGGCCGGTGCGCTGGCGCTGATCGTCGTGCTGCTGGTGTTCGACTTCGTCTTCCATGTGCGCGGTGCGCATTCGCCGACACTGCGCGAGTCGGCGGTGTGGTCGGCGGCCTACATCGGGGTGGCGATCGCGTTCGGGTTCGTGGTGTGGGGGCTGGGCGGATCGGAGATGGGGGTCGAGTACTTCGCCGGCTACATCACCGAGAAGGCGCTGTCGGTGGACAACCTGTTCGTCTTCCTGGTGATCTTCACTGCCTTCCGGGTGCCCGCGGCCGCCCAGCAGAAGGTGCTGCTGGTGGGGATCGTGATCTCGCTGGTGGCGCGCACCGGGTTCATCTTCCTCGGCGCGACGCTGATCAACCGGTTCGCGTGGGTGTTCTACCTGTTCGGCGGGGTGCTGCTGGTGACGGCGGGCAATATGCTGCGCCCCGAGAGCGAGGACACCCACTCCGGTGATGGGTTAGTGGTGCGCGCGACCCGGAAACTGTTGCGCACCACCGACTTCTACGACGGTGACGCGATGACCACGATCGTGGACGGGCGGCGCCGGTTGACCCCGATGATGTCGGCGATGATCGCGATCGGCGGCACCGACGTGCTGTTCGCCCTCGATTCGATTCCCGCGATCTTCGGCCTGACCCAGAACGTGTTCCTGGTGTTCACCGCCACGGCGTTCTCGCTGCTGGGTTTGCGGCAGCTGTTCTTCCTGCTCGAGGGTCTGCTGGACCGGCTGATCTATCTCGGGTTCGGGCTGGCCGCCGTGCTCGGCTTCATCGGGGTGAAGCTGATCCTGCACGCCCTGCATCACAACAGCGTGCCGTTCGTCAACGACGGCGACCCGGTGCCGGTGGCCGAGATCCCCACCGGGTGGTCGCTGGTGGTGATCGTCGCGATTCTCGTGGTGACGGTGGTGGTTTCGCTGTGGAGCCCGGCCGGGCGCGCGCAGACCGCGGTGGCCGGAGCGCGCCGCTACGCCACCCGCTACCTCGATTTGGGCTACGAGGCCGACCAGGCCGTCCGTGAACGCACGTACGCGCGCATGCTGGATTCGGAACGGGTCATGGCCGGGCTGCCGGACAAATATGTGCACCGCTTCCGCGCCGATGACCTGCCCACGCTGCTCGACCGCGCGCACGTCGTGCACGAGGATCGCATGAACCGCATCCGCGCCGGCCTGCCGCTGCGCATGTGAATGCCCTCCTTTTATATTCCGTTTCGGCTATATTGCCGATATGGCATCTACGTTCGAGGCGTTGGCCGAACCGCGGCGCCGCGAAATCCTGGACCTGCTGCGCCGGCGCGAACACCTGGTCGGCGAACTGGTCACGGAGTTGCGCCTCGCGCAGCCGACGGTGTCGAAACATCTGAAGATCCTGCGCGGCGCCGGGCTGGTCGAGGTCCGCCACGACGCCCAACGCCGCTGGTATCGGCTGCGACCCCAGCCGCTGACCGAGATCGACCGGTGGCTGGCCCCCTACCGGCAACTGTGGGACACCAGCCTCGACGCGCTGGCCCGCCACCTCGACGTCATGGCCGCCGCCGAAGAAAACACCACCCCCACCGATGCCCAGACCGCGAGGAGTGATGACGATGAGTGACCCGTCCGCCGAACTGACCACGATCGACGGCACCCCGACCCTGCGGTTCGAACGCCGCTTCGCCCACCCCCGCGAACGCGTGTGGCGCGCGATCAGCGATCCGCGGCAGATGACGGCGTGGTTTCCCGCCGCCGTGCACACCGAACTGCGCCCCGGCGCGCCGATGCGGTTCGTCTTCGACGACGAAGCACCGATCGAGGACACCTGGGACGGAGAAGTCCTCGAAGTCGATCCGCCGAAGGTGTTCATGTTCCGCTGGAACCGCGACGTGCTGCGATTCGAACTGATCGCCGACGGCGACGGCTGCCGGCTGGTGTTCACCCACGCCCTCGGCGACGGCCCGACCGGCCGCCTGGGCGCCGCCCGCACCGCCGCCGGATGGGACGGCTGCCTGACGAGCCTGACCGCCGCCCTCGACGAGACCGAGGTGAGCCAGGACCCCGCGACCGGATGGCTGGCACGCGCGGAGGCCTACATCGAGAAGTTCGGGCTGGCCCGCGGCAGCGCCGAATCGGGCGCCGAACCCGAATCCGATGTGGTGCTGCGGTTTTCGCGTGATCTGGTGTGGCGGCCGGCGGACACGATCTGGGCGATCCTGGTCGAGGACCAGTCGCCGCGCGTCGGTGCGATGCCACCGGTCCGCGCGACGAACCCGCAGATCGCACCGGGACCGGTCACCGCATGCGATCCGCCGCGGCTGCTGGAATACGAGGTGTCGGTCGACGGGCAGCCGGCGGGCCGGGCGCGGTGGGAGATCGTCGCCGATCCGCGACTGGGCACCCGGGTCGACTTCACCCACACCCTGCCCCACCGGCTCGCCTCGCACCGCGCCGGATTGCTCGCCGCCTGGCAGGTGCAGTTCGAACTGTTCTTCGCCGTCACCCAGGGGGAGATTCGATGCCCGTGGCCCCAGCAGCGCGTCACCGAACTGATCGCCACCTATCGCTGAGTCACCGCGGCGAAGCCTTGCCGGTGCGGACCGGAATCGTGGTGTCCAGCAGCGTCATCAGCGCGACGATGGCACCGAGACCGACGATCACCCATGCGATGGCGTGCAATCCGGCGTCGGTGGTGGCCGAACCGAACGTCAGCGCGATCAGGCTGGAGGAGAAGATCGCCCCCATGTAGGCGAAGGTGCGATACAACCCCGACGCCACCGCGACCTGCCGCGCCGGTGCCTGCACGTACAGCGCGGCCTGGTTGGCGAACCCGCTGGCGCCGCTGGCCACTCCGAACAGCAGCGACATCGCGATCAGCACGATCACCGGCGAGTCGTGCGTGATCACCACCATCACCAGCCCGGTCGCGATCAACGCCGCACCGCTGGCGGCCAGCGGCACCCGCACCCAGCCACGATTCGACACCAGGCGCGCGATGACGATGCTGATCGCCGACAGCGGCAGCAGGATCAACCCCACCTGGGAGGCGCTGTAGTGCGCGGCCTGTTCCATCCACTGGCTGGTCCCGTAGAGGGCGGTGTAGGTGCCCAGCGACACCACCGCCTGCCGCACATAGGTGCGCAACAACCCGCCGTTGCGGGTCAGCATCCGCACATCGATGAGCGGGCTGCGCGCCCGCCACTCCCACACCACCAGCGTGGCGGCCAGCGCCAGCGTCACCGGCAGCAACCACCACAGCGGTGAGCGCAGGTCCGACAGAAACGTCAGCATGCCGATCACCGCACCGGCGAACAGGCCGATGCCGACGATGTCGATCGCGGCCGGCAGCGACCCCTGATCGCGGCGGCGCGGTTCGTCCTTCGGCACACCGGCCAGCGTCGCCACCAGCGCGACCAGCGCGAGCGGGATGTTGACGAAAAATATCGCGCGCCAGCCGAACACCCCCGCCAGCAGTCCGCCCAGCGGCAGCCCCACCACGGAAGTGACCTGCGCGGCGATCGAGAAATTACCCAGCACCCGCGCCGGGACCCCCGTCCCGGCGTCGTCGGCGCGCCGCCGCACCAGCGCCATCGCTGTCGGAAACGCCGCCGAGGTGCCGATGCCGATGAGCGCCCGCGACACCACCAGGAATCCGAAAGCCGGTGCGGCCGCGCCGATCACGCCGGCGGCGATGAGGATGATCAGCCCGCTGGTGAACACGCGCCGCGGCCCGAACAGGGTGGCGAGTTTGCCCATGGTGGGCTGGGCGACGGCGCTGCACAGATACAGCACCGAGATGAGCACGGCGGTGGTGCCGGGGCCCCGGTGGAAGTCGACGCCGATGCCGACGAGGGCGGTGGCGATGGTGGAGGTGTTGATCGGGTTGAGGGTCGAACCCAGCAGCAGCGGCCCGACGAAGCGGGCGGTGAACGGGTCGCTGCGGACGGGCGCGGTCTCGGCGGGGGCGGCTGTCACGAGCGGGCCGCCAATGTCTGGAGCACGTCGTCGGTGGTGCCGGTTTCGGCGATGCGGCCGAAGATGTGGGTGATGCTGTGGTCGTGGCGTTCGCCGTCGGAATCGGTCATCGCGTCGACCGGCAGTGTGACGTGGAAGCCCTGTTCGTGGGCGTCGCGGGCGGTCGATTCGACACCGGCGCCGGTGGCGATGCCCACGACCACCACCTGGGTGACTCCCTCGGCGCGCAACCGGTCGGCGAGCCCGGTGCCGGCGAAGGCGCTGCGGGCGTGCTTGGTGACCTGGATATCGCCCGGCTGCGGCGTCATCTCGGGAATGAGGGCGGTCCAGTCCGGCGGCAGATCGGTCATGGTCATCGCGCCGGCGTCGGTGCGCCCCGGCGGGGTGCCGGCGACGTTGACCAGCACGACCGGCAGGTCCCGTTCGCGGAAGGCCTGCGCGAGTGTGGCCGCGCGCGTGATCACGGGTTCGACCGGATGCGCCAGCGGCCGCCCGACGATGCCCTGCTGCAGATCGATCACGATGAGGGCGGTGGCCGGGTCCAGGGTGGTGACGGGCATGACGAATTCCTTTGCTGGCGTGCGGTTTCGGACGCACCGGGGTCGGCGCGCGCCGGATCGCGCGAGCCCGGTGGCGGGTCGCGGATTTCGGTTG
The DNA here is from genome assembly GCF_000308535.1 of Nocardia cerradoensis NBRC 101014. GTDB lineage: Bacteria > Actinomycetota > Actinomycetes > Mycobacteriales > Mycobacteriaceae > Nocardia > Nocardia cerradoensis. Next base: position 22,449 of record NZ_BAFW01000376.1, on the reverse strand, counting down.
TGGGCGCTTCGATCAGCCGGCGCGGCCGATGCGGTCGAGCAGCCCGACCGCGTCGGCGAGTTGCCGGATTTCGGCGTCGGTGAATTCGGCCTCGATGACGCGAGTGAGCCAGTCCTCTTTCGCGCGTCGGCCGGTGCGGAATTCGTCGCGGGCGGCCTCGGTCAGGTCCAGGACGGTTTTGCGGCCGTCGGCCGGATCGGGTGTGCCCGCGATGAGACCCGCGTCTTCCAGCGCGCGAACGATTTTCGCCATCGACTGCGGGCGCATTCCCGCCGCGTGAGCCAGTTGGGTGGCCGTGGCGGGCCCGCCCTGTTCGAGGCGGATGAGGACCGAGCTCTGGGATTTGGTGAGGTCGCTGCCCTCGGCCTGAGCGCGCAGCTGCCGCAGCAGCCGGCTGACGGCGACACGCAGATCGCTCGCCACCGCGGCGGCTGTGGGCGCAGGCTTTCCGGACATGACTCCACCCTATCATTTACTAAGCTAACTGTGTAGTTGGCTGCGCAACTTCGCAGGACCCTCACTCATTACCCTTGCGATTACTTGACGGCCGGTAAGTAATGTGGCTAGCCTGACCGAAAAGCCCCCTACCGGGTCGTTCATCCGATCCGGCCGGCGCGGGAAGTGGGTGGGGAATGCCAACCGTCAGCGTGTTGTGGCCGGTGCCGGCCGAGCACGTCGCCTCCGTCGAGGTCGGCGCGGACGCGCTGACCGATCTGGAGATCGCACCGCTGATCGCCGCCATCGTCGGTGATACCGACGACCACGACCTCACCGCCCTGCTGCACCGCCCGGTCCGCGACCCCGACACCGTCCGATTCCGCCAGGAAGTGTTCACCGACCTCGACCACGGCGAAACCCACTCCGCCGCTGAGGAATTCGTGATCGCCATGTGGCGGGTACGGCGCCGGCTGCGTGTCGCGGGCGAGCTGTATCACCCCCATCAGCGCCACCGCCTGCACCTCGACGCCGCTGCCGACTACGTGACGGCGGTGACCGCACTGCACACCGCGGCCGCACGACTGCCACTGCGATCGCGCGCCCTGCGGCGATGGCACACCTACCTCGACACCTATTGCGCGAGTAGCGATCTGCGCACACTGGCCGACGACATCGACACCGCGCACGCCGCGCTGGCGCAGGTGCGATATCGGCTGCGGATCGTCGACCGCACCCTCGAGGTGAGCCCCGCCCACCCGGCCCTCGACTACACCGCCACCGTGACACATCTGCTGGCCCGCTTCGGCGCACCCCACCGCCACGACCCGCGACCACGACCGCAGTGGCCGGATATGAACCAGACCGAGGAACACATCCTCGACCGGGTCGCCGCCCACTATCCGGCGCCGTTCGCGCGACTGGCCGAATTCGCCACCCGCCACCGTGATTTCATCGCCCCCGAGGTGGCCGACTTCGACCGAGGCATGCAGTTCTATCTGCGCTACCGACGCTTCGCCCACCGCGCCGCCGGAACCGGGCGCAGTGTGTGCCTGCCCGAGATCGCCGCACCGGGCGAACCGATCCACGCCGACCGCGCCTACGACCTCGCCCTCGCCCTGCGCTCACCGAACCCGGTGGTGTGCAACGACTTCCAGCTCGACGGCCCGCAGCGGCTGGCGGTGGTGACCGGGCCCAACCAAGGCGGCAAAACAACCTTCGCACGCACCATCGGGCAACTGGTGTACTTCGCCGCGCTCGGCGGCCCGGTCCCCGCGCACACGGCGCGGCTGCCGTTGCCCGATCGCATCCACACCCACTTCGAACGCGCCGAACACGCCGGCGACCCGGACGGAAGGCTGCTGACGGAGCTGCGATCGATGCGCGAGATTCTGCGGACCGCGAGCGCGGACACCCTGATCGTGCTCAACGAGAGTTTCTCCACGACCACCACCTGCGACGGCGTGCGCATCGCCGGTGAGGTCCTGGCCCACATCGTGCGCCGCGGCGCGTGGGGGGTGTGGGTGAGCTTCTTCGACGACCTCGCCGAAGCCGGACCCGAGGTGGTGTCGAGATGGTGGCACTGACAGACCCGCACGACCGCGCACACCGCAGCTACCGCATCGTGCGCCGACCCGCCGACGGCCACGCCTACGCCACCGAACTCGCCGACCGCTTCGGACTCGGCTACGACGCGGTGGCCGCGAGGCTGGCGCGATGATGGTCCGGCTGCTCTACCCCGGCGACACCCCCGCACCCACCGCGCTCGGCGACACCGCCCTCGAGGATCTGGGCCTGTCCGCCCTGTTCGACACGATCGCCGACAGCGATCCGGCGACCGCCGACGCGGTCCGGGCCGTGATCGCCACCGCCCCGGCCGATCCGGCGGTGATCTCCCACCGCCACGCCGTGCTCACCGACTGCTGCGCGAACCCGCACCTCGTGCGCGCCGTCCACGACATCGCCACCACCGCGACGTCGGTGCGGCGCTGGACATCCACCGCCGGGCGGCGCGCCACCGGCACCCTGGTGCTCGCGCTGCCACCGTTCACAGAACAACTCGAACTGCTGCGCCGACTGCGCACCCTGCTCGAACGCGACGGCGACCGCGTCACCGCCGCGGGCTGGACCGACCTGATCGCGACCACGAAACAGTTCGACGACACCTACCTGCGGGCGGTGCGCGACGAGCTGAGCGCGCTGCGCTTCGACCACGGAGTCGAATTCGAAGCGGGCCTGGGCGCGGGCAACAAGATCACCGATGTCGTGGTCCACCGGCCACCGCCCGCGCGCCGGACCCGATTCGGATTGTCGCGCGGCGCAAGTGTTTTCGACGCGATCGCCGACGGTGACGGCACGTCCGACCCGGTGATGCAGCTGAAGGATCACGCGCTGGCCGAACTCGCGGACGTCGTCGCCGCGGCAGCCGACGAGTTGCATGCCTTCTTCCTGCGCCTACGCGACGAAACCGCCTTCTACCTCGGCTGCCTGATCCTGCGAGACCACCTCGACCGCGCCGCCACCCCCTACTGCCTGCCACACCCCCACCCGCCGGGCACGCCGCGGCTGCGCTGCCGCGGGCTGCGCGACCTCACCCTGGCCCTGGGCCCCGCCCCCGCGACGGTCGCGGGTAGCGACCTCGCCGCCGACGGGCGATCGCTGCTGATCGTCACCGGCGCCAACAACGGCGGCAAATCCACGTTCCTGCGCAGCCTCGGCGCCGCGCAACTGATGATGCAGGCCGGGATGTTCGTCCTCGCCGAGGAATTCGCCGCCGACGTCCGCGACGGGGTGTTCACCCACTTCGTCGGCGACGAGGACCACACCCTGTCCTACGGCAAACTCGCCGACGAGCTGGTCCGCATGAACGCCGTGGTCGACCGGATCGGGCCGCACGGGATGCTGCTGTGCAACGAGGCGTTCGCCGCCACCGGCGAACGCGACGCCGGCCGTATCGCCGGGCCGCTGCTGCGCGCGCTCACCGAGGCCGGAGTGAAGGTCGTGTTCGTCACCCACCTCCACGACTACGCCCGCACCCGCTACGCCGAGGCGCATCCGGGCGATCTTTTCCTGCGGGCCGAACGCCGCCCCGACGGCACCCGCACCCACCGCATCGTGCCCGGGCCGCCCGAGCCCGGCGGGCACGGCTACGACCTGTGGGCCGCCACCGAACTCGACTGAGGGCCGTGCCTCAGGCGGAGGGACGCAGACTGCTCAGCACCCGGATCGCATCCGACAGCGGGATCATGCGGCCGGGTTGTTCGGCGAGCAACCCCATCTCGATGTACTGGCGAATCAGCATCGACGGGGTGATGCAGTGTTCGGCGGCCGCCTCCCGGATCCGGTCGCGCAGATCCTTCGGCAGTTTCAGGGAGGTGGTGACCATGCCGCGTTCGATCTCCTCGCCGGTCGGCGGCAGCGCGGGTGCGGCGGCGGTGTCGTCGAACACCAGGGCGTCCACGACCGCCTGCGGGTCGGCGCCGGGCTTCGGTTCGAAGATGTGCTTGTCGGTCATCGGTTCGCCTCCCATGCGGTGTATTCCTCGAGCTGCTGCGGGCGCATCTGCGCGGCCATCACGATCTCCCAGGTGCCGGCCGACTCCGGCGACGGCCGCATCCGCAGCATCACCACCAGCGGACGTCCCGCATCGGTGCGGCCCCACACGGTGGTGACGGGCAGTCCTTCCGGGGTGCGGGCCGGGCGCGGCCAGCGCCGCGACGAATACAGCACCTCCATCACCTCCCAGGGCGCCACCTCGGCACGAGCCAGGAACGAGTGGATTCCGATCCACCATGCGTACTCCACGCAGCCACCATAATACCCGCGTATTACCTACTCCGGCAGTGGTGGCCGCCGCTGCGGCAACACGACCGTGCGATCGAACGCCGCGGGATGGGCCGCGGCATGCTCGACCGCCGCCGCGATCCGGTCCAGCCCGAAGGTGGTGACCGTTTCCTTCGACAGATCCAGCAGCCCGCACCGCACCAGCTCGATCAGCCCGCCGACCGCGGTGCGCGGGCACATCCACTGCCCCCGCACCGTGACACTGTTGCGCATCAGCCACGGATACGGCAGCGCCAGATCCGGACCGCCCAGCATCCCCACCCCGCCCATGAGCACGACGCGCCCGAACTCCCGCACCGTCATCGCCGCGGTCCGCACCACCCGCGCAGCCGCCGCGGGCGGCAGCATATCGAGCACGACATCCACCGGCCCCCCGCCCGCGGCCTGCATCGCCTGCCGATCCACCTCCTCGTCACCGGTCAGCTCGACCGGGGCGACACGGTCACCGAACCGGTCGCGCAACCGGGTCAAAGCCGCGCGGTTGCGCCCGGGAGCCACCACCCGGCTCGCCCCCATCGCCAGTCCCACCGCCACCGCCGCACCTCCGAAATTGCCGGTCGCCCCGCTGACCAGCAACCTTTCCCCCGCGCGCAGACCCGCCGCCAGCAGACCCCCGTACGGCACCAGCGACACCGCCAGCGCCGCCCACCGGGCCACATCCCCGGTATCGACGTCACCGAGCGGCACCGCGTTCTCGGTCGGCACCACCATCCGCTCCGCGAACGAACCGTGATGGAAGTACCGCGACAACCGCAGCCCGCCCGGCCCACGCGAACTCCAGCCCTGCAACGTGATGTCGGGGGTGCGCGCGTCGTCGCGGGAACGCACCGTCGGATCACACCACACCAGGTCACCGGGCCGCAGCCGGGTCGCATCCGGGCCGGCCGACACCACCCGGCCCACCCCGCCCATTCCCGGAATCACCGGCGGCTCCAGCGGGTACTTGCGCGCACCACCGAAAACCTCTGCCGCATAAGGCAATACACAGGTGGCCAGCACATCGACCAGCACCTCACCCGGCCCGGCCTCCGGATCCGGCACGGTCGTCACCGTCAACGGCCGCCCGAACTGCTCCAACATCGCCGCACGCATCGCCCACTCCTCCTGCTTCCGAATCGTCTGCCCGCCAACGTAGGTCGCGATCCGGCCATGCCACCAGCGAGAACCTGGCATATCTGGTATGCCGTAGTGTCATGTACCTGTCACCGGCCGGGCTGCGGGTGCTGGCCGAGGTCGCCGAACGCGGCTCGTTCACCGCCGCGGCCACCGCCCTCGGCTACACCCAATCCGGAATCTCGCGCCAAGCCGCCGCCCTCGAACGCGAGGCCGGCAAACCCCTGTTCGAACGCCACCGCACCGGCGTCCACCTCACCCCCGCCGGACTCACCCTGCTGCGCCACGCACGCGTCGCCCTCGACGCCCTGGACGCGGCACGACGCGACCTCGACGGCGACGACATCACCCACCAGGTGCGCCTGGGCAGCCTCATCAGCGCGGGCGTGGTCCTCGTGCCCACCGCACTGGCCGCCCTGCGACGCACCCATCCCGGCCTGGACGTGCTCACCCGCGAAGGCACCACTCCGGCGCTGGTCCGCGCGATCCGCGCCGGCAGCCTGGATCTCGCCGTGATCACCTCACGCCCGCCGCACCGGCCACCCGACACCGAACTGCCCCGGCTGATCGTCGAACAGCTCACCGATGTCGAATTGCTCGTCGCCGCCCCCGCCACGGGCCGCTTCGCCGGGCGCGCCACCGTCACCGTCGACGAACTCGTCGACGCCCGCTGGATCGCGAGTCCTTCCGCCACCACCGAACCCCTGCTGGGCGTGTGGCCCGGCCTGCCCGGCCGCCCTCACATCGCCCACCGCGCCCGCGACTGGCTCGCCAAACTCGCCCTCGTCGCCGCCGGCTGCGGCGTCACCACCGTCCCCTCCGGCCTGTTCCCGGCGCTGCCGCCGGAGGTGATCACGATGCGCGTGCTCACCGGCACCCACGACCGCGCCGCCACCGAACTGCGCCGCCTGTCGCTGATCCGCTCACCCGCCGCGCTCACCCCCGCGGCCACCGCCGTCATCGACGCATTACGCAGCGCCGCAACACCTTTCGCATCCACCCACGGGCGGACATCGGGCTAGCGGGTCACCAGATCAAGGTCCGCTCGGGTACCCGCACACAGGCGAAGAAGCGTTTGCCGATATCGCTGCCGTCGTGGTTGTAGGCGTTCATGATCTCGGCCAGCTCGTCGGCCAGCTCCTGCAACGCCGGGCTGGGATTGTCGATCCCGCAGTCGCTGACCCAGCCCCACTCCCGCGGCACGCCCTCGATCGTGACGATGATCTTGCCGACGTACGGCGTCGCCACCGAATAGGAGATCTCGATGGGCGCATCGCGGATCGGCGACCGTTCGGCGAGCTCCGCACGATGCTGCGGCATGCTGAAGATCTTCGCGAAAGCGATGTCCTGACTGATCATCTCGGCGATGCTCGCCAACGTGGCATGCCGGCCCACCCGGTGATAGCGGGGACCGTAGTCACGGTCACCCCGCGGCCCCGCCGCCTGCGGATGCTTGGCCAGGATGCGATCGAGCATGCGCTGGGCGGCATCGCGTTCGGCGGCGCCGGTGGCGGGATGGTCGATCAGCTGGCGCAGCCGGGAAATCCGGGGGCTCAGGGCCGTTGACATGGTCGCGGTCCTCTCCTCGTCGTCGCACGGCAGCCGCGGCCGCGGTCGGTCAGGGCAGCGGATCGACCAGCACCTGATGGTCGATGCGTCGCAACATATCCGGCCGAGCGGTCAAACACGGCCAATTGCGAGAGACCGCCTCACTGGCGGCGTGTCCGGCCGCCACCAGGCCATCGGCATCCGAGCGCCCGGCCAGCAGCGCCGCGACCCGGGAGGCCGCGCCGGTGTCCAATCCGGTCACCACGGTGTGCGGCAGCTCCAGCAACACCGCGAGAATATCGAGCCGATCCGGCCGGATCAGCGCCTGCCCCGCCGCCGCCACCGCCGCGGGCACCACGATGGTGTGACCGGCCTCGGCCGTCGCCCACGCCACCGCGTGCACATACGGCAGCCGCCGCGTCCAGCCCACCACGGCGGCGGTGTCGAACACCACGCCGCCCAGTGCGGCCGGGCTCACGCGGCGCCGGCGCTTCGCCGATCCAGATCCTCCGCCGACAGCGGCGGCAGGCCCTGCACCCGCCGGGCCTGATTCACCAACTCGAGCGGCGGCACGCCACCGAAACTGGACTCGATGGCATCCAGCGAGATATCGCGATCCATCCGATCCCGCAGCGCGGCCGACACATAGGCGGACAGATTGTCGATACGCCCCGACGCCTTCCAGCGCTCCAAGGTCGACACATCATCCTTGGGGACCGAGATCGTCACCTTCTTCGTCTCCGCCATACCAACAGGGTACGTCAGTATGGCGGACGGACGGCAGCGACTACCGACCGAAAACCGTGGCATGGGCCTGCCGCAGCAGCTCGACCAGTTCCTTGCCCGCGGTCTCGTCCAGCGCCCCGAAGGCCGGGGCGATCAGCTCATCGGTCAGCGTCTCGGCCGCATCCCAGCGTTGGCGCATCGCGGCGCTCACCTCGGTGGCATCCACGCGCTCACCCCACCCGAACAGCCGCGCCTGCGTGGGCCCGTCGGTGCGCGGCGAACCGCCGATCAGCACCGCCTCGAACGGCGAGAGCCCACTCGCCCGCACCGCGATCAGATGCAGGCCACCGCGCAGCTCGCGCAGACAATGGATCAACTGCAGCGCCCGCCCCGCGGCATCGCTCGCGAGCGGCAACACCCGCCAGCCCGCGAACAGGCTCACCCCCGCGACATCGGCGGTATCGGTGACCACCTGCAGCAATTCGGCCAACCGGTCGCAGCCGTCGAATCCGGCGAGTTTGCGGCGGCCGAAACCCTGGCACGCCGCCAGATAGCCCGCCGCGGCCTCGGCCGGCGCCATCGCCACCGAATTCCACGCCGCCCGAACGGTTTCCGGCTCGAAGAACCCGAACGCCGCGGTCACCACATCCGCGTCCACCTCGCCGAGCACCCCGCCGCGCCCGCGCGTATAGGGTCCGATGAAGCCGTCCACGCCGGTGGTGGCGCCGAAGGCCTTGGCCTCGCGGGAGAACATGAACGCGCCCCCGATGGTCTGGATCTCGGATTTCACCGCGGCCGGCACCGACACGGCGGACCCCTTTCGACGAGAGCGACCGACCCGGCCGCTCGGCTCCTTCGACAATCCCCCGGAGCCTATCTCGCTTCAATCCACTGATGGCAGCATCCGGCGGCAATCCGCCGCCCCCGCGAACAACCCCCGAGCTAATCCGGCACGACACAGCCGCACCCCGCCCGCCCACGAGACGACATCGCCACCGCCCCGGCCGCCGGACCCACCCGCCCGACGCTCGCGAGATTCCGCCGCCGCCGGCGACCGGCTTCCCACCACCGCACGGTACGCACGAAATCCCGTATAACGTAACGGCGTCGGCACGTTCCCCGGAATTCATGGGAGGATTCACCTATTCTCGGGTCCGGGCCCGGGTACCACCGATTTCGAAGCGAGCGAGGGATGACCGACAACCTCGGCGCGACCGCACCCGACCCCGGTGCCGACCGCGCCACCGCCACGCAGACGGCGCTGACGTCGCTCGTCGCCCGCTTCGCCCAGCAATGGCAAACATCCGGCGAACCGCCCGATCTGTCGGCCCACCTGCCCGCCGAACCCGCGCTGCGCCGCTCCGCGCTCATCGAACTCATCAAGGTCGACCTGCACGAACGCTGGCAACGCGACACCGACGCACCGCGCCTGGCCGACTACCGCGCACAATTCCCCGAACTCGCCGCCGCACCCCTGCCACCCGACCTCGTCTACGAAGAGATCAACGCCCGCAGCCGCCGCGACCACCACGCCGTCGACCTCGGCGAATACGAACAGGACTACCCGATCCAGATGGCCCGCATCACCGAAGGATTCGAGGACCTACCCCCCTCGGCACCCGGGCTGCGCACCACCATGCTCGCCGACCCCACCGCCCTCGACGCACTCGACACCATCAACCCCGGCGCCACCGTCGACGACTTCGACCTGCTGCTGCCCCTCGGCCAAGGCGCGTTCGCCCGCGTGTTCCTCGCCCGCCAACGCTCCATGGGACGCCTCGTCGCCGTCAAGATCTCCCACGACCGCGGCAGCGAACCACAAACCCTGGCCCAACTCGACCACGACCACATCGTGCGCGTCTTCGACCAGCGCCAGATCACCGACCAGCGCCTCAAACTCATGTACATGCAGTACGTGCCCGGCGGCACCCTGCTCGGCGTCCTGCGCATGCTGCGCCGCACCCCACCCGCCCAGCGCGACGGCAAACTTCTGCTCGAAGCCATCGACGCCGCCACCACGACCGGCGGCGTCCTCGAACCCCAGCCCTCGCCCACCCGCACCGAACTCGCCCGGCTCAGCTGGCCCGAAACCGTCGCCTGGCTCGGCAGCCGCCTCGCCGCCGCCCTCGACTACGCCAACCGCCGCGGCATCCTGCACCGCGACCTCAAACCCGCCAATGTGCTGCTCACCGCCGACGGCCAGCCCAAACTCGCCGACTTCAACATCAGCTTCAGCCGCCACCTGCCCGGCGCCAACCCCGTCGCCTACTTCGGCGGCTCCCTGCCCTACATGGCCCCCGAACAACTCGAGGCCTGCCACCCCGAATTGGACACGACCGCCGCGGATCTGGATACCCGCACCGACCTCTACGCCCTCGCCGTCGTGCTGTGGGAACTGCTCACCGGCCGCCTCCCCTTCGACGACGGCCACGACGCCGGCGAAACCGAAGAATCCCTGCAAGCCATGATCGACCGGCGCCGCACACCCATCGCCGCCCGCTTCGAAGCCGACCTCCCGCCCGACACCCCCGCCCTGCTGCGCCACGCCCTGCTCACCTGCCTGTCACCCGACCCCGCCGACCGCTACGCCACCGGCGCCGACCTCGCCCAGCAACTCGACCTCAGCCAGGACCGCGCCGCCCGCGACCTCGTCGACCCACCCACCCACAGCCTGCGCGCCCGCCTGCGCATGCGCCCCATGCCCGTGGTCACCCTCTCCAGCCTGCTCGGCCACCTGCTCGCCGGGCTCTACCTCGGCTCCCACAACCTGCGACTCATCCGCGACGCCCTCGGCCCCGACGCCGCCCACCAGATGGTGCGCCTCGGCATCGTCATGATCGCCATCGCCTACCCGATCGCCATCGCCGCCCTCATGTACTGGTGCCGCTCGGTGTTCGTGATACCCAACGGATTACGCCGCGGCAGACAATTCGACGCCGACACCCTCGCCCGCGCCCGCGCCGACACCCTCGCCTGCGGCGACCGCATCGCCGTGGCCACCTTCGCGGGATGGCTTGCCGCACTGGGGGTCTTCCTCGTCAAACTGCACACCCTCGGCGACGTCTCCGCCGGCATCACCACCAGCCTCATCGCCTGCAACCTCGTCGCCGCCTGCGTCGCCGTCGTCTACACCTACTTCCCCGTCACCTACTTCGTCCTGCGCTGGTACTACCCCGGTCTGGTCGCCGCCGGCGCCACCACCCCCGCCGACGCCGCCATGCTCCGGCGCATGGTGCACCGCAGCCGCATCTACCTCGGTGTCGCCGCCTGCGTCCCGCTCATCGGCGTCCCCGCCGGACTGGTCTTCCTCACCCCCGACCAGCAACAGACCGTCATCGGCCCCATCGTCGGCCTCTGTGTCGGAGGACTTTTCGCCTTCCTCATCACCCTGCGCACCTTCTACCTACTCGAATCCGACCTCAACGCCCTCGACCGCATCCTCGACCCGCACCCCCACTCCTGACCGGCTGCGGTCACCCGACCAAGATCGTCTAATCTCGAGGCGGTGCTAGGACATTCACATGCGACCAGTGGTGCGCTCGCGTGGGCGGGAGCCGCTGCCGCGCTACCACTTTCGATTCTCACCTTCCCCGCCGCGCAGATCGGCCATCTCGGCACCGTCGACCTGCTCATGGGAACGTTTCTCACCGCCGGCGCCGCCCTGCTGCCCGACGCCGACCACCCCAGCGGCACCATCTCGCATGCGCTCGGACCGATCACGCACACCGCCTGCAAGATCATCTCCACCGTCTCCGGCGGCCACCGCCACGCCACCCACTCGCTGGCCTTCGTCGCGGCCATCGCCTACGGCACCTGGGCCGGCGAACACTGGATCGGCCGCTGGTTCACCCTCGGCCTGGTCTTCTTCCTGCTCGCCCTCGCCGTGCGCGCCCTGAACCTCTGCCCACCCGGCGAAGGACTGCGCTCCTACGCCACCATCGCCGTACTCGCCGTCGCCGGCACCTTTGCCATGGACCAGTGGATCTCCGACAAACCCGCGTGGCTGCCGTTCTCCGTCGGCCTCGGCGCCCTCGCCCACCTGATCGGCGACTGCCTCACCGACCGCGGCTGCCGGCTGTTCTGGCCACTGGACATCCGCACCCGGATCCCGATCATCGACCGCACCGGCAACAAGGTCGAAACCTGGGTGATCTCACCACTGTTCGTGCTCGGCACCCTCGCCGCGCTCTGGTACGTCATCACCCACCAGCCCTAACAGCGTCACCGCGTCGCGGTCCGGGCTGCCCGGCTCGGCCTGGAACGCGACGAAACGCTGCCCGTCCGCCGCGGTCAGAATCTCCGACGTCAACTCCATACGGCCCACCGCCGGATGCCGGAACATCCGCCGCGTACCGCGCTTGGCCCGCACATCGTAATGCGCCCACAGCGCCTCGAAATCCGCGGTCGCCGCGCACAATTCATCCGTCAGCGCCGCCAGTTCCACCGGATGCGACCCCGCCCCCTGCACCACCCGCAGATGCGCCACACAATCGCGCGCCATCCCCGTCCAATCCTCGAACACCGTCCGCGCCGCCGGATGCGTGAACACATACCGGATCAGATTGCGCCGCACCGGCTCCCACTCCTCGATCCCCCACAGCAGCCGCAACCCCTCCGGATTGGCCGCCAGCAGATTGCTCACCTGATCGAGCACGAAAGCCGGTGTGGGCCGCACCGATTCGAGCAGCAACACCATCCCCCGCCCCGCCGTCTCCACCGGCGCCGCCACCGCGGCCGACCGCGTTCCCGCCAACCGCGCCACCCGGTGCAGATGCGCCGCTTCGTCGGAATTCAGCAGCAACGCCGAGGCCAGCGCCGCCAACACTTCCGGACTCGGATTGCGGTCGCGGCCTTGTTCGAGCCGGATGTAATAGTCCACGCTCAGACCCGCCAGCGCCGCCACCTCCTCGCGGCGCAGCCCCGCCGTCTGCCGCCGCCGCGTCCCCGGCGGCAGACCCACCTGCGACGGCTGCACCCGCGCGCGGCGCGCACGCAGGAAATCTCCCAGGGCACGACGATCATTCACTCATCCAGTGTGCCCGCTTCCCAGCCACGCCGGGGTAGCCGCGCCAGGACCAGGCCACAGCCGGTCTCCCCGCCACCCTCGCCGCGCCGCACCGTGGACCCATGACCGACACCACCCACACCCTCATCATCGGCGGCAGCTCCGGCATGGGCCTCGCCCTGGCCCGACGACTTCTGCCCGCCGGCCATCGAGTCACCATCGCCGCCCGCGACACCGACCGCCTCAGCGCCGCGGCAGCACAGCTCGGGTACCCCGATCAGATCAGCTCACAGCGCGTCGACATCGCCGAAGAAGCCTCCATCGCAGCACTTTTCGACACCATCGGCGCCATCGATCACGTCGTCGTCACCGCCGCCGACATGCGCCACGGCTACGGACCGCTCACCGAACTGCCCGCAGGTGACGCGCGCACGGTCCTCGACATCAAGGTGCTCGGGCCGTGGCTGGTCGCCAAATACGCTGCAGGCCGGGTGACCAACTCCCTCACCGTCACCTCCGGCATCGCGGCCTACCGCCCCGCTCCCGGCGGATCGGTCGTCGCCACCGCCAACGCCGCTCTCGAGGGCCTGGTCCGAGCGCTGGCCCTGGAAATGGCGCCGATCCGAGTCAACGCCGTCTCGCCCGGCTGGGTCGACACCCCGATCTGGGACGACTTCGCCGGCCCCGACAAACACGCCCGCCTCACCGCGATGGCCGCCCGACTGCCCGCCGGCCGCATCGGCCGCCCCGCCGATATCGCGGCCGCCTTCCACGCCATCCTCGACAACGACTTCCTCACCGGTGAAGTCCTTCACGTCGAAGGCGGACACCGCCTGGTCTGAGACCTCCCCACATATGGCGGCGCCCCGCACCACCCGTCATCGGCACCGCTACCACTGCGGTGCTGAATCGGCGGGTATGCGGGGCGCGCGCCCTGCCGGTCAGGCCAGCTGAGCCGAGACGATCGTGATCGGCTCGACCGGCACATCCTGGTGGCCGGCCTTGGAGCCCGTGCGGACACCCTCGATCGAATCCACGACGGCGTTACCGTCGACGACCCGCCCGAAGACCGCGTAACCCCAGCCGTCCTGACCCGGGTAGTTCAGGAAGTCGTTGTTGGCCGTGTTGATGAAGAACTGGGCACTGGCCGAATGCGGATCCGCCGTACGCGCCATCGCGACGGTGTACTTGTCGTTGCGCAGCCCGTTCTTGGCCTCGTTCTGCACCCGGTTGGGCGCCGGCTTCTGCTGCATATCGGCGGTCAGACCGCCGCCTTGCACCATGAAACCCGGAATCACACGGTGGAAGATCGTCCCGTCGTAATGGCCGGACTTGACGTAGTCCACGAAGTTCGCGACCGTCTGCGGCGCCTTCGTCTCGTCCAATTCGAGGGTGATGTCCCCGGCTGATGTGTTGAGCAACACTGTGGTCATCCGGTCATCGTATGGCAGCCGCCCTCACCGAGCGGACAACCCCTCATTCCGGACGTACGAAGAGCCCTTCTTCGTCGTGTGCTTCTTTTGGTTTCAGCTGTTCGAGCCGGAAGTCCGCGGCGCGGCGGGAGGGCGTCACATAGTTAGATGCGCATATCTCCATCACACATTGTTTTTATTCTGCCGCCGCAAGGCCCGCCAAGGTCCCGAACGCCGGCGCCCCGTCCGTGAGGACGGCCGGAACGGGTTCAGGCCTCGTACAACTCCAGCGGCAAGTCGTCCGGGTCGAAGAAGAAACCGAAACGGCGACCGGTGAATTCGTCGATGCGGACCTCCTCGACGACCACTCCCCTCCCCCGCAGCTCCGCCAGGCCCGCGGCGACGTCTTCGACGGCGAAGGCGAGATGACGCAACCCGCACGCCTCGGGGCGCGACGGCCGGGGCGGCGGATCCGGGAACGAGAAGAGCTCCAATTCGGCGCCGTCCGGCAGTGCGAGATCCAGCTTCCACGAACGACGTTCGGCCCGATAGTGCTCCGCTACCACCCGCAGGCCGAGCACCTCGGTATAGAACGTTTTCGATCGCTGATAGTCCGACGCGATGATCGCCGCGTGGTGAATCCTCCGCAACTCCATTGCCCGACCGTAGCCACTCCGTCATGGCTGTGGTTGCCCCTCGGTGAGCCGATCGTTTACCGCGAGACGACACTGCGGCCTTACATGTTTAGGTGCGCATACGTCCATATCGGTATGTACCTTGCACGATCCGTCGGCCATGGGGTCGCCGTAGTATCCGCCGAATTTCGGGCGGATATGGCGTAGCGGCCTGGTAGAGCGGGGTTTTCGCGTTCGGGGTGCAGGGTGGGGTGGTTGGTGCTTGGCTTGGCTGCCGATGAGGGTTGATCGGCGTGCTGGAGGTAGGGGTTCGTGGCGACGCGGGTGTTCGCGGACGAGGAGTTGGAGCGTCTGCGGGGGTTTCCGGAGATCAGCCGTGAGGAGTTGTTCCGGTATTTCACGCTGACTCCGGCGGATCTGGCGTTCGTGGATCCGGGCCGTGGGCGGGGTCCGGCGGATCGGTTGGGCCTGTCGATTGCTTTACCCACGCGGCCGGAAAGCAGACTCGCACTCCGGAACTCAAACGCAACCTCATCGCGGTGCTGCTGGCCCATTCGACCAACCTCGGGCTGACCCGGATGGCGGAGGCCTGCGGCATCTCCTACGACATTCTGGCCTGGACCGCGGAATGGTATGTGCGGGAAGAGAACCTGCGCGCGGCGAATCTGGCGATCATCGACTACCACCAGAGGTTGCCGCTGACCACGGTGTTCGGCGCAGGCACGCTGTCGTCCTCGGACGGGCAGCGGTTCCCGGTGCGCGGTAAGTCCACCTCGGCGCGGGAGATGGTCATCCACGGCGGGCGGGTGCTGTCGACCTACACCCAGGTCACCGATCAGCACGCCACCTACGGCACGAAGATCATCGTCGCCACGAAACGCGAAGCACACTACGTCCTTGATGAGATCCTCGGTAACGCAACCGATCTCCCGATCACCGAGCACGCCACCGATACGCACGGCGTGACCCTGGTCAACTTCGGGTTGTTCGACCTGCTCGGTATGCAGCTCTCGCCCCGGATCCGGGACCTGGGCCGGATCACCCTGTACCGGCCCGGCCCTCGACGCGACACCGAGGCCCGGTTCCCGCACGCCGGACCATTGATGACGCGGCGGGCCGCCCTCGAGCTGATCGCCGAGCACTGGGACGATCTGCTGCGGCTGGCCGGATCGCTGAAGTTCGGGCACGCCACCGCCTCGCTGCTGGTCGGCAAGTTGTCCGCGTCCGGGCGGCAGAATACTCTGGCCACCGCGCTCAAGGAGTACGGCGCGGTGCGGCGCACCGTCTACGCCGCCCGCTACCTGTCGGACCCCGACTATCGTCGCAAGATCTCCCGCCAGCTCAACAAGGGCGAATCCCTGCACGCGCTGCGCCGGGCCTGCTGTACGCGCACGAGGGCCTGATCCGTGCCCGTCAGCTCGACGACCAGACCGAGCAAGCCTGGTGCCTGACTCTGGCCACCAACGCCGTGATCGCTTGGACCACAGAGTATTACGGACTTGCCGTGGACCAGATGCGCAGAGCCGGTCGCCGGATCGAGGACGATGTGCTGGCGCACATCAGCCCGGCCCACTCGGAGAACATCAATTTCTTCGGCGCGATCGAGGCCGACATCGACGCCGAACTCGCCCAGCTCGGGCCCACCGGGTATCGGCCACTACGGGTGCGAGACACGCTGTTCTGACACGGTTCGGCCGGCGCCGGCGGTCGGGGGCGCGGAGGTTCAGCGGTCGTCGAGGGCTTTGCGCAGCAGGCGCTCGAGTGCGCCTTGTTCCTGCTGGGTCAGGCCGGTGACGAGGGGGGCTTCGGTCAGTTGCTTCAGCAGCCTGGTGCGCAGATCGGCGCCGTCGGGGGTGAGGGTCAGCTGTTTGGCGCGCCGGTCGGTGGGGTGGGGGCCGCGCTGGATCAGCCCCATGGCCTCGAGCTTGTCGATGATGATGGTGGCGTTGGACGGCTCGCAGGTCATCCGCCCGGCCAGCTCGCGCATGGTCATCGGGCCGGTCATCTCGTGCAGTGCCGAGGCTTGCGCGACGGTGAGCCCGAGCGGGGCCACCCACTCGCGCATGCGCGCGTTGTGCAGCAGGTCCACCTCATGAATCAATCTGGCCAACTCCCACTGCTCCGCTGCCTGTGTCTCCGAGATCGTCACCACACCACCCTAGCCCACATACTTAAAGTCATGATATATATGACCTGAATGATTCAGGTCATAACTACATGGAGGATGCTGACGCGGTGGCGCCGACAAGGCTGCGACCAGCGGTTACGCTCTGAAAGGCGTGGACCTGCTCGACACCCTCTTCTCGTGAAGCCAGGTGGAAGGAAGTTCACAATGAAGACGTTCTGGACGACAACGCATCCCACGACGCCCGCGCAGCTGGGCACCCCGGTCAGTGCGACGCAGATGGAGGCCGTGGCCGATCAGCCCGGCCCGGTCGAGGTGGAAACGGTCGGCACCGACTGGGTAGCCAACCTGTCGGGACTGCTGAACATCAAGGACCCCAAAGCCGTCGCGGCGGGGCTCAAACAGCGCAAAGAACCGATCAAGATCTACACCCACGTCGTGCGGCACCCCCAGCACGGCTTCTTCCTCGTCGACACCGGAGTGGCCGAACGTTTCGCCCACGACCCGGCCAGCGTGGGCGTCGGCTGGGTGCTGCGGAAATTCGCCGGCGTCACGGACATGAATCCGGAGCCGAGTACCGCGCAGGTCATCGCGTCCCAAGGTGCGCCCCTGGCCGGGGTGTTCATGACCCACCTGCACCTCGACCACGTCTCCGGTCTGCCCGACATCCCGACCGACGTGCCGATCTATGTCGGGCCCCGCGAAGCCGAAGCCTCGCTGTTCGCGAACCTGGTCGCCCAGGGCACCAACAACCGGCTGCTGAAAGGCAGGCCACCGTTGCAGGAGTTCCAGATCCCCAAGGACCCCGACGGCACCTTCGACGGTGTGCTCGATGTCTTCGGCGACGGCACGTTCTTCGCGATCTCGACACCAGGGCACACGCTGGGGCACCTGTCGTATCTGGCCCGCACCGCGGACGGGCCGATCCTGCTGACCGGAGACACCTCCCACACCCGCTGGGGCTGGGAAAACGACGTCGAACCGGGAAGCTTCCTGGCCGAACGCGAACGCAGCCGCGAAAGCCTGCACGCACTGAAGGCACTGAGCCAGCGCCACCCGGACATGACCGTCCGCCTGGGTCACCAGCCGTAATCCCGGAACCTGCCCGCCCGCAACCGATTGCCGAAGCCGCTCGACAGCCCGTGATAACGGGCTGTTATCCGGGGTATCATCAGATCCGGCCTGCGGCGACGCCGTCGCGGCGACGACACGACCCGGCCCCATTATCCGGGGCATGGCGGAGAGGTGGACGCTATGGCGGCGACCGCGACCCGGATCCACACCGCCGCACCCCGCACTCTGCGCGAATCGGCCGAGGCGTTCCTGGACTCCATCGGACCCGGCAACACCCGCCGCGCCTACGGCATCGCGATCGTCAAGACTGTCGACCAGCTCGACGGCCGCGATCCGCAGGGACTACCCGGCCCCAGCCGGGCCCTGGACTCGGTCACCGACGACGAAATCGGCGCGGCCCTCGAATCCCTCTGGGGCACAGCGGCGGTCAATACCTGGAACGCGCGCCGTGCCGCGGTCGCGAAATGGCTGTCCTGGTGCCGCGAGCAAGGCTGGGACGCACCGGCAGTCCCGGCGTCGGCCGCGCGATCGACCCCGCCGGACTCCGGGACACCGGTGCGCTCGCGGACCGCGATCGATCGGCTCATCGCCCGCCGAGATATCCATCTCCGGGAGAAGACACTCTGGCGGATGCTGTATGAAACCTGCGCCCGCACAGAGGAACTGCTCCAACTCAACATCGAAGACCTCGACCTGTCGGGCCGGTGCGCCCGGGTGAAGTCCAAGGGGGCCAAGCCTCGGACCCGCCGCCGCGGCGCCTCTCACCACGAACACGTCCTCGAAACGGTCTACTGGGATGCTGGCACCGCGCGACTCCTACCGCGGTTGATCCGTGGCCGCACCCACGGGCCGGTGTTCGTCGGGCACAGGCGGCCCGGCCCAGGCAAGTACCTCACCGACCGCGACCTGTGCCCCGACACCGGACTTGCACGACTGTCCTACGACCAGGCCCGAGATCTGCTCGACGCCGCCACCGCGACCGACGGGCCCGGAACCGGGTGGGACCTGCACGAACTCCGGCACTCCGCCCTCACCCACCTCGGCGAATCCGGCGCGAGCCTGCTCGAGCTGATGGCCAAGTCGCGGCACCGCAAAGCGGAGAACCTGCGCCGCTACTTCAAACCCTCACCCCAAGCCATGCGCGAACTGACCAGCCTCATCGGACCCGGCGCTTCCCGCACCCACTGACCAGCCGCTACGCCATATCCGCACGAAATTCGGCCGATACTACGGCGACCCCGCCCTGGCCGGCCACATTGGCGCCGATCAGGAAACAGTCTGTCGCCCAGACGCTTTCACACTGCGGACAACGCTTCTTCTGCGGCAGCGATGGCCTGCTCTCGGTATCCCCCACCGAACAGCACGACATGCACCAGCAACGGATACAGCTGATGCAGTGCGACCCGCTGCTCCGCGCCGGGCGCGAGGGGCAAGCGCTCCCGATACGCCCCCAGAATGTGGCCGAGATGCGGAGCGCCGAACAGCCGCAACATGGCCAGGTCCGTCTCGCGATGACCTCCGTGGGCGGCCGGATCGATGAGCATCACACCACACTCGGTCCAGAGCACATTGCCCGACCACAGGTCGCCGTGAATGCGGCACGGTGGTTCCGGCGGGCCGGCGAGTGCGCCGATCTCGTCGATCACCCGCTCGATGAGCCGAATACCGTTGCGGCCCAGCACCGATGCGGCGGCGGGCACCAGCGGCTGCAGCCGATACCGGGCATACCAGGGCCCCCACTCCCCCGCGACCATCGCGTTGTTCTGCGGCACGGTGGCGATACAACCCGCCCATGGGGCGCCGTACCGGTCGACGGTGTGGGCGTGCAGGTCGGCAAGCGCTCCACCGAACCGTTCCGCGGCCTCGCGGCTGGGCGCTACCGAGGTCAACCACGGCAAGACCAGGGTGCGGTCGTCGGCGCCCAGGACCTGTGGGATCAGATCGGCGGCGTCGGCCTCGCGCAACCAGCTCAGACCCGCGGCCTCGGCAGCCAAGGCGTGGTCCGCCGTCGAACCCGGTTCGCCCACAGCGCTTTTCACGAAGGCATCCCGGCCGTCGGCGAGCCGCACGCGATACAGGGTCCAGGCGTGTCCGTGGCCGACGGTGTGCTCGGCGACCACCGGCATGCCCAGCAACGGCTCCAGATGCGCCGCGAGGTCGCTCACGAGGCGTAGACCGTCTGCCAGATCGCGCGTCCCAGCGCTCGGGCCAGCTGCTCGTCGTCCACCGGATGTCCGGCTCCGAAGGTGAAGTCGATGGCACGCTCGACCATGCAGGTCAGGGCGATGGCGGTGGCCTCGACCTCCAAATCGGCGGGAATCCGGCCGGCCGCGCGTTCGCGATCCAGCCGCAGGCGGACGAGTTCGGTGAAGCGCTGCACCCGCTCCTGCCAGTAGCGGCCCACGTCGCGGTCGTAGCCCGCTACCTCGGTGAGGGCGCGCAGCACGCGATGGTGTGCCCGGGTTCCCGCGATCATCAGCCGCATCGCGGTGACCACCCCGGCCTCTCCGTCGACGTGATCCGCGGCCCACCACAGTTCGGCCGTGCGAAATTGATCGTCGGTCGCGAGGTCGGCCATCCGGATCAGCAGTTGGCTCTTGTCGGGAAAGTAGCGGTAGAAGGTGGAGCGGGCGATATCGGCCTCGGCGGCGATTCGGGCCACCGGCAGTTCGGTGTAGGTGACGCCCGTATCCAGCAGCCGATCCACGGCCGCGAGCACCCGCCGCTCCACCGTGTCGCGCCGTTCGTCGCGCTCACGAGACCGCGAGCCGGGGCGGGTCAGCGACGCCATGTCGTGGGTTCGTCGAGGACGGCCATGGGCACATTGTCGCTCGAGTCACCAGGCAGCGCAGGCCACCCGGCCGCAACTCGGTCCGGCAACGCCTGGATTTGCGCTGCCCGGTCCGATCGCGATCACAGCGGGAGCGACGTGCGGACGGAGCACCGGCGACGATTTCCGATTGCCGGCACGAAATTTCGCGGTCCGAATTCGCCTTCAAGCACTAATAATTTGTGATAACAGCCACAAATAGCAGGTGGGGCGTGTTTCGTTGCATGATGCGTCTCGCGAGAAACCGGCACTCGCACTGAGGGTTTCAGCCGCCCTCCGCACGGCGGTCCACGCGCGGTGAACGCGATCTGAATAAATGAAGTCTGTGAGTTCACTGTCTGTTAGCTGACCTCGTCTGTGATTCCCTCGTCCCTGAACCACTCCGTCTCGAGGTTCCGCAGAAAATGATGATGAGGAAATTCGCCGCGACCGCCGCCCTGCTGGTCGCCGCCGTCGGCGTCGCGGCCGGTACCGCCACGGCCGACCCCGCTGCCCCCGCGGCGCCCGAGAGCGTCTACTACAAGGCCAGCGTCGTCGACAACGACAAGGCCGTGATCAAGACCGACGGCGGCTCGATCGTCAACGAAGACGGCATGCTGAAGATCAAGGCCGCCAACGGCACCGTGCTCGCCGGCACCCCGCTGAACTTCCGGGTCGACGACTTCGAGTTCCCGATCGCCGCCGACATCTCCGGCAACACCGCCACCCTGACCCCGCAGTACGACGTGCAGCACGCGGTCTACAAGCCGGTCGCCCTCCCCTTCGAGGACTCGGCTCCGTGGAAGACCCCCTACGACCGTGAGACCGCCGCGTTCAACCGCCTGAAGGACACCATCTCCACCGGCGCCACCATCGGCACCCTGGCCGGTGGTATCGGCGGCGCGGCCATCGGCTGCATCGCGGGCGCTGCCCTCGGTGTCGTCGCCACCGGCGCCCTGGCCACCCTGTTCGGCCTCGGCCCGCTGGGCGGCTGCATCGCCGGTGCCGCCGCTGTCGGCTTCCTGGGCGTGCTCGCCGGCCAGATCTTCGTGACCGCCCCGGTCGCGATCGGCGCCGCGATCCAGTACTTCGCGACCATCAACGCCCCCTTCAAGCCGGCGCCGAGCAAATAACGCGCTTACCGCCGCCAGTCTCCGCGACGATGCCCTCACAGCAGTTTGCTGTGAGGGCATCGTCGTAGGTGCCGGAAATTCACGGCTGGGTTTCGCGCGAGCAGTTTGCCCACGATAGAAGCGACCGGTCCCGGGTAACCGATGAGATCAGAGCATCCTTCGGCACCGGATCGACCACCGTAGACGTGAGGCCAGGTGATGACACGTACTTCCGCGCGGAAGCGGGCGCCCGACGGGGACCCGTCGATCACCGTCCCCGACCGCGTCCAGGTGCGCGGCGCGCGGGAGCACAATCTCGCCGACGTCGATGTCGATATCCCGCGCGATGCGCTGGTCGTATTCACCGGCGTCTCGGGCTCGGGGAAATCGTCGCTGGCCTTCGGCACGTTGTTCGCGGAATCCCAGCGCCGGTATCTGGAGTCGGTGGCCCCGTACGCGCGCCGCCTCATCGACCAGGTCGGCGTTCCCGATGTCGATTCGATCGAGGGGCTGCCGCCGGCGGTCGCCCTGCAGCAACACCGCGGCGGCGGTAGTGCTCGATCCTCGGTCGGCAGTGTGACGACGTTGTCGAGCCTGGTCCGCATGCTGTAT
>NZ_BAFW01000377.1 GCF_000308535.1 Nocardia cerradoensis NBRC 101014 | reverse complement strand
CGTGAAAGATTCTGTTCACCAACATGTTCGAGGATCGCAATACATGTCTATCGCCTTCACCGAGCGCCTCGCAGGGGCCGGGATCCGGCCCTCGGTCGGGTCGGTCGTATGCGCGCCCGCTCTGCAACGCCGCTGGTGGGCCACACGCACGGCCGGAGCTTGGACCAGCCACTGTCTGGCTGGTCGACTCGGGCCGCGTCAAGCGGTGGCGGTGACACAAACCCGGACCCTCGCCGCCTCGACCGCTGCGATCCGGCCTGTCGCCGAATGGGTTCCAGCGCCGAGTCTTCGTGCGGCGACCGCCCTGGTCGCCGAGTGCGCCGCTGGCGGACCTTTGTCTAATTGGCCTGTGACATGCCAAGGCACCATGCTGGTCGCCGCAGGGCAGGTCGATGCCGTCGTGCACCTGACGGGCGGTCCCTGAGATTTCGCCGCTGCGGTCCCGATTGTCGAGGAAGCCAGCGCAAGGTTCAGCGACCTACAAGGGTCAGATCGGTTTTCCAAAAGTTTGCTGTCCAAAAAAATCAATCGGCGCGTCGAGGCGCGACACGCCGGTACTCCACCCAGGCGTACGACCAACACAGACCTTGCAGTTCGCCACACTGTCCTGAACTATGGATATCGCCCGAGCGGTCTTGCATTCAACCGACACCGTATTGAAGCTGCACCATCGCGCCCGCCGAGTACTTACCCCGTAGGGGTATTGGCGGCGTCCCGTCATTCTCCCGTTGCTCATTGGGATGCGATGAGAACCTACAGGTCAGGATGGGATGGCCTTCCCCGGCATTTCTGGCCGATTGGATCTAAAACCGCCTCTCACCAGGGGTTTCTTCGAAACTCGCCGAGCATGAAACTGATTATCGGGCGTAGTCTGTAGATCGCCTGGTGAGAGGCGGTTTCCGGGGTCAGGATGAGGCAAAGGCTCCCGTCTTCGTCCCGTCCGGCGTCGAAATCCGCCTCGAATTTTTCGGGTATCCCGGGGTTCCTACCCTCCGGGCCGAAGATGTTCGTCAATGGCCGCTTGTCGGCAGTCTGACCCCCTCCGTTCGTCCGGACGGACGTGAACTCAAGGCCTGGGTGCGGTAACCATGGAAGTCAACGCGTCGGCGATCTGGTGACAGAAGCTTTCGGCGTCGTCGTCGCCTCGGGTGAGCGCTCGCACCACCGTGGCGCCGCGCAGGAACTCGAACAGCGCGTCGACATCGGCATGGGGCGAAGCGGTGCCGGATTCGATTGCCGCGTCGATGGTTTCGCGCAGGGCGCGGCGAGCGGGTTGCTCCCCGCGATCCAGCAGACGGCGGTAACTCTCGTGATCGTCGTGGTAGGCCGACAACAGTCCAGGGATAGCCGAGCGCGCCGCGGGATGACTCGCCGCGGTGTAGAACAATCGCGTCCAGGCCAGCAGATCCGCTCGTAGATCCCCTGTGGCAGCCGGTGTCACGCCGGTGTCGAGAGAGAAGATCGCATCCTCGACCAAAGGCACCTTGCTGGGCCAACGGCGATAGATCGAGGTGGCGACCACGCCTGCCCGCCGCGCCACCGCCTGGATCGTCGTGGCTTGATAACCCTGTTCGACCAGCAATTCCTGACATGCCCGCAGTACCTGTTCGTCCACCTGCGGGTCACGAGGGCGTCCCCGGCCCGCGCGCGGCGCGATCTGCTCGGTCACCGATCCTCCATCCACCTGCTCGTCTTCAGAATAGCCAGACCAATTTTCATAAATACGCTACATGGCGTATTTGAAATCGCTAGCTTGGAACGCGTTCTACCGACCGACAAGAGGACCGTCGATGCTGACACCCCAGGACGAACTGCTCTGTCATCAACTGCCCACCACCTTCGACCACGTGCTGCAGAGCGATCTGCGCTGGACCGAACGCGTCGTGCTCTACGGCTTCGACACCACCGGCACCGTCAGCGTGATGACCGGAATGGCGCGCTACCCCAACCGCAACGTGATCGACGCGTACGCGATGGTGACCGTCGGCGACAAGGCGCACGTGGTGCGCCTGTCCCGCGAACTGAACACCGGCGGCGGCGATCTGGGCGCGTGGGAGGTCGGCCCGTTCCGCTACGAGGTCACCGAAGCCTTGCGCGGTGTGCGAGCGACGCTGGGCGACAACGACTTCGGCGTCCGCCTGGAGTTGAACTTCCGAGGCGACTTCCCCGCCTACGAGCAGGAGCCGGCGTTCTTCCGCACCCGCGGGCGGGTGCGTGAAGACGCGCGCCGCTACTACCAGAACGGCACGATCTCCGGATGGATCGAAACCGGCGGCGTCCGCTACGAGATCGACCCCGACACCTGGTGGTTCGGCCGCGACCACTCCTGGGGCACCCGCCACGGCGGTGGCGGTGGCAGCCTCTCCGAAGGTGAGGGCCTGCAGCCCCCGGAAATCCCCGACGGCGTCCTCTACTACATGGGCATCTTCCAGTTCGACGACGAACTGGTCCACTTCGCCAAACGTGAGACGGCCGATGGACAACGATGGCAGTTCGAGGGCACCGTCATCCCGCCGCTGGGCACCGGCGCGGCCCCGGCACCGATTCTGGACGCCGACCACGACCTGAGGTTCCGCGAGGACTTCCGCATCGTCTCCGGCGGCAGCTTCACCACCCGGGCCGCAGACGGCAGCGAACGCGAATTCACGATCACCCCGATCTCGAGTTTCTGGCCCGGACTCGCCGGCTACGACCACTACCGCGGCTACGCATCCGGGATCTGGAAAGGCCCTTCCTGGGCCGATGGGTTCACCGTCGATCTCACCGACACCGACGAGATACGGCAGGTCGGCATGCTGACCGAAACCTTCTGCCGCGTCGAAACCGACGGCAAGGTCGGATACGGACTGGTCGAAATGGTGTTCATGGGCCGCAATGCCCGCTACGGCTACCCGGGGTACTGATGACGCGCGTGCCGACAGAACAGCTGCCCTCGATGCTGGAACCCATACTCCAGCAGAGGATTCCGAACGCTCAACGCGGGCGGGTCCGCAATTGGTCGGCCAGCCCGCGTGGTCTGGCCACCGAGACCTGCCTGTTCGACTTCGACTGCCCCGGCACCACCCATTCGTTGGTTTTCCGGCGGCCGCCCGAAGTGGCACTGTTCCCCGACTACGACCTGCTCCGTCAGGTGCTCGTCATGCAACGGCTCGCAGGCAGCGGCATTCCGATTCCGACGGTGCGCTGGCTCGACCGAGACGGCGGCGCCCTCGGGGGTCCCTATATGGTCATGGATCGCATTCCCGGTGAGGCGCCGAGCGATTATCCGTCCTACCACACCGCCGGCAACTACTTCGATGCCGACCGCGACGGGCGGCAGCGGATGTGGTGGGGGTGTGTGGACACCATCGCCGATGTCCACCGCCTCGATCCGCAGACCCTGAAACTGGACTTCCTGGCCTTCCCTGAACACGGGGACGAGCCCGTGGAACAGATCGTCGGCTACATCGACGCAGCACTGCGCTGGGCTTGCGCCGAGCCGCCCCCAGCACTGCGCCGCGGCGTGGAGTGGCTGCGCGCCAACACCTACGAACCCGTACACGTCACGTTGTGCTGGGGCGACGCCCGGATGTCGAACATCCTCTACGACACGAACTTACGCGTCACCGGAGTGCTCGACTGGGAGGTCGCCTACCTCGGCGACCACGAGGCCGACCTGGCCTGGATGCTGTTTCTGGACTGGGCCTGCAGCGAATACGAAGGCCACGAACCACTGCCCGGAACACCTTCTCGTGAACAGACGATCGAGTATTACGAACACCGCAGCGGAATGCCGGTGGAAAACTTGCGTTTCAACGAGATCCTGGCCGCCAGCTTGCTGAGTATCCCGTTGCTGCGTATGACCGACCGACTGCAACTCCCGCCCGAACTCGATCTGACCGCCTTCTGCGCGGCCCGTATCGACCAACTACTGGAGACGGCACCGTGACTCCTGCCGCTCCCGGTCGTCCCGTTGACGGCGGTCAGGAGGCGACGATGGCGTCGGACAGAATCCGCACGTGCCGGGCATGTGGGCCCTTGATATCGACGATTACCTCGAACTCCACGCGATCCCCTTCGGCGAGCACACTGTCGTGTGCAGCGACATCGCCGGATCCGATATAGAGATCAGGTCCGCCATCGTCGGCGGCGACAAGCCCGAAACCTTCGACGTCTGCGAACCATTTCACCGTGCCCCGAGCCATCGGAGCCTCCCTTCACATCACACATCTCGACGACCTCGCGATCGGGCGACTGCTCGCGCGCCACAGAGCGAGGCCGCCGATCGATGTCGCAGGAGTTCGCGTGGCGCGGCGGCGCGGATTGGCCATGACGTGCTCAGTGCGCGGTCCATCCACCGTCGACCGGCAGTACAGCACCGGTGAGGTAGGAGGCGGCCGGACTGGCGAGCAGGACTGCCGCACCGACGAGTTCCTCCGGGTCAGCCCACCTGCGCATCGGAACTTGGTGGTCGAGAAATTCTCGGACGTAGGGATCGTCGTCGATGTTGTCGTTCAACGCTGTGCGGAAAGGGCCGGGCGCCAAGGCATTGACGCAGATTCCGGTACCCGCCAGTTCAGCGGCGAGGCTACGGGTGAGCTGAACCACCGCACCCTTGCTCGCCGCGTAGCCCGCACGGCCTGCGGCTCCGACCAGTCCCAGCGCGCTGGCGAGAGTGACGATACGACCGTATCCAGCTTGCCGCATCGTCGGCACCACCGCCTGGCAGGCCAGAAATGTGCCGACGACATTCACATCGAGACAGTCGCGCAATGTACCGGCGTCGAGCGTGTCGAGGCCGCCGCGGGCCTGGATACCCGCGCTGGTGACAAGCACATCCAGGCGCCCGTGACTGTCGAGTATGGTCCGAACGACGGCGTGAACGGAATCCTCGTCGGTCACGTCACAAGACACACCCTCGGCGATTGTGCCAGTGCGAGTGGATATCTCGGCTGCGGCCCGTTCGCTTGCCTCCCGTCGCCGCCCCGCGACAACGACCGCTGCCCCGGCGACTGCCAGCCCCATCGCGATGGCACGCCCCAATCCGGACGAGCCGCCGGTAATCAGCGCCACCTGGCCCGTCAAGTCAGCCCCGGGCCCGACGGCCGGTTCGGCGACAGCCTGCGGTGGAGTGAGTTTCCGGATCATGGTCGCTTTCCTCGAATACGAATCCCGCCTCGTCGTTCTGTGAGCAGAACGCCGGAATGGAACAGTACTGCGGGCCCTCGAAATGCTCGGTATTTCTGCCCAGAGCAGAGCAAGGGGAAATCTCCGTCGGCTCTCGATAGGGTGCCGAGCATGGAGATCGTATCCGTACTGCCGCAGCTGACGGCGTTGCGGTTTTCCCAGGTCAACGACCTGAATGTGTACGTCTGGAGCGACCTCGAGGGGGTGACTCTGATCGACTGCGGTCTGCCGGGAACCGCCGGGGAGATCGAAAGAGGCCTGCGCACTTGCGGATTCACCCGCGACCAGGTGCAGCGGGTAATTCTCACCCATGCCCATGACGACCACATCGGTTCGGCGGCCGACCTCGCGGAGTGGGGAGCCGAAATCTGGGCGCACCATGCCGACGCCGACATCGTGCGAGGCGAACGTCCACAGCCGGCCCCGGTCCTGCGCGAGTGGGAACGCCCGATCGCCGACGCTCTCGAACCGGGCACACCCCCGCGCCCAGCCCCGGTACACCGCGAGCTACGCGGCGGCGACGTGCTCGATTTCGGCGGCGGCGCAGAGGTTCTGGCAGTTCCCGGCCATACCGACGGCAGTCTGGCGCTCCATCTGCCGCAGCACCGTGTGCTGTTCACCGGCGACACACTCGCCAATGTGCGTGGTGTCACCACGCCGGGTGTGTTCAACCTCGACAGCACCGCCGTCGACACAGCCGCCCGCCGGCTGACCGAACTCGACGTCGATATCGTCTGTGTCGGCCACGGTGACGTGCTTACCGGCACACCCCTACGCACATGGCGAGGCCACGGATCGGACCACTAAGGCACGCATGCAACGGCAGGTCGGCTGCTTACGAGCCTGTCGTCCTGTCCGGAGGCGACTTCGCGCCCTGATGCGGCGCGAGTCCCGAAGGCGCGCAGGACTATTCGTATGCCGACCCCGTACGCGAAACACGTACCCCGACATCGCCGGTGGCCTTCCTCCGTAGCTGCGCCTACAGCGGCGTGATCGCGCGGACGACGAGCATGCGCTGCGGGCTCGGGCAGATCAGGTTGTCCCAGGGCAGCCACAGCGACTCGGTGTTGTCGGGCGGGTAGACCCGCAGGGTGGTGGTGCGCAGAGCTGCGCAATCGTTGATCTGCTTGGGATAGGTGATGAACTCGAATTGGGCTGCCCCGCCAGGTGCGAGCGTGACCGGAGCGGGCTTGGGCGCCTGCGGACCCTCGTCCCGATCGGCGGGCTCGCCCACCGGGTCATCGCTGGGGCCGTCGGTTTGGGAGACCCCCGGAAATCCTTGCAGGACACAGGTTCGCGAGCTGGAGTTGACGAACCTCAGGAACCAGTCCCCTCCCACCGGGCCGCCGACCCCCTTGTCCAGGCGGAGTTGGGCGGTCACGCACTTCGGGAATGTGGTGTCCGCGGGAGTAGCCGGGTCGGCGGCATCGGCATCGGTTCCGGTCGCCGGCACGGCGGCAGTCTCAGGCACGCTACCGCCGGGCTCGATCGCATGTCCCGATGGGGTGGGTTGCCCGGTTTGCGCCGACGGCTGCGAAGTTTGAACCGCCGGAGTGGTTGTGGACTGCGCCCCGGGGGTGGAGGCCGGGTCGCAACCGCTGACCGTGATGGCAATGCTCGCCGCTAAGCCGGCGACAATCAGTGATTTGGTATGCATGAGTCCCCCCCGAGTCCGATACCGCAACCGTTCGCATGCATATCGATCCGTATCGGCCCCCGTTACGCCACGGCGCCGCCGAGAATCTGTAACCGGCTGCCGTCCAACACAGTTCGCCGCCGTCGACTCGCTGCTCCGGTCGGCGAGTCGACCGAACCGGCTGAGCAGACCGAGCACGATGCCGAACAGGTCTGTCCGCGCCATCGCTCGGCCAAGCGCCTCAGCTCTCGACGATGTCGGTCGTGATCGCGAGGGGGCGGGCGGACTCGATCTCGGCCCTGAGCATCCGGACGCGGGCTTGCGCCAGGTCGAGGCTGTCGGAGCCGAGGGTCTGGTGCAGCGGCGCGCGGTAATCGCCCGGGTGTAGCCGGATTCGCGCCGGTCCAGTACCGTCTCGGCGAGACGGGGAACCGACGTGGAAACCGAACACCACGACGGCCCGCCGCGCAGTCCAGCAGCGCCTGGGCCACAGGAACACGCTGTGCCGCAGAGGCTTTCGGGCCGCCCGGCCCTCGGTGCAACGTAGCTACGGAAAGGGCCGGCCGAGAATGGCGCGCAGCAACAACCCACTCGCGGCAGCGCCATGGGGATCGCGACTACTGGGACACGAGGACGAAGCGGCAGGAACTCGGCGGCTTCGGGTGCAATTGCTGTTGACGGTACCGATCGTGCTGGCCAACCTGGCCGGTGTCTTCGTGTCGATCACGTTGATCGGATTCGTACTCCCCGGGCCTTCCGTATTCGCCGCGAAGATCGTTCTGGTCGATGCCGTCGCCGCCCCGGTATACGCCGTGGTCGCAGTGTTGATCGGCGTGTGGTGGGGCACTGTGCGCGGTTTACGCGCGCTGGGCTGGGCCATCGACCCGGATGTGGTGCCCACCGAGCGGCAACAGGCGGCCGCCGCCGCGGTGCCGTGGCGACTGGTGCGGATCCAGGCGGTACTGTGGTTCGGCGGAGTGGTCCTGCTCACGCTGCTCGCCGGACTCGCCGAGCCCGGGCTGATCGGCAAGGTCGCGTTCGGCATCACGTTCAGCGCAGTCGTGGTGTGCGCGAGTACCTATCTGATCATCGAATTCGCCCTGCGACCGGTGACCTCACGGGTGCTCGCGGCGCGAAAGTCGCGCCCCCGCAGTGGAATCGGCGTGTTCGGGCGATCGCTGTTGATGTGGCTGGTCGGTTCGGGTCTGCCGGTGGCGGGACTGATGGTGCTCGCGGTGCTCGCGCTGTGCACCGACTATGTGAGCACGGCCCGGCTGGCGGTGTGCGTGCTATCGCTGGGCGGTGCGACCCTGCTGATCGGCTCGCTGCTGATGACGCAGACGCTGGCCGCCACCGTCGCCCCGATCAATGGTGTGCGCCGGGCGATGCGCGAGGTGGAGAACGGCGATCTCGATCTGGAACTCGCCGTCTACGACGGCACCGAACTGGGCGAACTGCAGAGCGGTTTCAACAATATGGTCGGCGGTTTGCGCGAACGCGAGGAGATCCGGGACCTGTTCGGCAGACATGTCGGGCGCGAGGTCGCCGACGCCGCACTGGCGGGGAAGGCGGTGCTCGGCGGCGTCGAAGTCGAGGCGGCCGCACTGTTCATCGATATCGTCGGATCCACCACCATGGCCGCGTCCCTGCCCGCGCCCGAGATGGTCGCGATTCTCAACCGCTTCTTCGGTGTGGTGGTGGACGAGGTGGAACGCCACGGGGGCTTGCTCAACAAGTTCGAAGGGGACGCCGCGCTGGCCGTATTCGGCACGCCTGCCCCGCTTCCCGACGCAGCGGGTGCCGCGTTGGCGTGCGGTCGCGCGATCCGCACCCGGCTCGATACCGACGCCGCGGATTTCGTCGCCGCGATCGGCATCGCCGAGGGCCGGGTCGTCGCGGGCAATGTCGGCGCTCGGCAGCGCTACGAATTCACGGTGATCGGCGACGCCGTCAACGAAGCCGCCCGGCTGTGTGAACTGGCAAAACAGGATTCCCTGCTCCTCACCTCGGATAAGACGGTTGTCGCGGCCGCCACCACCGAAGCCGAACATTGGCAGCTCGGCGAATCGGTGACCCTGCGAGGCCGGCTCACCCCGACGCGCCTGGCCCGCCCAGTCCAGCGATCAGCATCGGCACCCACAACCGAGTGAGACAACCCCGGTCGGCGAGTGCATCAGCCGCCGCAGAGTGCCCATCTCCGATAGCCCTCGGGCTCCGGAGAACGGGGCGTTGAAGAAGCGAGTCGCGGAGCTGGGATCAGAAGCGCACGGGCAACTTCTCCAGAGTGCTGGAGGTGATTCCGGGGCGCCAGGTGATTTCGTCCATACCGACGGCGAGCGCGATATCCGGCATGCGTCGCAGCACTGTGCTCAGGCCCACGGATGCTTCCAGGCGAGCCAGCGGGGCGCCCAGGCAGAAGTGCATGCCTTTGCCGAAGCCCAGGTGGCGCTGACTGTCCTCGCGCCGGATATCGAAGGTCGCCGCATCCGGGAAACGCGATTCGTCACGATTGGCCGACGTGACGCACAGATAGATGTGATCGCCCTTCTTCAGCTGCTGCCCTTGGTGTTCGAAGTCCTCGGCCACCCAGCGGTCGTTGGCGTTCATCAGCGGACCGCGGTAGCGGATGACCTCCTCGATCGCCTGTTTCAGCAGTGCGGGATCGCTCTTCACTGCCTCCGCCTGTTCCGGATGCTGGAAGAAGGTCAGCATCGCGCTGCTGAGCAACGCGGTCGTGGTCTCATTACCGGCCAGGATCAGCAGCTGGGCCATGCCTATGATTTCCTTGCGGGACAGGCGATCTCCCTCGAGCTCCACCTGCAGCAGACGACTCAATAGATCCGGTGCGGGCTGCTGTTGTTTGGCCTCGAGCAGTGCGTGCAGGTAGTGCAGGAACTCCTGCATCTCGTCCTTGATCTGCATCGCAGCCGCAGAATTGCCCATGGCGTCGACATACAGATTGGACCAGATCCGGAACTTCTCCTGATCCGCGGTGGGTACGCCGAGGATTTCCGAGATCACCTGCATGGGCAGTGGGAAGGCGATCTCCTGCACGAAGTCGATCTCTCCGTGTCCGGGCAGCCGGTCGATCAGGGCATCGGTGATCTGCTGAATGCGTGGCTGCCAGGTCTCGATGAATCGCGGCGTGAACGACGCGCTGACCAGTCGGCGCAGGCGCGCGTGGTGGACCGGGTCACTCTGGAAGATCACCGAATGCAGTAGCGCATCGGAGAATTCGCCGTGCGGAAACACCATGGCGAGAACCTCCGGTGGATACACATCGGCCGGGTTGTTGGTCAGTCGGGAGTCGCGAAAGAACGCCTCCACATCGTCGTAGCGGGTGACGAGCCAGCCGGATTCGCCACCGGGCAGCGCTATCTTCGCGATCGGTGAGTCCTTGCGCAGGTCGGCGAGGATTTCGAAGGGGGCGTGTTTGAACGCTGGTGATGTGATATCGAAGGACGCGGTTGTCGACATCGAGACTCCGTTCTCAACGGGCTGCACGCGGAGCGGCGCAATACCCGCCGATATTGAATACGATCCGTTTCACCAGGTTTGCGGCTCTGGCTCCCAAGCGTGGGAAGCGCTCTCGCCCAGGCTATTCGGGTCCCGCAGCTGGCCGGCCGACGGTCTCACAACAGGTGGCCGCCAGTTCGGCATGCAGATCCAGCAGATCCGGGATGTGTTCGGCGGGCCGGCGGCCGAATCCGCATTCGGTGGCGATACCGAAGCCGTCAACGATTTCCCGGGCGGCGGCGATGCGGCGCAGGGCCCCGTCGCGGCCGTCGGTGGCGTGCACCACCACCGAGATCGGGGTAGGCAGGCAGACCCAGCTCACCGAAATCGATCGATGCGGGATCCACGCCCGGTTTGGGCCGCACCCGCTCACTGGGACCGTATTCCGGGCTCGGCGGCGGCACCGTCTCCAGATCCGGATGCGCGCCCATGCGCGGCAACTGCCAGACCGTGAAGTTGTCCCGCTCGCCGGTCTCACCGTCGGGTATGCGGCTGAGCCACGGTCCCAGCCGCCGCGCGGCCGTATCGAATACGGGCTCCCATTCGGCAGCGGCACACTTCCACACAGATGAACATCGCCTCGGGTCACCGCGAACTCCTCGTAGCCCGGCCGCTGGGTCCGGGCGCGGAATTCGTGGACGTAGCGGCCGCTCGATCGATGCGACGAGAGTAGATCCAGCCGCCGTCCACGCGACGAATTCACGCGCGGCGCGTTGGCAACAGTTCTGCGGAACGGCAACGGCGCTGTCCGACAACGCGAAGCATTGCGCATCGGAGGCCCCACTCAGGTCTTGAAGCAGATGGCACGATCGACCACCGAAGGATGCGCCGCCACCGAAGACCGTCAGCCGGCGTGACGAACCAGACGCACATCGGCGACTGTGCCGACCTCAGACGGGTAAGATAGGCACGGAGGGCCGGATCGCGTCGGCACCGGATCCCACCACCGCAGCACAGGATTCGGGCACCTCGTTCCACGCCAGTCCTCGACGAAGCCGACTGCCCGCGCGACGGCACGAACCGAGCCGAGGCCGCTGCGGTCCTGCAGTTGCTCCACGGCCTGTACCAGGAGGTCGCGCGTCGAGCCCGGCGCGAGCCGCCGGAGGTTGTCCATCACCCTGGCGGTGGCCGATCCACCGGCGATTCCCAACAGCGACACCAACACCAGCAGAGCCGGAAACAGCGCCAGCACACCGTAATACGTCAACGCCGCAGCCCGGTCGGCGAGCTCGTCATTCTTGAACTCCCGCAGACTGTTTCGCAATACCGCGCGCCACGCCCGAGAGGGCAGTTCTGTGGGCGCATCCGGTGCCCGCTGCTCCACATCCGGGTCCGGCCCAGCCTGTTGTGGCGACGGTGCTGTACCACCGTGCCCGCCTCGACGATCCAGAAGATGCAACCTCGCCATGACGGCCGCATACCCGCGCCCGCACCGGTTACTCGCCAACCTCTGCGGACGACCTCCATCGGTGAGGTGAGGTCCGCATCAGCTGCACCTGAGTCGAGCATGACGGCAACCACATACGGTCCGAACGGTGGTTCCGCGCAACCGATCCGCGTGCACCAGCGGATCGCTGGCTCGCCACAGCGGGTCGTCCGGTGACCCCCACATATTCTCCACGGTGCGCGCGCCGCCCCAGTTCTCCGCCGTGATCCGTACGAACTCCAGGTTTGGCCTGTGCCTGCATCGTCGGCTGAACGAGGCTGCATGGCGCTGCCACGAAATTCCCCCGCATCGACCTGGCCGGGCCTATTCCGATGCGGAGACGTGGTGTTCGAGACCGACGGCGGCGGTGAGTTCGGCGCGGTGGCGGCACAGACGCGGATGCTCGTCGCCGAGTTCACCCATCAGATCCGCCAGCGCGTCGGCGACCGCGTTGAGCTTGTGCTGCACCGCGGCGTTCGCGCGGGCCTGAGTGTTCTGCAGCAGCGCGACCAAGATGAACGTGATGATCGTGGTCACCGTGTTGATCAGCAACTGCCAGCTGTCCAGGCTGGGTAGCACCACGAAGCTGGGCAACCATACCGCCACCAGCAGCACGCAGAACGCGAAAAACGTTGCCCGCGAGGCGACCCCGCACGCCGCGGTGGCGAACCGGTCGAACGCCGACAGGCCACCTTTCAGCTGCGAGGGTCTCTTCGCTGTCGGCGCCTGCACCCGCACTGCGCGCCCGTCGTCAATTGTCACCGTCGATCTCCTTCATCAGTGCGAGATGCACCCACCATCGATGAGCCATCGAGCGTCACACCGAAGACTCACCGACACGACCTCTTCACTGCCGCGCGCGGACGTCGCCGCGCCCGTAGTAGTGGGCCCGGCCGGCGCGCCGGTGCCGGGTCACCCCCGCATTCCCCACGACATCGATGACGCCGACGTCCCACAAGATCGGAAACCGAAATGGATCGGAGAATCAGACGAGCAATTCCGGAGTAATCACTTCCAACTGTCTCGATATTGCCGCAGACAACGGCCGCAAAGGGTATCTCGCGACGTTCGAATCACATTCCGACGCATACCCGTGATCGAAAACGGCAAACAACCTTCCCTGGCAGACGGCCGGAGCAAGCATCCCGGCGAGCCGCCCGAAAACGGCCTCACCAGCGTGTTCGCGGCCGAATCAGTTCCGCGAGCCCACACCGCGCAGTGACGTACGCCGTCGACCGAGAGGAATCTCCGGCCGCGACTGACAAATAACGTTTCGATAACCACACAGTGGTGAATGCTGAAACCATGACCAGCGCCCACACCTCGAAACCTTCGACTCCACGCGACTACGCGACCCCCGTCATCGCGATGGCGATATGCGTAATATTCCTCCTCGCGCTCGCCTCGTTGTCCAATTCGGCGGATATCGCTCTCACCGGAACAGCCGTCCTTGCCATAGCGTTGGCGGCGACCTTCAAAATCCTGCCCCCCACCGGATCGCCTCGCTGAATCCCGCCCGCTCCCCACGCCGAAGCACCATGCCAGTCTCCACGTGCCGCAGTCGTCGGCGCCGGGTCACGCGTCAGCGATACCGAGTGCTCGAGAAGAGGGATTCGGTTCCAAGGGCGCCGACGCGGGCCCCGGTGGAACTTCGAGGCTGCCCAGGAAGCTTTCGGCGGCATCCTGGACTCGGTCTCGGTCACCGGTGGCGAGCAGGTCGAGGAGCAGTCCGCGAATCGTCGCAATGACCAATGTGGCTGTGCGGCTTGCGGTCTCGGGATCGACGTCGGGTGCTTGGGCCTGGCACAACGAAGTCAGCCAGTCGGCGACGACGTGGTCGAGGAACTCCGCGAATTGCTGTGGAGCTTGCAGGGCGCGCCCGTAAACGGCGAAGAACAAACGGAACTCGGCCTCACGCTGTGGTGCGGAAGTTCGAGCCCAGACCGCGCGCGCCGCTGTCGCCAGGTCCGGATGCGCACCGGCGGCATCGCTGGTGGCGGCGAACATTCGCTGCCGCAGACGCTCGAGGATGGCCTCGAGCATGTGCGCTTTGGTGCCGAAATGGTGCACCAGCGTGGTCGGCGAAACCCCGACACCGGCGGCCACCGGCCGCCACGACAACTCCGAGAACCCGTGTTCGACGGTGTAATCCACCACCGCGTCGAGCAGTTCGTCCCTGCGCTGATGGTCGACCGGACGCCCCGCCATCGCCACCTCCCTGTGCGCGATTGACATTTCTAGAACGAC
Organism: Nocardia cerradoensis NBRC 101014; assembly: GCF_000308535.1. Classification (GTDB taxonomy): domain Bacteria; phylum Actinomycetota; class Actinomycetes; order Mycobacteriales; family Mycobacteriaceae; genus Nocardia; species Nocardia cerradoensis. Next base: position 20,694 of record NZ_BAFW01000377.1, on the reverse strand, counting down.
TGTACTATCTCTATTCATAGAACGAACGTACTAGAAATTGTCTGATCAGGAGCCCTCATGTCACGAGTGGTCGTCTTCGACGAAACCGGCGCCCCCGAAGTCCTGCGTATCGCCGACGAACCGGTCGGCACCCCAGGCGCCGGCGAGGTGCGCCTGCGGATCGAAGCGGTCGGCATCAACCGGCTCGACCAGATGGTGCGTACCGGCATGTCGCCGCGGCCGATTCGCCTTCCCCGCGCCCGCCTCGGCGTCGAGGCGACCGGCACCATCGACGCTGTCGGCGCCGGCGTACAGCGATGGTCCGTCGGCGATCCGGTCATCGTCACCGCAGTACCCGACATGGACACCAACGGCACCTACGCCGAACACCTCGTGCTGCCGGCCGACCGGATCATCGCCCGGCCCGCCGAGCTGGACGCCATCGGCGCGGCAGCGCTGTGGGTGGCGTACTCCACCGCCTACGGCGCGCTCGTCGAAAAGGCCGCGATGCGACCCGGCGACCACGTGCTGATCACCGCCGCTTCCAGCGCCGTCGGCCTGGCCGCCATCCAGATCGCGAATCAGATCGGCGCAATCCCCCTCGCCGTCACCCGCCGCACCGCCAAGAAGGACACCCTGCTGGCAGCCGGCGCCGCCGCGGTCATCGTCACCGACCACGACGATGTCGTCGAGGCCACGCAGCAGCACACCGGCGGGGCCGGCGCCGACATCATCCTGGACTCCGTCATGGGCCCCGGCCTGGCGGAGCTGGCCGGTGCGGCCAAACCATTCAGCGGCACCCTGGTCACCGTGGGCTGGCTCGATCCCCGGCCCGCACCGTATCCGGCCGGTCCGATCACCATGATCCGGTACATGAGCTTCGAGCACACCCTCGACCCGGGCGCGGTCCACCGCATCGCGGCCTTCCTCACCGCCGGAATCCGCACGGGCGCACTACAACCCACCATCGACACCGTATTCACCCTCGACGACATCGTCGCCGCCCACCACCACCTGGAAAAGGGAACCCACATCGGCAAAATCGTCGCGACCATCTGACACCGCGCCCGCTCGTCCGAAACGTTCTCACCGCATTCGATTCGCCCACCAGCCTTGCGGCGACGATGGCGACGCGGAGGCCCGGCCGCCGGGCCGGAGTTCTCGAGCCCGCCGACGGCCATCGAGGATCGACCCGAGACGGCGGGTCAGAGGTCGGGGCGGCGGTCGGCCCACGGCTGGGCCTGCTCGAGCTGCGCGGCCAGCCGGATGAGCTGCCCTTCCGCCCCGAGGCGGCCGACGAACTGGACGCCGATCGGCAGCCCGTCGGGAGTCCAGTGCAGTGGCACGCTGATGGCGGGACGGCCGGTGATGTTCGCCAATTGGGTGTAGGGAACCCAGCCCACGTTGTCGTTGATGAGCTGGTCGACGATCGGTGTCCAGCGCAGCAGCCCGGCGACGCGGGCGGTCAGCAGCAATCGCTGTGCGGTGCGCAGCGTCGGCGAGAGATCGAATGCCCCGATCCGAGGCGGCGGAGTCGCTGTCGTCGGAGTGAGCAGCAAGTCGTAGGACTCGTGAAATTCCGCCAGCCGCCGCACGTACTGGTGCCGCCGCTCGACGGCACGAGTCAAATCGACAGACTTGATCGCGCTACCCAGCGCGGCCATGAGCCGGGTGTCGAGTTCGAAACCCGAATCCCCCACGCCCCCAGCGGCTTTGGCCTCGTCCACCGAGAAGGCACACTCGACGAACCAGGTGGTGAGGAAATCCTTGGCCAACGCCGCGTCATCGAACGGAACGCGAGCCAACTCCACCACGTCATGGCCGAGGCTCACCAGGAGTTCTGCCGCTCCGTTCGCGGCCGCCACAGCCTCCGGATGGGGCGCCGGATTGACCGAACTGGCTGTGCACACGCCGATCCGAAGACGCCCCGGGGCGCGTTCGACCTCCGCGAGATAGCTTCCTTGCTGCCGTGCCACCAGGTAGGGCCCAACCGGAGTGGGGCCGGCCAGCACATCGAGCATGGCGGCGGTGTCTCGCACCGAACGAGAGATGACGCCATCGGTGGCGGTTCCACCCAGATATTCACCGTGCACGGGACCGGCCGGGATCAGACCGCGAGAAGCCTTGAGCCCGAACAGCCCACACGCCGAGGCCGGAATCCGGATCGAGCCACCGCCGTCGCTGGCACCCGCACACGGCACGATGCCCGCGGCCACCGCCGCCGCGGCGCCACCGGAGGAGCCGCCGGGCGTGTGGCCGGTATTCCACGGATTGCGCGCCGGACCGAACAACTCGGGTTCGGTGATTCCCTTGGCGCCGAATTCGGGGGTATTGGTCTTGCCGAAGATGACCAGCCCGGCATCGAGCCACCGCTGCACCACCGTGGCATTCTCGGTCGCCGGGACCGACGCGAGCGACCGCGAACCGCCGCTGGTGGGATAGCCGGCGAGATGTTGGTGAAGGTCCTTGATGAGGAACGGCACCCCAGCGAACGGCGCGTCGTCCGCCTCGACAGCACGGGCCGGATCGACATCGGCCACGATCGCGTTGATCCGCGGATTGACTTCGGCCGCGCGCGCCCGCGCCGCCTCCAGCAATTCGGCCGGCTCGGCCTCACCCGACCGCACCAGAGCAGCCAGCGCCATCGCGTCCGAACTCGAGTAGGCATCCACAGCGGCACCCTATCGGGAAGCGACTCGGAGCACGGGGTGATCGAAGCGCGGGGAATCGGTCGTGCTCCGCTCAGCACGTCGCCTGGAATGGCACCGGTCGGCCTCGCCGACCGCAGCCGGCGGCGGCTGAACGACGCGCGTCACCCCATCGCCCTTTCTGCGGTGTCGGTTCAGGGTGTGGCTTGTACCCGGATCGGCTCACCGCCCGCGAGATCGCCTGCGGGATTGTCGATCTCGTAGTACGGCGGCTCGCCGTCGAGGTAGTGGGCGACGTCGAAGTAGTCGTTGCCTCCCAGGTCGAGGGTCCCGGTGGTCCAGGCCAGCAGGAAGTCGGTGACCGGCATGGTGGTGAACAACCACGCGGATTGGTGGACGTTGGTGAGGATGATCGTCCACACCGCCGGATCCGGTCCGGGATACCACAGCAGATAGTCCCCGCCCTCGTGGGCGCCCCACTGGATCAGCTGTGCCGGTTCGATCGACACCCCGGCCGGCACCGCAGGCTGCCATTGCGGCAGCAATTGTTCCGGTGGCAGCAGGTCGCCGCGGGCTAGGTGGGTGCGAGCGGCGAGATCGTCCCATTCGTCGGGCGCGGGGCCCAGCAACCGGAATGCGTTGCACCACAGGACATCGCCGTAGGCGTTGTAAAGCCGCTTGTATTCGGCCGGCAGCTCGACGCCGAGCTCGGCCTCGGTCGCGTCCCACGCCACCGGCGGCCGTGCCGGTGGCGGCGGGAGCAAGGTGGTGAGCTCGTCGAAGGCGGTCATCGTCTCGATCCTGTCAGAAATTCTGGATCAGCACGGGCCCGGGATTCCATCCCCTGTCGCCGATCGCCCACATCAAGATGTAGTCGGGGATGGCGTTGTCGCCGACGTAGAGCGGGATCTTGCCCAGCGAGACGTTCTGCTGCGGGATCCCGTCGGCAACTCTGGCGCCGCTGACGACCTTGCTGATCTCGACGTCCCAGTCGCGAATGATGCCGGTGTTGATCGCGCCGAGTTCCGGAGTGAGGAACTGGGGCAGATCCCCTGGGCAGCCGTTGACGTTGGCGCACAGGTGTCCGCGCTGATATGGCCTGCTCGCGCCGGGGATCTTGATCGAGGGGGAACCGCCCGTGCCGACCATGGCGGGGGTGATGTAGCCGACGAGGCCGCCGGAACGGTTGTAGTCGTCCAGCGGTGCGGCCAGCACGTTGCCGCCATCGCCGGCGATGAGGATGACCGGGGTCTGATCGGCGACCGGGTTGGTGCCGTCCGGGTTCGGCAGCGCGAACACCTGTGGCATGGCGTTGCTCGGCCGTAGTACGCCCTGCGCGGCCCGCTGGATCTGGAAGGCGTTGGCGAAGAACTCCTGCTGCATGGCCGTCATATCCGGCGCCGGCCCGATCCCACCGGTAGCGCCGGGCGCCTGCAACGGATTCGCGGGTGCGGGCACGACCCGGAAGGCGTTGGGGCCGTTCACCATGCTGTTGGGCAGCAGCGCCGCCTGCGCCGGAGCGGGGTTCCCGATCAATGTCGACGGACTGTACGTGCCACCTTGCGGGATCGCGGGATTGCGGATGATCCGCGACAACGGCGGCAACGCCATCGCGGGATTCGGTAGCGCCGGACCGGTCGAGGAGCGCGGCGGCAACGGTACCGACGGCGTGCGCGGCTTCGCCGGCGCCGGACTCGGCGACGGCGCGGGCCCCGGTGCGGGGCTCGGTGGGCAGCTCGGGTTGGGTGCGGCCGCGGCGATGATCAGCGCGGCCGGGCACGGTTGCGGCGCATCGGGTTTCGGCGGCGCACCGACCTGCGGAACGTCGTGCCCCTCGGCCCGGCACTGTTCGGCCAGGCTCTGCAATTCCGGAATCTCGGCATTGCCGCGCTCGGCCTCGGCGTTATAGGCCGCGACCGCTGCCTCATCCGACGGATTCGGCGGATTCGCGTTGTGGACCGCGGCAGCCTGATTGTGCGACTCGATCCGCGCGGCGACCGCCCCGCAGTCCAACGGATCGGCAGACCCTACCGGCGCCGCGACCACCAGCATCCCGAAGACGCCGAGGACGACAGCAAGAACAGCTACTGTTTTGCTAACGAAACGTCTTGTTGAAGAAGACATTTCACCCCCCAAGTTCATGTCGGTTCGAAACTATCGTCACCGACTTCGATCGGTCAAGAGTGACCGCCGCCACTGGCGACCATGGGGCGAAATGGGTTTCGGGATCGAGACGCGGCCGCGGAATCAAGCCGGTATGGTCCGCCGTGGCCGCAGCGGGATGTGGTCACGGAACGCTTCGATGGCGGCCGCAACTTCGAATGGCGTTGTCGTGTGGGCGATGTCATTGCGGTAGAGCACGCGATCCGCGACCGCGTCGAGGTCGAATCCCCAGACCATCGACATCAGCGGGTTGATGAACAGCTCGGCGCCTTTCGCGCGGGTGCGTGTCAGTGAGTGGTGATCTCCGTATTCGCCGCGGGCGGCGTCGGTGATCGACGCGCAGACGATGCTCTCCCGTCCGGGAGTACGACGCTGGACCCAGTCGACGGCGTCGAGCCATGCGTCCGTGGCGGCGATGCCGGGCAGGAGAGCGAACACGCCATGGTAGGCGCCGCTTTTGGACAGGGCAGCAACGTTTTCCAGGAAGTGCGCGTGGCAGACGCCATGGTAGGTGTCGACACCGAATCCGACGCAGACCGCAAGTTTGACCGGCAGGTCGAGGGTGTGGGCGGCCAGCAGGCTGGTGACGTCTTCGACCGGTGTTCCGAGTCCGGCTTCGTCACCGGTCATGAGCAGATCGGTGCCGCCGTCGACGAGAACGATCGCGTCCAGGCTCAGTTCGCGGGCCAACCATGCGTAGGCTGCTCGGATGTCGGCGGGTCCGCCTTTGCGGATCGCGAACACCCGGTCCGGGTAGCCGTGATCGCGTAACCACACCGCGAGGTGCTTTTCCGGGAAGTAGGAGACCGGGCAGTCCGTGTCGGCGTCGACTTCGAACACTCCAGCCGCTACCGGTCGTGCGTCGGTGCGTGTGACGGGTGTGAAGGTGAGGTTGGCCAGGAAGATCGTCTCGAGGTGCTCGTGCAGCGCGAAGGCTATCGGCAGACCGCTGAGCAGGTCGAACCCGCCACCGGCACCGGCGATCAGAATCCGCTCACAGTGCTGAAGGCGATGGAGCAACGGTGTGTCGAACAGGGTGGGGGCAACCATTCGTCGAAGTATTCAGCACATCCCCCGATGGGGAGCCGGGTCGACCTCCCTCTTCGACGGACTCGGCTTGCCGACGGACTCGTTGTGCCGAGGCACGAGAGCTACGACCCCGAGGGATTCGGCAGATTCATGACATTGGCGGTTTCGGGGCGAATCCGCTGCAATCCCGTTTCCGGCGAAACGCCAGGAGGCAGTGAGCCGTACAGCGTCAGCTGCCAGATGGTGCTCAGTGCCGTGGGAGTGAAACAGGTCTTGTCGAGGCACGGCACACAGCGCTGACCTTCACCGCAGCCGGGGACCACCGGAATGCCCAGAGCGTTCATGATTCGGTAGATATTCTCGGTGTTGCCGCCGACGAGGGCGACGGAACCGGGTGGTAGTGCCGACACGGCCCGAGCGATGGGCTCGGCGGCATCGGCGGACGGGGTGCGCGGATCACTGTCGGGCAGTTGTACCACCGGCAGCCCGTGGCTGTCGGCGGTGAACGAAACGGTCTGTTTCGATCGCAGCGCGCTCGAGGCGTACACGTTGGTGAACGCCACATCGTGCAGCACAGCCGACACCGCTCTACCCCACCGAACGCCATTGTCGGACAATGGCAATGCCGGATCGGTGACCACGGGCTCACCGTGTTCGACGATGTAGACGACGACGGGCGACCGGTCGGGCGGGGCGGCATGCGCCACCGCCCCGTTCACCACCGGATGCAATGCGAACGCGACAACACCGGCGATCACGACGGCGGCGGCCCGGATCCAGCGAGAGCGGGTTGAGTTCATGGCGTGCGACGTTACGGGCGATCCGGCCGCGGCGACCGTCCCAGTCTCGCAGGCCGGGAATGCCGCTTGCGTGGTCCGACCATCGCACGGTTGCGCCGACTCGGTCGAGCTCTTCGCGGCCGGACTTTCCCCGCTGCGACAGCAGAACGTCCACAATCGGAGCAATTTCTCAGCCTCGGCGGCGCTGAGCTCCGCGCAGTCTCCGGTTCGGAGCCGGCGACGGTGGGAATCGCTCGAATACGTTCACTGTCCGTAGATTCCGTCGATGAGCACGGGCGCGGTCGTACTGGCGTTCCACTGCGCGGCGAGGTGTACGTCGTGAGCCAGCCCCATGTCGGTCAGTTCCCGGCCGGAGATGGACTCGGCCAGAAGTGCGGGCAATTCGCTTGTCGCGGAGCGGAATCCGAGGGCGGCGAGTCGCGCCTCCGGCGAGCCGTCGCTATCGTGTGCGAGCAGTGCGGCGGCGATCGCGCCCGCCCCCAGGTGATCTTCGAGGCTCGGACGCAGCGGCCCGTCGACGATTCCCCACCGCTCGCCCGCCGCAACGATGCCGACTGGCCGATCACCGGCGGCGGCGATCGCGGCCGTCGCGACCGCATCGGCATTGCGGAGCGAGCCGGCGAACACGGTCGAATCGTAGTGGGCGGCACGGGCCGACAGCGTCGCACCGTTCGGGGACGGCAACGCCAGCAACGTGCCCGCCGGAAGGTCGAGCAGGGACGAGGGACTCAGCGACCATCCACTGTCGTGTTTCGCGGCGGCCAGCACGGCACCGGCTCGCTCGGCTTCGACGGCGGCCCGGGGATCGGCGCGCCGCAGCGGTAGCGGCAGTACCCGACCGCCCCGGGATACCGCGATGTCCACCGATGTCGAGAAGGAAAGAACATCGACGATAATCAGTGCCCCGCACTCCGGGCCGAGCTGCTCGACTCCCTGCGGTCCCCACTCGAGGCGAATGCGATAGTCCTGCTGCCGGAAGATTCCTGCGTTCACTCGCATGACCTTTCGCTGGATCGACGCGGTGCGGCAGCGACGTCGAGTGGGCCGCGGCGCGCTGTCAGGCTTATGGCCGGAAGTCGTGGAGCAGCAGGGCGATGTCGAAGCCTCGGCGTTGCAACCAGTGTGCGACCACCGATGCCCGGGCGGCGGTGAGATCGTCGATCAGAACCACCCGAGCACCCCGTACGGCGATGGTCCGATACGCCACTCCGAGCAGCTGACCGCCCTCGGCGTTGATCGATCCGGGCAGATGCTCGCGCGCGAACTCCTCGGGTGTCCGCACGTCGAGCAGGTACGTGGTGCGGTCCGGATCGGCAGCCCACACCCGCGCGGTGTCCGCGGTGATCCGATCGAATTCGTCCTCCGCGGAGATCGCCCGCACCCGCTGCGCGGCGTACTCGCGCGCCGCCTCGTCCGCCGGGCCGTAGACGGCGGTGGCGCCGGTTTCGAGCTCGAAGTTCTCCTGCTGCCACGCCTTCGTGCCTTCGTGCAGGTAGGAAACCTTGTTCGGCACACCCGCATCGATCAGGGTCTGCGCCCCGATGATGGCCCGGGGCAGCCCGGCACAGGACACGACGACGTGGGTGTCCGGCGAGGGCACCACGTCGGCGAACCGCAGCAGCAACTCGGCACCCGGCACACCGACCGCGCCGGGCACGTGACCGGCGGTGAACTCCGGCAGTGTGCGGGTGTCGATGACCACGACGTCGGCGCCGCCGTCCTGTAGTGCCTGGAGTTCGGCGGCGGTGACCGCCGGCGTCTTGCGCTCGTCACGAATGCCGAGGGAGAACGCCTGGCCGGGAACATCGAACGTCGGCAGGTCGTCGGTCCCGTCACGCGTCCACTCCGGAATACCTCCGGCCAGAACATGAACCGCGGTGCGACCGGCGGCGGCCAGCACTCGGGCGACGGATTCCGCGACGCCGTCACCACCATCGACCAGCACCGTACGCACGCGTGCGCGCGGGACGTATCGGTCGATCTCGGCGGCCACGCGTTCGGCAGGCAGATTGTTGGCGAACAGCGGAGACGCGTAACCGACCACCTCGGCAGGCCGGATGTCGAGTACCGCGAGTTCGTCGTCGTCCGCCAGCCAGCGCCGCAGGACCTCCGAATCGATTGTGCCGAAGAGCTTTTCGGTGTCCCCCTGGCTCCCGGTGTTCGATGTCTCGATGTTGTCGCCGATCGATGATGTGCTCACGCGCGTGGTTCACCTTCACTGGAGAGAATCGGGACAGACTTCCCGGAGAACCACAGGGTAAGCCGGGCCGCGGAGTCCGCGGCCGGGCCGGGGGCGTTTCCGAAAGCGATGCGGCCCTGCGGAACTGCGCAAACACACCTGGACCGGCCTTCGGATCACGATGGTTCGAGGGCCACGAACCGCCACACTGCGCGACTTCGCCCTGCATCGACCACTCGATTCGCCGAACTGGGGACGGCGAGGGCTGTCCGTTCGGCTTGCGGTGAGCGCAAACGGTGTGGGTCGGCGGTCGGGCGGTTAGCGTGCTGCCTCGGAGCCCCGGCGGAGGAGGATCACGTGACCGTGCAGCAGGGCAGATCCGAGCAGGGCGTCGAATACGGCGGCGGTGCACGGTGTCTCCACGCGCAGCATCCACTCGACGATCCGGTGCGGACCTCGTTGCGCGGGGCGCACAGCCGGTTCGCCACCTGGGTGGGGCGGATCGGGCGCTACGACCCGGCGGTCTCGGCATTCATCGGTCACCCGCCGAGCCTCGACCCGCAGGACTGGGCCGATCTGGCCACCGTATTGGGCCCCGGCGGCGGTACCGCGCTGCGCGGCTACGGGCATCGGCCACCGCCGGACTGGCGGGTGCTGCGGACGCTGGAAACGGTCCAGATGGACGGTTCCGCACTGCGTGTCGCACACGATCCGGACGCGGTGCGACTCACCGCCGCCGACGTGCCGGAGATACTGGAACTGATCGCCCGCACCGAGCCCGGCCCCTACCTCGCGCGGACCATCGAGATGGGCGCCTATCTGGGGCTGCGGGTGGACGGGCGGCTGGTGGCGCTGGCGGGTGAGCGGATGCACCCACCCGGGTGGACCGAGATCAGCGCGGTCTGTACCGATCCGGAATTCCGCGGCCGCGGCTACGCCTCCCGGCTGGTCCGTGCGGTGGGCGCGGGAATCCGTGCGCGCGGCGAGATCCCGTTCCTGCACGCGGTCGCGGGCAACACCACGGCCATCGCGCTGTATCGAACCCTCGGCTTCACCGTGCGTAAGCGATCTCTGCTGACTTTCGTGCAGGCGCCGGCGTCCTGACATCGAATCCGAACGCGATCACCCCTCGGCGAACCGGGCGGGGCTGTCGCAGGAGAAAGGAAAACTCATGACCGTCGCCGACCGGCAGCTCGGTGTCTTCGACTCGGTCGCCGACGCGATCGGGAACACACCGCTGATCCGCCTGAACCGGGTGACGGAGGGCATCACCGCCACCGTGTACCTGAAGCTGGAATATCTGAACCCCTTCGGCAGCGTGAAGGATCGAGCCGCGCGCGCGATGATCGACGCCGCCGAGGCGGCCGGTGAGCTGCGCCCGGGCGGTACCGTTGTCGAGTCCACGTCGGGCAACACGGGAATAGCGCTGGCCGCCATCGCCGCATCGCGCGGCTACCGCACGATCGTCGTGGTACCGGACAAATCCAGTGCCGAGAAACTGGCTCTGCTGCGCGCCTACGGCGTCGAGGTCCATGTGACAGCAGGCGGCCTGCCGCGTCAGCATCCGGACTTCCTGAAGAATGTGGCGCTGCGCCTGGCCGCGGACATTCCGGGCGCCTGGTACTCCGGTCAGTACGACAACCCTGCCAACCCGGCCGCCCACCGGGAGACCACCGGACCCGAGATCTGGTCTCAAACCGGCGGTCGCATAACGCATTTCGTCACCGGAATCGGCACCGGCGGTACGATCACCGGCACGGGTGAATACCTCAAATCCGTCTCCGGCGGGCAGGTGCGGGTGATCGGCGCCGACCCCGAGTCGTCGATCTACAGCGGCGGCGACGGTCACGCCTGGTATGTGGAGTCGATCGGGCACTATCTGCATCCCCGCACCGATACCGACGAGTGGCCGCAGTCCTATCACCCCGAGGTGGTCGACCGGATCGAGCGGATTCCCGATGCCGAGGCGTTCGAGGTGTTGCGGCGGCTCGCCGGCGAGGAAGGGCTGCTGGTCGGCGGTTCGACCGGGACGGCCGTCGCCGCAGCCCTGCGAGTCGCGCGCGCACTGGGTCCCGGCGACGTGGTGGTGGCCATCGCACCGGACTCGGGGCGCAACTACCTGTCCAAATACTTCGACCCACAGTGGCTGGGACGCTTGGGTTTCGATGCCGCGCCCACCGCGCCCGGCCCTCGTGTCGGCGACCGGGTTGCGGTCGCGGCGGACGCGGACGCTCCGGCGGCCGTTCCGTCGGATGTGACCGTGGCGCGGGCCCGTGAGCTGCTCGGCGCGGATACCGCGCTGCCGGTCCGGTTGGCACGTGCAGGCGCCGGATATGTCGTGGTCGCGGAAATCCTGGGTGCGGTGTCGGCATCACGGCTGGCCGGCGCGCCCGGCGCCGATCCGGTGACCGACCATCTGGATCCTCCACTGCCCGTGGTCGGGGTGCACGAACCGTTCGCTGTTGCCGCACAGCGTCTTTCCGATGCCACGGGCCCGGTTGTGCTGGCGCGGGACGGATATGCGATTGCGCTCGTGGACGCCGCGGACTTCGACGATGCCCCCGGTTAGCGGGGACGTGGTGAAACCGGCGCGATGAACTGCGAGCCGATCGGTCCTACGGCGGCGCCGAGCATGCACGATCCCAACCGAACCCGCCCGGGCCGGCGAGCGTGAAAGCGCCGTGTCAGGGAGTCTCGAAGGCCTTCGCCAACCGCTGCACGGCGGTACGTATACGCGGAACGGAATTGTTGCTGAACCCCAAGCGGAGATGGTGGGTGTATCCGGCCGCGCCGTCCGGATCGAAGTATCGCCCCAGGGCGAAGTCGGTGCCGAGCGTCCGCGCTCTGGCCTGCACGAGTGCCAGATCGATATCGGGGTCGGTGGCCCTGGCCCACAGGAAGATGCCTCCCTCCGGCTCGGCGAATTCGATGGCACCGGCCAGTGTTTCGCGCAGTGCCCCGGTGAGCGCGGTGGCACGCTCGCGGTAGATCGCTCGCGCGGCCGCCACGATGGCATCGAATTCGCCCGGGCGAGCGAGCAATGCGGCGACCGCGGTCTGAGTCACCAGCGCAGAATGCTGATCGGTATTGCTGCGCAAGCGGGTCAGCACGGGAAGCAGCCAGCGCGGGGCGGCCAGCCAGCCCAGCCGCAGTCCGGGCCCCAGCGTCTTGGAGAAGGTGTTCACTCGTACGACCGCGTCGCTGTCCAGGCTCAGGTCGGCGACCGCCTCTCCTGCGAACCGCAGTTCCCGGTACGGGTTGTCGGAGACGACGAGGAATCCGTACTGCTCGGCCAGCGCCACCACACGCAACCGGTCCACTGCCGGCAGGGCCGATCCCGTCGGATTCTGGAAGTCCGGGATCAGGTAGAGCAGTTTGGGGCGTAGCCCCGCGCGCAACCGTTCTTCCAGCCCGTTCAGGTCGAGACCACCCGTGGTCACCTGGACGGGCACCACATGCGCGCCGTAGTGCCCGAGCAGGCGCAGGGCGAGCGGAAAGGTCGGGCTCTCCACCACCACCGTGTCGCCGGGGTCCAGCACCGCGTTGAAGAGCAGGCTCAGACCGTGCAGGGCGCCGTTGGTGATCAGCACCCGATCGGGCTCGGTGTCCTCGTGTCGCGCCAGCCGGTCGCGCAGCTGCTCGATTCCGGTCGCGGTCGAATACTGCAGTGCGGCAACCGAGGACGAGCCCTCACCGAGAGCGGAGTCGAAGGCTTCTCGCAGCCGCTGTGCCGGCAGCGCCTCGTCGGCCGGTACGCCGCCGAGCAGCCGGATGGCGTCGGGGGCCACAGCGGTCGCCGCCGGACCGAATCCACCCAGCGGTGATTCGTGCGCGCCGCGCCGCGAGAGCACACTGCGGGTGTCGAAAATCGTTGTGCCGGTGTCGGTCACTGTAGCTCTCCCCGGTAGGGTTCGATGGATTTACCCGGAACTGCGGCCAGCAGCGCGCGAGTGTAGGGGTGTTCGGGTTCGGTGTAGATGCGCCCGGTGGCGCCGGCCTCCACGATGCGGCCGTGCTGCAGCACCACCACCTCGTCACACAAGAACCGCACGACGGCCAGATCGTGAGAGATCAGCAGCAGGGTCAGGCCCCGTTCCCGCCGCAGCCGTTCGAGCAGCCGCAGAATGCGGGCCTGCACCGACAGATCCAGTGCCGACACCGGTTCGTCGGCGACGATCACGGTGGGGTCGTTGGCCAGCGCGCGGGCGATGACCACCCGTTGCAGCTGTCCGCCGGACAGCTCGTGCGGCAGGCGGTGTGCGTACTCAGCCGGCAGCTCGACTTCGGCCAGCAACTGACGCACCCGCTCGTCGACGGTTGTACCGCCCAGATCGACACCGTTGAGTTCCAGCGGTTCCGCGATGGACCGCGCCACCGTCAGCCGGGGGTCCAGGGCGCCGTAGGGATCCTGGAAGACGTACTGTACGGCGCGGCGCCACTGCCGGGTAGCCGGGCGGTCGAGGGCGTCCAACGCCACCCCGCCGTACTCGATCGCTCCGCTGTCGGGACGATCCAGGCCGACAATCTGACGTGCGAGAGTCGTTTTGCCGGAACCGGATTCGCCGACGATGCCCACCGCGGCACCCGCGCGCACCTCCAGCGTCACTCCGTCCAGCGCGATGTGGCGGGCCCGGCGCACCCGGCCGGGCACCGTCACCCGGAATTCGCGGCGCACCTCGCGCACACCCAGCAGCGCGGGACCGGACGGCGCTTCGGCGGTGCCGTCGCGATGCCGCAGCAGCGCGGGCGTGGCACTCAGCAGCTGTTTGGTGTAGTCGTGACGTGGTGTGCGCAAAACCTCTGCGGTAGGCCCGGATTCGACGATCCGGCCCGCCGACATGACATGCACGCGATCGGTGCGGTCGCCGATCACGCCGATATCGTGGCTGACCAACAGCACGCCGAGGCCGAGCTCCACCTTGAGCCGATCGATCAGATCCAGCACCTGCGCCTGCACGCTGACATCGAGCGCGGTGGTCGGTTCGTCGGCGATCAGCAGGGCGGGCTGACGCGCCAGCGCGAGCGCGATCATCACACGCTGGTTGAGCCCGCCCGACAGTTCGTGCGGGAATGCGGCCAGCGTCTTGCCGACGTCAGCGATGCCGACCTGTTCCAGCAGTTCGGCGGCACGGGCGGCGCACTCACGGCGCCGCCGCAGGGTGCGCGGCAGCGCCTCGAACAACTGGGTGGAGATGGTCAGGCGCGGATTCAGCGAAGCCGTCGGATTCTGGAACACCACGCCGATCCGATCGGATACCGCTCGCGCCCGGCGCCGCGCCGGCACCTGTGCCGGATCGAGCCCGGCGAGCAGGACTCGCCCGCCGGACAGGCGCGCCCCGCGCGGCAGCAAGCCCGCGATGCCCAGCGCCGTCATGGTCTTACCGGAACCGGATTCGCCGACCAGCCCGACGGTTTCGCCGCGCTTCACGTCGAGGCCGACATCGTGGACCACGGTTGTGGGTGCATCCTCCGGGCCGACAGTGACCCGCAGATTCGCCACCACCGCGACCGGTTCCCCGGGCGGATCCGCCGCGGTGCCGGCGGCCGTCAGCAGACTGGTGGTCATGCGGGGGTCTCCTCTCGAACCGGCGCGACGTCCGGGCGACGCCATGCGCGCAGCAGTCGGGTTCCGCTGCCGCGCACGCCGCCCTGGAACCGTTCCGACAGCGCGTCGCCGGTCAGCTGGAAACCGACGATGGCCAGGATCAATGCGGCACCGGGAAACAGCGCGACCCAGGGCGCGTTGTCCAGGCGCGCCTGCCCGTCGGCGACCATCGATCCCCAGTCCGGTGTGGGCGGCTGCACCCCGAGTCCCAGAAAGCCCAGGCTCGATTCCAGCAGCAGGATCGCCGAGGCGTTGAGGGTGAACGCCACCGTGAACAGCGGCAGCACGCCGGGCAGCAGATGGCGCACCGCGATGTCCCAGCGCCCGGCGCCGGACAGCCGCGCCGCCTCGATGAACGGGCGCCGCACGATCGACTGCGCATGCCCGCGCACCACCCGGAACGTCAGCACCCACGACCCCGACACCAGCACAGCGACCAGCGGTACCAACGAATTGCCCACGAACGACAGGATCACCAGCGCGAGCACGATACTCGGAATGGCCAGCTGCACATCGGCCAGCCGCCCGGCCAGACCATCCACCCAGCCGCCGAACAGCGCACCCAGCAGCCCGAGCAGCAGCCCGAGCGTGGCCGCGATAACCGAGGCGATCGCGGTGACCGTCAGGCCGATGCGCCCGCCGTAGAGCACCCGGGCATAGACGTCGCGGCCGAGCTCGTCGGTACCGAACCAATGCGCGGCATTCGGCGGGCGCAGCACCGCGCCCAGATCCTGATCCAGCGGGCCGTGCACGCTCAGCAGCGGCGCCGCCAGCGAGAGCACCACCAGGACTACCAGCACAGCCGCCCCCGCCGTCACGGCGATCGGCCGGTGCGTGCGCGCGCTCACCGCGCAATCCTCGGATCGAACAGTGCCGCAAGGATATCCACCACCAGATTGATCACCACGAACCCGACCGCGATGACGAGGACGCAGGCGATCACCAGTGGGTAGTCGCGGTTCTGCACGGCGTTGACCGAGAGCTGCCCGACACCGGGCCAGGAGAAGATGGATTCGGTGACCACTGCCCCGCCCAGCAGGACGCCCGCCTGAATACCCAGCACGTTCAGCGTCGACCCCAGCGAATTGCCGACGATATGACGCAGCGTGAGCCGCACGGGGTGCAGTCCCTTGGCTCGCGCGGTACGCACGTGGTCGGCGTCGAGCACCTCCACCAGCGCGGTGCGGAATACGCGAGAGATGCTGGGCACGAAGAAGATTCCCAGAGTCAGCGCGGGCAGCACCAGATGTGCGGGGGTGCCCGAACCGCGGGAGGGCAGCAGATGCAGGCTCACCGAGAACACCAGCACCAGCAGCACGGCGAGGAAGAATCCGGGGATCGCGTCGAGCACGGTCGCCGCCGACACCGGCAGCCGGCGCAGCAACGGTGAACGGCTGGTGGCCGCGACATAGCCGATCGCACCGCCGACGACGATGCCGAACAGCAGCGCGGCCGCACCGAGCGTCGCGCTGGGCACCAGCCGATTCAGCGCCAGCGCCAGCGGGTCGTCGTTGTAGCGCAACGACTTCGGAAAATCACCGGTGATCATCGCGAGCAGGAATCGTGCGTACTGTTCGGGTAGCGGCCGGTCGAATCCGTACAGTCTGCTGACCCGCTCGAGTTCCCCGGCCGGGGCGTCGGGCGCGATCAGCATGATCGCCGGATTCCCGCTGGAATACAGGGCGAAGAACACCAGAGTGATCGCACCCCACACCGCGAGCAGCCCGGTGAGCACCCGCCGCCCCAGGTACCGCAGGTCCAACGGTAACCGCAGAACCCGGCCGGTTGTCGCCGTGGTCATCACGAGCCTCCGGGGGAATATCTGCGCCCGAGCAGATTGCCGCGCAGGGTGGTGTCGGCATAGTCGGTGCGGAAGATGCCGCGCCGCTGCAGATGCGGCACCACCGCACGCGCCACATCGTCGAAGGCGCCGGGAAAGTGCGTGGGCGAGAGCACATATCCGTCGACGGCCTCGACCTCGAACAGATGGGCCATCTGGTCGGCCACCTCGACGCCGGTGCCCACCAGCTGCGGGGTGAATTCACTGGCGCCGAAGTGCCGGGCGATCTCCCCCAGGGTCAGTTCGCTGCCCAGGGTTTCGCCGTTGCCGGCCGCCAGCGCGGTGAGGTTGTCCAGCAGCCGCACCCCCGCCGCCGCATCGGTGGAGCGCTGCGCCACCGCGTCGGTGAACTGCAGGCCCGGATCCAATCCGGTCAGATCGGTGCGGACGAACTGGCTCAGGAATGCCACCGCGGCGTCGGTGTCGATGAGCTCGCCGAGGAAACGCTGCCGGGCGCGGGCGATCTCGGTGGTCTCCCCCACGATCGGCTGCACCGCGGCGATGAGCTTGATGCTGTCGGGGTCACGCCCGGCCTCAGCGGCCAGCCTTCGCAGATCCTCACGTTTCGCGCGCAGATCCGCCTCGTTGTTCTCGATCGCGAACACCAGTTCGGCCCACCTCCCGCCGAATCGCCTGCCGCGCGGAGAATCTCCGGCCTGGATCAGCACCGGCTTGCCCTGCGGCGAGCGCGGCAGGGTCAGCGGTCCGCGCACCTGTACGTATTTGCCGCGATAATCGGGTGTGGTGACCTTGTCGGTATCGACGAACATCCCGGTCTCCACATCCGCCACCAGTGCATTCGGGGCCCACGAATCCCACAGCGCGACAATCGATTCCACCACTTCGTCGCCGCGGTCGTAGAGTTCGGCGCGTTCGAGCTCCTCGACGAACGGGAAATTCGCCTGGGTCGCTTCCCCCTTGCTCATGATGATGTTCCACGCCACCCGGCCGCCGCTGAACTGGTCCAAACTACTCAGGGTGCGCGCCAGGTGGTAGGGCGCGTCGTAGCTGGCCGACAGCGTCACCCCGATACCCAGATGCCGGGTCACGCCCGCGATCACCGCCGCCAACTGGGTGGGCTCGTGCTTGATCGCGTTGCTGAGGCCGTAGCGGGCGAAATTCGGGTTGAAGGCGAGGGTTTCGGGGATGAAGGCCATATCGAATTTGGCCCGCTCCAGGGTGCGCCCGACATCCTCGAACAGGGTGCGATCGTTGAAATCGCGCTCGGAATACGGATGGCGCCAGGCACCCACGTAGTGATTGCCGGGAAACAGAACGTATCCCGCGAGAAACAGTTGCCGTTCGCTCATGGCAGCATCCTTTTCGGGCGTTCGGGGCTCACTGCGTGGTAACGCAAGCTGCCACCTCCGGTCGCGTCGCTCATGCCCGGCCGACCTCCTGTGCGTAGAGATAGCGGGTGGTCCGCGGTGCCCAGGTCAGGCCGTTGCGGACCAACGAGGTGAAGGTGCCCGGCCACAGGAAGACGGTGTGGGCCTGATCGTGGTAGCGCTGGGTGGCCTGATTCGCCAGATCCCGCGCGGTGCCCGGATCGGTGGCCGCCTGCAGCCTGTTGACCAGGTCGTCGAAGACCGTGTCGGTGATATTGCTCTGCTTGTAGCGGGATTTGCTGGTGAACGGGTCGAAGACGGTCCAGGCGTCCTTGTAGTAGGCGCCCCAGCCGATATACACCAGGTCCGCGGCCTGGTCGCTGGGCTGGTTCTGGCGCGCCAGCCACGCCGGGAAGGGTGTCTCAGTGATGTTGATCTTGATGCCGACCGCGGCGGCCTGCTGCACCACGGCCTGCCCGATCGCGGTGCCCGCGGCGTAGGTACCGGCCGGAATGTCGAGGGTCAGCACCACGTCGTTGGCATGCCGCGCCTCGGCGAGCAGCGCCCGCGCCTTGTCGGGGTTGTAGTCGTAGGCGGTGATAGCCGGATTGGGTTGGAAGAACGGCGGCGCGATGATCTGCCCCTGCGAAGGCTGTACCGCACCCTTCAGCAGTCCGGAGATGATCGACTTCTTGTCGATGGCGTAGTTGAGCGCCTGGCGCACCCGTATATCGGCCAACGGCCCGCCTTTGTTCGAGTTGATCGAGATCACCTGCACCCAAGAACTGTCCGACAGCGTGGAGCGGTAGTCCTTGTTCCCGGCGAACTGATCCAGGCTGAGCGGGTCCAGATTCAGCGCGATATCCACCTCACCGGCCTGCACCGCCGAGACGCGGGCCGCCTCCGAGGGCAGCACCCGATATTTCACGTGCGGGAAGGCGGGTCGGGTGCCCCAATATTCCGGGTTCGCCTCGATCTGCGCACCGTTCTCCAAGTCGATGGACTTCAGCACGTACGGGCCGGTGCCCAGCGCCTGGGTGTTGAGATTGCCTGTCTCCCAGAACTTCTGGGTGGTGAGGTAGAAGTTCCACAGCCGGGAGGGCAGGTCGATCGCCGGCTGCTTCAGATGGAACACCACGGTGTCGGCGCCCTCGGCGGTCACCGAATCGGCGTAGATCTTGAATTGCGCGCCCAGCTGGCTCTTGGTCGCCGGGTCCAGCAGTTCGGCGAAGTTCCACGCCACATCCAGCGCGGTCAGCGGCGTCCCGTCGGAGAAGTGCACGCCCTGCCGCAGGGTGAACCGCCATTCCAGCGGGCTGGGCGAGGTCCAGGAAGTGGCGAGTCGCGGGTGCACCCCTCCGCTCGGATCCAGCGTGGTCAGCGCCTCGTACACAGTGCCTTTGACCGAGCCGTCACTGTCGGGTGAGCCGCCGTTGTGCGGATTGAGACCGGTGAACTGACGCGAGAGGGCCAATGTGAGAGTGCGGTCGGAGTTCAGCGCGCCACCGGATCCGGAATCGCCGCCGAGGGCCGAACTACACCCTCCGGTGAGCACCGCCGCCCCGACAGCCAGGACGGCGAGCAGCTTGCGGCCGCCGGAAACGGAATATTTCATGGTGGTACTCCGATACTGGGTTCGATGACGGCAGTGCCCTGACGACACGGTCGCGCGGATGCGGATTCGCGTGTACTTCCGCGATCCACCTGAAGTGTGCACAGTGGCACATCACCGAACAACGTAGCCGAGCTTCGCGATTCGATAAGTCTTATTTCACCATCCGCGTCGCGGCAGCCCGAATTCTGTACGGAAACGAAAGTGACATCCGACATTTCGCAATTCACAGAACCTGGTAGTGGAACGAGGCGAGTTTCGGACCGGTGCCGCTGTCGAAGCGGACCGTGACTTTCCACTTGCCCGGTGCCGGAACGATGAGCTGATCGCTGCGCCACACCAGCGATCCGCGCTCTGTCACAGGGCGACCCAATGACACCGGCAGCCGGGCCACATTCGCCGATTCCGATGAGAGGTCGACGCTCACCGTCGCGGAATCACTCTGCGTCACAGACGTGTTCGCCGGGGCGTAGTCGACCGTGAGCCGCTGCGGGCCGTGCCGGATCGAGTCGATGCCCACATGCAGCACCTGCGCCGCCCCGAAGTCGAGCGTGGTCGCGAGATCGGTGGTGTAGGTGTCCTTCGCCGGAGCCAGCGTCGCCAGCACCGAAGTCACCGCCAGCACCACCACCGCCAGCGCCGTCTCCAGCACGAGGGTCCGGGGCCGGCCGACGATCGTATCGGTGCGGCGAAACCACCGCAGGCTCAGATAGCCGAGCGACACGACGCCCAGTGCCACAACGACTTTCGCCACCAGGGCCAGACCGTAGGTGGTGTGCACGAGTGCGGCCGGCGGGTGCACCTGCAGGACCGCCAGCACGATTCCGCCGGCCACGGCCGCCACCACGTGCCCGACCGCGACCGCGTGCCATCGACCCCGATTCCGGACCCCGCGCAGGACGAAGGCGACCACGACGACACCACCGAGCCACACGGTGATGCCGTAGACGTGCAGCAGTGTGCCGGCGAACGACCACGGCCACCCCTGCACCGAGCCGCCGTGACCGTCCAGCGTCACCGCGACAACCGCGGCGGCGGCCTGCACTGCACCCGCCCCCACGACCGCGCGGGCGGCACCGGTGACGAGCGCGAAGGCGATGATCGAGGCCGACGCCGCGATCACCGCCGCCACTCCGAGCGGGGTCTCGAGAACGGTGCGTGCACCCGTTACCGATATCGCGGACAGACCGCCATCCTGCTGGGCGACCAGAACGAGAAATCGGCAGACGAATCCGGCGACGAAAATTGCAATTCCTACCCGATAGAGCACCCGAAAACGTCGCCTGCGGACCACTGTCGGCCATACCCACAGCGCCGCGGCGTACAACCCGGCCGACAAAATCAATCCCAGATAGGTGACAGCCCGCGTCGGCGAGTTCAGATATTGCTCGATACCGGTCGGAGAATGCTGGGCGAACCGGCCCTGCGCGGTCACCGCCCCCACGGTGAACTGAATCGATAACGACACCACGTGGGTATCGGCGGACACGACGCGCGCGGTGGCCAGATAG